>NZ_CP051240.1:2133312-2438071 GCF_017794965.1 Alcanivorax sp.
TGTAGTAAGGCCTGACGCTGGACGCCCGACGCCTGACGCTAAAAAGCTCCGCACCCGGAAAGGTGCGGAGCTTTTTTAGGTTCATCGTGGGTAAGCAGGTAGGAGCGATGCGAAGAATGTCTCCGCCCTGATCCTGCGTAGAGGTTGCCAGATTCCTGACGCCCGACGATAAAACCACCACACCGGGTTACCTCTTGCGATTGTTCTTCATCACCCCGTTTTAGCAATAACCGGCAGGCTGAGCCTCAGATTTTTACACCATTAGAGCCTTTCAGGGAGTGCCGCCTCCAGGCCAGGATTTGCCTTGCGCAGAGCGTTCTTTTCCGGCAATAGGCATCCGGCGTCGAGCGTCAGGCGTTCAAACGATCTATCAGATCGCGCATGTCTTTCACCGCCTGATGCAAACCGCTGATGACTGCCCGGGCGATGATGCCGTGGCCGATGTTCAGTTCGTTCATGCCGGGAATTTCAGCAATGGGCAGGGTGTTGTGGTAGTGCAGGCCGTGGCCGGCGTTTACCACCAGGCCGAGTTCCAGTGCCAACGCAGTGGCTTCACGGATGCGCTGCAGCTCCTTTTGCTGAGCCTCAGGGGTTTCCGCATCGGCGTAGTGGCCGGTGTGGATTTCAATGGTCGGGGCACCACATTCACTGGCGGCACGTATCTGCGCCGGATCTGCATCAATGAACAGGGACACATCAATGCCGGCCTCCCCCAGCGTCGTGCAGCACTGGGCAATCCAGGCCTGATTGCCAACCACATCCAGTCCTCCTTCTGTGGTCAGTTCCTCGCGCTTTTCCGGCACCAGACAGCAATGCGGCGGCTTGATCCGCGTGGCGATGGCAACCATCTCTTCGGTGGCCGCCATTTCCAGATTCATGCGTGTCTGCAGCGTCTGCGCCAGCAGCTCCACGTCCCGGTCATTGATATGACGACGATCCTCACGCAGGTGAACGGTAATCCCGTCCGCCCCTGCCTGCTCCGCCACCAACGCCGCCTGCACCGGCTCCGGATAACGGGTGCCACGTGCCTGACGCAGGGTGGCAACGTGATCGATATTAACGCCGAGAAGGACTCTGGACATGAAATTCACCTTAAACGCTTTTATGAGGCCCTCCGTGCGGGGACTCTCGGAATGTTTTTCTAGCTCGTAGCTCGTAGCTCGTAGCTGATTTTCACTTTTCCCGGAACAGCTCGCGGCTCTTCAGGGGCTTGTCGCCCAGATGCGGGGCCAGCAAGGCCCGACATAACTGCCTGGCGGTCCGACGCGTGTCTGCTTGCCAGTCGCCGTTGAGCATGGCCAGCAGATCAGAACCCGGGTAGCCTTGGGCGGCAACCAGCAAGCCCTGTTCAGGATCCAGCTGATAGTAACAGTCCGAGCGGACCGGTTCGCCCAGGATGTCATAACCCAGATTGATACCGTAGCCCATCTCTTCAAGCAGCCCCATCTCGAACTGTCTCAGAATCACATCCAACCTCTCTCCCTGGCAAAGGGCGGCAAGGGTGTGCTCGTAGAGGGGCCACAGATCAGGGTGAGGATCATCGCGATGGAGCAGCCGGGTCAACAGCTCGTTGACGTAGAAGCCGCAGTAGAGCCCCTTGCCCTGCAGCTGTAGCGTCTGGCCACGTGGCTCACAGCCTCGCAGGGAATACATCTCCCCGGAGGGTTTCAGCTCCACCAACAAGGGACGAAAGGGGGACAGGGACGGATCCTTCCGCCCTCCCCTGACCACCGCGCCGATCCGGCCCAGACGGGGCAGAAACAGCTCAACAATCAGGCTGGTATTACGAAATGGCCGACGATGCAGTAACCAGGCCGGCTGCAGAGTCTGATCAACGGGGCTCATCGTAGCCGAGGGATCGCAGGGCACGGGCATCATCAGACCAGCCAGCCTTGATCTTCACCCACAGGTTGAGCATCACCCGGCGCTCGATCAGGCGCTCGATATCTTCACGGGCCTGGGTACCGATCTGCTTGATCCGTTCGCCCTTGTCGCCGATCAGAATCTTCTTCTGGCCACGACGCTCAACAAGAATGGCCGCCGAAATTTCGGTGACCCGCGGGCCATCTTCCCACAGCTCCACTTCCACGCTGACCTGATGGGGAACTTCCTGACCGAGCTGGCGAACCACCTTTTCGCGAATGATCTCCGCAGCCATGAAACGCAGGCTACGATCAGTAAGCTGATCCTCGTCGTACCAGAAGTCGCCTTCGGGCAGCCGCTCGACCAGGGCCTTTTCCAGCTGTTCCAGGTTCTGTTCTTTCAGGGCAGACACCGGCACAACGGCATCAAAGGGATAACGCCCGGTAAGACTCTCGATGTAAGGCAGCAACTCGGCCTTGTCTTCCAGGTTATCCACCTTATTGATGATCAGCAGCACCGGCACATCCGGGTTGGCCGGCAACAGCCCCAACACATGCTCGTCACCGGGGGTCCACTTGAGCCCGTCCACCATCATGCAGATCACATCCACCCCGCTCAGGGTAGACACGGCAGCATCGTTCATGGCCCGGTTCAGCGCACGCTCCTGACCGGTATGGATGCCAGGCGTATCCGCGAACACGATCTGGTAGTTATCCCGGGTATGAATACCGTGAATACGGTGACGGGTGGTCTGCGGCTTGCGGGAGGTAATACTGACCTTCTGCCCAATCAGGTGGTTCATCAGGGTCGACTTGCCCACGTTGGGACGGCCGACGATGGACACCATGCCGCAACGGGGAGTATTGGTGTGCTCAGTCATACTGCTGCTCCAGCCAGGTCAGCGCTTCTGCTGCCGCCTGCTGCTCTGCCTTGCGGCGGCTGCCTCCCTGGGCCATGAAGGTTTGTTGCATTTGTTCCAGTTCACAGGTCACATCAAAGGTCTGCTTGGGGGCCAGCCCTTCGACCCGGGTCACCTGATATACCGGCAATTCGAACTTGCGCGCCTGCAGCCATTCCTGCAGGCGGGTCTTGGCATCTTTCTGGGCGCTCTGTGGCGTGATGGCCTCCAGCCGCTCTGCAAACCAGCCGAGTACAACCTGGCGACAAGCTTCCTCACCACCGTCGAGCAACATGGCGCCAATGATAGCCTCAAGGGCATCCGCAAGAATGGAGTCGCGCCGGTAACCGCCGCTTTTCAGTTCACCGCCGCCAAGCAGCAGGTGCTCGCCAAGGCCCAGCTCCCTGCCTACCTGCGCCAGCGTCTGGCCACGCACCAGGGACGCCCGCATGCGCGTCAGCTGCCCTTCCGCAGCATCGGGAAACTGTTCAAAGAGGGCCACGGAGATGATCTGCCCGAGCTGGGCATCCCCCAGGAACTCTAGCCTCTCGTAATTGCGGTGGCGGCTGACACTGCGATGTGTCAGCGCCAGCGCCAGCAGTTCCTGATTGGCGAACTGGTACCCCAGGCGGGGCATCAAACGGTCCAGGTTCTGGGTCACTGGCGCACGTCTTTGCTGAACTCTTCCTGGAACGTCATGACAATGCTGACGTTGTAGAACATGGGCTCACGCACTTCGTAGTCAACCTCCGCCTTCAGGAAGGCACCGTCCTTGTACACGTCAACGTCGTCAGGGCTGATCACCTTGACCTGATTGAGCACAAAACGCTTGCGAATACTTTCCCTGATTTCACCCTCGGACATCATCGCCGCCCTGTTATCCTGCAGGGTTGTACGGATAGTCGTGGCTACGGTGTTGTATTCCATGTAGGCCGGTATCATGCGAAACGCTGCCGTACCAAGAATCACCACAACCACCAGGATAACCATCCAGCTGATCAGGGAAAGTCCACGTTGCCGAGCGGGCATTGTCGTCATTTTAATTTGCCTCCACCTTGTCTATGGCACCATTACGGGAAAAGCTGGGCAGTGAGAAAATCGGCTTCCAGTGCATCCAGATCAGGAAGGCCTCCCCCATTACCAGCTCATCCGGCACTATACCCCAAACCCGGCTGTCGTTACTGTTATCGCGGTTATCGCCCATCACGAAGAACGCCTCTTCCGGCACAGTCCATTCTCCGTCCAGGTTCATCTTGGCGACTTTCTTGCCGGTAAAGGGGTTGATCTTGCCTTCCTGCCAGATCAGGTGCTCCACGCCGCCTAGCGTTTCAATGTACTCGGATTGCCAGTATCGACCATTGTCCACTTCCCGCACTACATTGCGTGACACCAACTCACCGTTGATGAACAGCCGGTTATCCTTGATCAGGATGGTATCCCCTGGCAGCCCCACAACCCGCTTGATGAAGTTCTGGTTACGGTTTTCGGGGAACTTGAACACCATGACATCGCCCCGCTCCGGCTCACCGGTGTCGAGGATCTTGGTATTGGTGACCGGCAAACGCAGGCCATAGGCAAATTTGTTGACCAGAATGAAATCGTTCACTTTCAGGGTCGGCAGCATGGACCCTGAAGGAATGGTGAAAGGCTCGACAATGAACGAACGGATCACCAGCACCACAAAGAATACTGAAATCAGCGAATTGGAGGTTTCCACCACATTCGCCACCGGCCCCTCTTTCTGTGAAAGCTTCAGGGCCTTGTCCAGCCCCCAGACGATCAGCGTGACCAGCAGCGCCAGGGAAAGCCAGAAACCGATATCAATATCCATTAATCATCCACCTTGAGCACGGCCAGGAAGGCTTCCTGCGGAATCTCCACATTGCCCACCTGCTTCATCCGTTTCTTGCCTTCTTTCTGCTTCTGCAGCAGCTTCTTCTTACGGGAAACGTCACCACCGTAGCACTTTGCCGTCACGTTCTTGCGCAGTGCCTTCACGGTCTGGCGCGCAATGATCTTGCTGCCGATGGCCGCCTGGATCGCCACGTCGAACATCTGCCGTGGCACCAGCTCTTTCATCTTTTCACACAGGGCCCGGCCGCGGTAGGCGGACTGGTCCAGGTGACAGATCATGGCCAGGGCGTCCACCTTGTCGCCATTGATCAGCACATCCACCCGCACCAGTTTGGTTGCTTCAAAGCGCTCGAAGGCGTAGTCCATGGAAGCGAAGCCACGGCTCACAGACTTGATACGGTCAAAGAAGTCCAGCACCACTTCGGCCATGGGAATGTCGTAAGTGAGGGCCACCTGCTTGCCCAGATACTGCATATTGATCTGGCTGCCACGACGCTCCACACAGAGGGTGATCACATTCCCCACGAACTCCTGGGGCACCAGAATATTGACCCGGGCAATGGGTTCGCGGAATTCCTCGATCTTGTTGCCTTCCGGCAACTTGGAGGGGTTATCCACGTAGATGGTTTCGCCGTCGGACAGCAACAGTTCATAGACCACGGTGGGCGCGGTGGTAATCAGATCCAGATCGTATTCGCGCTCCAGACGTTCCTGGATGATTTCCATGTGCAACATGCCCAGGAAACCAACCCGGAAACCAAAGCCCAGGGCATCCGACGTCTCCGGCTCATAGAACAGGGAAGCGTCGTTGAGGGTCAGCTTGGCCAGTGCATCACGGAAGTCTTCATAATCATCTGCACTCACCGGGAACATGCCCGCATACACCTGCGGCTTGACCTTCTTGAAGCCCGGCAATGCTGCCACATCCGGCGTTTTCGCCAGGGTCAGGGTATCCCCCACAGGCGCACCGTGAATGTCCTTGATGCTGCCACTCACCCAGCCTACTTCACCGGCTTCCAGCTGTTTGGTCTCGGTACGCTTGGGAGTGAAGATGCCCAGCTGGTCCACCACATGGGTCTGGCCGGTGGACTTCACCAGGATCTTGTCGCCCTTCTTGAGGACGCCATCCTTCACCCGCACCAGGGAGATCACCCCCAGGTAATTATCGAACCAGGAATCGATGATCAGTGCCTGAAGGTCAGTATCCCGCTCCCCTTCCGGGGCGGGAATACGCTCAACCAGTTGTTCCAGCAGGTCATCCACCCCCACACCGGTCTTGGCGGAAACCCGGCAGGCATCATGGGCATCCAGACCAATGATCTCCTCGATCTCGTTTATCACCATTTCAGGCTCGGCCTGGGGCAGGTCGATCTTGTTAAGTACCGGCAGCACTTCCAGGTCCTGCTCGATAGCGGTATAGCAGTTGGCCACCGACTGGGCTTCCACGCCCTGGGCCGCATCCACCACCAGCAACGCCCCCTCACAGGCGGAAAGGGAACGGGACACTTCATAGGAGAAGTCCACATGCCCGGGGGTATCAATGAAGTTCAGCTGGTAGGTCTCTCCATCGCGGGCCTTGTAATAGAGCGTCACGCTTTGGGCCTTGATGGTAATGCCTCGTTCCCGCTCCAACTCCATGGAATCCAGTACCTGCTCCTTGAGCTCACGGTCGGAGAGCCCGCCGCAGACCTGGATAAAACGGTCCGCCAGGGTGGATTTGCCATGATCGATATGGGCGATGATGGAGAAGTTGCGAATATTCGAGATGTCAGTCATAGGGCCTTGTAAGCAATCAGTCGCTGCCGCACCGGCCCATCACAACAGGGCCTTACACCACCGGAACACCGGTGGCACCGAAATCAGAAAACGGCAAACAAGGGTCGCGATTCTAGCGGATAACGGGGGGCAGTTGCACGACGCAGCCGTGCTGCGCCGTGAAATAATGCCCTGGCGGGGATTATTTGAGCTTCAGGGCGAGAAAACGGGGAGTCCCGTCCCGGTTGATCAAGGCCGCCACGGTACCGGACTCTGGCAGTGCCGCTACCACCTCCGCGAAACGCTCAGGGCTTTCCATGGGGGCGTTATTCAGGGTCACCAGCACATCGCCCTTGGCAATGCCGGCGCGCAGCGCAGGCCCGTCGTTCACCTCGGTAACCACCACGCCGGCCTTGATATCACGCTTTGCCAACTCGTCGTCGGTCGCAGCACGTACCTTCAGCCCCAGGGCATCCGCACCGTCCTCACCACTGATACCACCCCGCATAGCCAGGCCCGGATCGTCCGGCAGCAGCCCGATAGTCACTGTCAGGGTTTCTTCATCGCCATCCCGGATAACGGTCAGTTCCGCATCCTCGCCCGGCTTGACCAGCCCGACCCAGCGCGGCAGCTCGGAAGAACGGTATATTTCCTCACCGTTGAAACCGGTGATGATATCCCCCGGCTGAACCCCGCCCTCTTCCGCGGGAGAGCCGTTCAGCACCTGGGACACCAGCGCCCCGCGGGGCTGGTCCAGTCCGAAGGACTCGGCCAGATCCCTGTCTACTTCCTGAATCAGCACGCCCAACCAGCCCCGGCTGACCTTGCCGTGCTCCTTGAGCTGGGACACCACATCCATGGCCATGTCGATGGGAATCGCAAAACTCACCCCCATGTAGCCACCGGAGCGGCTGAAAATCTGGGAGTTGATCCCCACCACCTCACCACTCAGGTTGAACAGCGGGCCACCGCTGTTGCCCGGGTTGATGGCCACATCGGTCTGGATAAACGGGACATAGCTGTCGCTGGGCAGACTGCGGCCCTTGGCACTGACAATGCCGGCGGTCACGCTGCTATCAAACCCAAAGGGCGCACCGATGGCCAGCACCCATTCGCCCACCTTCAGCTTCGCAGAGGAGCCGATCGCCGCCACAGGCAGATCCTCGCCCTCAACCTTGAGCAAGGCGATATCACTCTGCTCATCGGCACCAATCAACTCCGCCTTCAGCTCGCGACGGTCCTGCAGGCGCACCATGATCTCATCCGCTTCCGCAACCACATGATTGTTGGTGAGCACATAGCCGTCCGAGGAAATCAGAAAGCCGGAGCCCAGCGATCGTGCCTCACGATCCTGAGGCATGCGGGGCGCACCCTCGCCGCCAAACTGTTCAAAGAAGCGGCGGAAAAATTCGGGAATCTGCTCCATCTGTTCCTGCAGATCTTCCTCTTCCTGGTGGGTAACCGTGCTGATATTCACCACGGCCGGCCCTTCCTTCTCCACCAGCAGGGTGAAGTCAGGCAACCCGGTTACCAGGGGTTCCGCACGTTCAGAGGACGAAGTTGAATCGGAGCAGCCAGCAAGAAAACTGAGTACCACCAACAGCCATAACGCAGCTACGGGGCGCAATTTTCGCATGGAGTTCTCCTTATTTTTTGAGAGGTTGGACCTGTATCACCTGGCAGCCATCATCCCCTGGCGGCACCAGCGCAGGTTGATAAGCCTGATTATGGCCACTTCGATGGCTCATGACACGGTTAATCACGAAACCGGCCAGCAGACCGCCCATACCGAGAAGGGCTGAGGCGTCCACCGCCGTGACAGGCAGAGAGGCGCCGATCAGAGCGCCAAGAAACAGTAGCAAAAGAGGAAGGCCGTACACCCAGAGGGCACCCCGCATCAGGGCACCTTCCGGCAGCCCAAGGGTAACCGTATCCCCCACCTGATACGCAGAGGTATCCGCTTCGGGAACCCGCAGTCGGGCCCGCTGCCCCGACTGCTGTTGGTTGATCATATGATGACCACAGGCTGAACGCGCCTTGCAGGCGCCACAGGTTGAGGCTCGCACTGTTTCTACCCAGACAGCGTCCGGGGCCACAGCCACCACCACCCCCTGCTCATAAATCATCAGTGACGGGCGTCCCTGACACTGACCCCCTGAATCACGCGTTCCGCCGTGGTCTGGGGAACCTCGCCCACCAGGGTGATCAGATAGTTGCCACTGGGCGCGGCAAGACGGCGGCTGACGGCAACGGTGGGCCCTACCCGGCTCACCCCTTCCTCAACCGCTCCCTCTCCCACGGTTTCCACAAACACCGTGAACGCGGCGAGACCGTCTGAATAGCCCTGGGCGGCAACCGGCTTGCGCTTGCCATCGCCACTGCGCCAATCCTGATCGGCCGCTTCAAACCCGGCAGGCAGCCACGCGGATTGTACCCGCAGCTGGCTTGCCTCATGGTCACTGGCCACCGGTTGCAGTTCATTCTGGCCTACCGCGGCAGGCACCTCGAAATCGGCCAGGGTCAGCGACGGGTTCAGGTCCAGGCTGACAAACTCAACCCGCTCCAGCGCCACGCCACTGCCGTCCACCACCTCGGATTTGAGCAACAACCGGGAAGCATCATCCAGCCATAGTCGGTAGCCATAGCGATGGGTATCCAGGGGAGCAACACGAACCCGGGTAGCGGTGCGACCGGCCACTCGGCCGTCACCATCCACCAGAATGTTGTATTGGGCGGGCACATCATCGGCCAGACGCTGGGCAAGCCCCATGGGCCCACCTTGCGCTTTCTGCATCCGGGTCAAACTGCGGTCCGGGTGCACACATATGACCTCATCACCGCGGCGGAGCACTTCCACCAGGCGGCCATCAAGATGGGTAAGTCGCTGGTATTCATTGCCGTCAATCACTGCATGACTGACTTCCATGGTGCTCACTTCAGCACCGAATTGGTAAAGAAAGCGGCCGGTGTATTCAAGAGAGCGATTGGCCTGGGACATGGCCTGGAGCTGGGCGTGCGCTGGCGATACTTCCGCCAGCGCCGGCACAGGGGCAAGCAGGGTCAGGGAAAGGGCAACAACACGCAACTTCATCCGTTATTTGGCTCCGCTACGGGCATCCATACTTACCAGACGAGCAAAAGGCATCATCCCCTGGCCACTGTTGCGGGCAGCAAAATCACTGTGACGCAGCAGCATTTCATTCACCCGCGGCGAAGCGGAGACCGGCGTGGTAGCCGCTGCCGGCGTCGCGCCAAAGGACTGGGACACCAGCGATGCTTCAGCAAAGGGACGGTTCAAACGGGTGTCCTGGGCGGCGGCCAGTGCCGGCGTGGCGTCAGCGCCCCCGGACACATTGCCTTCCCAGGTCTGCCAGCCCACCACTGTCGCTGCGGCCACAGAAGCGGCCACGGCCAGCCGGGCCATACCGCCCAGCCAGGCAGGACGCTTGGCGGGTGCACCTTCGGCGGACAGTGCCGCCGACAGGCTGGCATTGAAATCCGCAGGCACCGCCACGGATGAATGACCATGCATGACATCCTGGGCCAGCTGCCATCGGGACAGCGTATCCAGTTCTGCATTATCGATATCACGCATTACACGACGGGTTTCCAGCTCGCTGGTTTCACCATCCAGAAATGCGGACAACGTTTCCAAATCCCTGTTCATACACTCACCCTTTCTCGCCTCGCTGCGTGCCCAACAGAGGGCGAACAGCCGTATCAATCGCTTCCCGCGCCCGGAAGATGCGCGAACGCACCGTACCGACCGGACAGTCCATCACTTCCGCAATGTCCTCATAGCTGAGGCCCTCAAACTCACGGAGGGTAACAGCCGTTTTCAGCTCTTGGGGCAGCTCCTCGATGGCCGAGTGAATCACTGCCTCCAATTCTTCTGACAACACCAGAGACTCCGGGGTTCCAATTTCATGCAGCATTTCTGCCCCGGCGTACTGTTCAGCCTCAGCGGCATCCAGGTCTGAACGGGGTGGACGCCGACCAGCGGCCACCAGATGGTTCTTGGCGGTATTCACCGCGATACGGTAAAGCCAGGTGTAAAAGGCACTGTCACCCCGAAAGCGGGGCAGCGCACGCCAGGCTTTGATAAAGGCTTCCTGAGCCACATCCTGCACTTCATCCGGGTCACGTACATAACGGCTGATCAGCGCAAAGATACGTTGCTGATACTTGCGCACCAGCACCTCAAAGGCGCGCTGGTCGCCGGATTTGGCTTTCTTGACCAACTGTTCGTCTGACACCGATCCCCCGGATCTATCGCGAAATGCGTAATTCTGTGGACGGTCGGTTTCCCGACCTCATAACCCACTATTGTAGCAGTTGTTATTGCCACGGCCACACTCCATGCATTGGAGGCCGTTGATTTACAAGCATTTCACATTACGTGCACAATTCCAGACCCTTTGTGACCCGGACCGCACGCCAGAGTTCCACGATCCCCGGGAGAATTTTCCGCTTCGTCATTTCCGTCATTTAGTCGTCACCCGGTTCGCCGCTATACTGGCGCGGTTTTCAGGCCATTCACACAGGACATCCCATGGCTACCTACCGACACGATGTACTCATTATTGGCTCCGGCGCCGCCGGACTCACCGCTGCCCTGCGGTTGCCCGATGAGTGTCAGGTTGCCCTTCTCTCCAAGGGAGAGCTGACCAGCGCCAGCACCTACTACGCCCAGGGCGGCGTGGCAGCCGTGCTGGACCAGCAGGATTCCCTTGAGAGCCATGTGGCCGACACCCACGTGGCCGGTGCCGGCCTGTGCCATGACGATGCCGTGCGGTTCACCGTGGAAAATGGCCCGGATGCCATTCGTTGGCTAATCGACCTGGGGGTGGATTTCACCCGCCTGGATGCGGGCGATGACGGCAGCACCCTGCCCTACCACCTGACCCGCGAAGGGGGCCATAGTCACCGCCGCATCATTCATGCCGCCGATGCCACCGGCAAGGCCATCTCCAGCACCCTGATCGGCCAGGTGCGGCAACGGGACAACGTGACCCTGTTCGAGCACCGGGTGGCTGTAGACCTGATTCTGCAGGAGCATGCAGGAGAAAAACGCTGCTGCGGCGCCTATATCCACAACATCAAGACCGGCGAAACCGATGTGGTACTGGCACGCTCCGTGATTCTCGCTACCGGCGGGGCCTCCAAGGTCTACCTCTATACCTCGAACCCGGATGTGGCCACCGGTGACGGCATTGCCATGGCCTGGCGAGCGGGGTGCCGGGTGGCCAACATGGAATTCATGCAATTCCATCCCACCTGTCTCTACCACCCAAAGGCCAAGAGTTTCCTGGTCACCGAAGCCATTCGGGGCGAAGGCGGCCACCTGTTGCTACCGGATGGATCCCGGTTCATGCACCGCTTTGACGATCGCGGCGAACTGGCCCCCCGGGACGTGGTCGCACGGGCCATTGACCATGAAATGAAACGCCTGGGTGCCGACTGCCTTTATCTGGACATCAGCCACAAGCCCGCCGACTTTATTATTGAGCACTTCCCCACCGTCTATGCCAAATGCCTGCAATTGGGCATCGACATCACCCGTGACCCCATGCCGGTAGTCCCCGCCGCTCACTACACCTGTGGCGGTGTCATTATCGACGAGCACGGCCAGACCGACCTGCCCGGCCTCTATGCCATCGGCGAAACCAGCTTCACCGGCTTGCACGGTGCCAATCGCATGGCCAGCAACTCGCTGCTGGAATGCTTTGTCTACGGCAAGGCCAGCGCCGACCACATCAGCGCCCACCTGAGTGACCTGCCGCAGCCCCGTGATGATGCAGAATGGGATGATTCCCAGGTGACAGATTCCGATGAAGACGTGGTGATCAGCCACAACTGGGATGAGCTGCGTCGCTTCATGTGGGATTACGTGGGGATTGTGCGAACCGACAAGCGCCTGCAGCGGGCGCTGCACCGTGCCGAATTGCTGAAGAATGAAATCACCGAGTACTACAGCAATTACCACATCAGCAACGACCTGCTGGAATTGCGCAACCTGGTAGTGATCGCCGAATTGATCATCCGTTCGGCCATGCAGCGTAAGGAAAGCCGTGGCCTGCATTTCATGCGCGATTACCCCGACAGCATGGAAAGCCCGGTGGATACGGTGCTGGTGCCGGGGAGCTTTTAGCACGTCCCCCGCAGAAGCCCGCCTGCACGCAATCCGAGCCTCAGCGGTGGAGGTATTGATGTAGGAGCGGTCGTTCGACCGCGATCCGAGCCTAAGCGAGGAAGTGAGTGTCGAGTTACGAGAAGCGAGTTGCGAAGATCAAACCCCGAACCCACAGCCGGTTTCAGGTTTTCGAAACTCGGCACTCGCCTCTGGAATCCGTACCTCGCTTGGGCTCGGATCGCTCAGGCAAGCTGAGCTCCTACAGGTCAGACTATAGCTGTAGGAGCCCAGCTTGCCTGGGCGAATCGGGCCGCTAAAGAAACCACCCACCTCCAGGAACTTTTGGCCTTTCCTGATCCAATCGAGCGTAGCTCATAGCTCATAGCTCATAGCTCATAGCTATTATTATTTCACCCGATTCAGCCAAAGCCACTGATAAATCGGTTGCAGCTGTTCCCGTGGGGCCTGATCCTCGAACAGATTCAGCCACCCGGCGGGCGTCTGCATGGCCAGCCAAGGCCCCAGCCGGATTACGCGCCCCGGCGACGTGATGACCTGCACCTCATCCGCCACCACCGTGAGCACATTGTCACACAGCTGTAGCTGGCGAATCTGGGGCAGCCGCCAGCGGTATAGACACGCTGCGATGACCAGCAACAACAGACCCTTACCCCACCAGGGCCAACCCACCAGCCCCACCACCGGCAACAGACACGCCCCGGCCAGCCAGGGAATCCGGCGAAAATACCGGGACTTGACCAGGTTAACGTTTACCGTGGGCGACCAGTTTGAGGACATGCTTCACGTACTCTCGCATTTCGTCATCCGCGGGCTCACTGCGATAGGTGAACCACTCGAACATATCCGCATCCTGGCAGGCCAGCAGCGTTTCGAAACGTGCCTGATTGTCCGCACTGTCCTCATCAAAGTGATCATCCAGATAGGCATACAGCACCACCTCCACCTCGGAGGCACCACGCCGGCACTGCCAGCGGTATTTACGTTTCAGCTCTTCGTTGCTCATGAGATCCAGATCCGGTGTATGACTTTCAGACTGCGCGCGCATTATCTATCATGCCCGCTGAATTCTCGACACTTGATCCCGATTGGGTAAGCCCCACAGGAGTCTCATGAGCTGGTCCGCCTTTCTCGACACGCAATCTCTGCTTCCAACGGCCGACACCCCCTGGCTCGCTCCCGTTGAGCACCTCACCGTCGTGCGCGCACGGGGCGAGGAAGCTGATCACTATCTGCAGGGCCAGCTTTCCTGCGACCTGCGGGCTGTGGATCAAGGCGCCCACCTGACCGGCATGCACCTGAGCCTCAAAGGACGCGGCCTGGTCAGCGTCCGCGTGGTGCGTGACGGTGATGATTACCTGATGCTGACACCCGACGGAATGGGGGAGGCCCTGATAAAGTCCCTGATGAAATATCGCCTGCGCGCCAAGGTTGAGTTTGAACAGTTGGAGGATCTGGCGGTCATCATGCTGGGCGGCGAACTCGCCCCTGATCTGCCCGCACCGGGGCAGAGCCTTCGCACCCCTGAAGGGCTGTGGCTGCGTTACCCTCATACAGACCATGCACTGCTTCTGGTTGAAGCAGGCGAAGCAGAAAACCGCTGGCAGACGCTTTCTGAAGGGCGCAATGCGGTGACCCCCAATGGCCCTGTACTGGCTGATATCGAAGCCGGAGAAGGCATGGTCTACCCGGGCGCAGAAGACCTGTTCTTGCCTCAGGTGCTCAATTACGACGTGACCGGCGGGGTCAACTTCAAGAAAGGCTGCTATACCGGCCAGGAAGTGGTGGCCCGCATGCACTTCAAAGGCAAGCTCAAACAGCGCATGCAACGGGTGGACTTCACCGCCGACCTGGCCCTGCAACCTGGCGAAGTCCTCCGCGATGGCAACGGCAAGGCAGCAGGCGAAGTGGTCATCAGCGCCAACACCCGCAACGGCGGAGCAGCGCTGGTGGTGCTGCGCCGTGACACTGACGGTGTGCTGTACAAGGACGACACCCCCCTGGACAGCCAACTCAATGAACTGCCCTACCCCCTGCCCTGGAAAGATTGAATTGATGCCTGATGCCTGATGCCTGATGCAAAAAGGCCCGCCCAGTAAACCGGGCGGACCTTTTTGCATCGGTAAAACCCTCGCTATACCCCGCTGTAGGAGCCCAGCTTGCCTGGGCGATCCGAGCGACAGCGAGGCAAGGATTCCAGAGCCGGGTTTCGAGTACCGAGTCTCGAAGATCAAAAGACAACAACCAAGCACGAGGTTTGAGGTTTTGCCTTTCGAAACTCCTTACCTCGCCTGGGCTCGGATCGCCTGCAGGCAGGCTCCTACAGCGGCTTCGTAGAAATGCAAACCCCGGGAACTTTCCCGGGGTTTTCTATCGAATCGAGCTATAGCTCATAGCTCATAGCTCATAGCTCATAACTCATAGCCCCTCACCCCTCCCCGAGTGACGCCAGTGGGTGGACGGGGGCCGGACAGTCGAAATACCTGTCAATGTAATCCCGTGGCACATCAGCGATGCTGCGGTGACGGAAGCCCGGCTTGCCATCCTTGTCGATCAACAAGGCACGCACCCCTTCGCGGAAGTCACCGTGCAGGGAGCACTGTACCGCCAGGCACCATTCCATGCGGAACACCTCTGCCAGGGACAGATAAGTAGACCGGTCCAGCTGCTCCCAGACCAGGTGTGCGGTTTGCGGACAGCCCTTTGCAAGGGTACCCAGCGCACGATCCAGCCAGCTGTCCCGATCCTTGGCAGACAGCAACTGCTCCACGACTACCTGCAGACTTTCCCCGTCACAGAGGCTGTTGATCAGTGGCAGATGGTCGGTCAGCGGATGCGCCAGTGCACTCATGTCCGCCTCGTGCTGCTTGAATACGCGGTAGAGCACCGCCCGGTTATCGCGGGCTTCCGGCGAGAAGTGTTGCGCCGCCAGCGCCGCCAACAGGGCATCCGCATCCCCGTCCACCATGCGATCTGCCAGCCCAACGTCCACCGCTTCACGGCCGTTGATGTGAACACCAGTGAGCCCCAGGAACAACCCGGCTTTACCCGGCAACCGGTTGAGGAACCAGCTCCCGCCCACATCCGGGAAAAGGCCAATGGTGATTTCGGGCATGGCCATCTTCGAGCGCGGCGTCACCAGCCTGAAGTCCGCCCCCTGCAGCAAGCCCATGCCGCCGCCCATGACAATCCCGTCACCGAAAACCACCACCGGGATACGCGAGCGATGCAGACGGTAATCCAGTGCATATTCTTCTGCGAAATACTGTTCAGTAAACGGGTTTCGCCCTTCCCCGGCATGCTTCACCATGGATTTGTGCATCTGCACAATATCGCCACCAGCACAGAACGCCTTGCCACCTGCACCGTCCAGCCACAGCGCCACAATATCGTCCCGCTGCTCCCATTCATCCAGCTTGGCAGACAGGGCCTGAATCATATCCAGCCCCAGCGCATTCAGCGCCTTGGGCGCGTTCAGGGTGGCACGGGCAATCACCTGCCCACAGGCAGTCGGCATTTCGGAAAACAACACACAATCAGACACTTTCTCTCCAAAGCCAAAACGGCATCCATGAATGCTCAGGGATACTAACAAAGGGACGCAAAGCCTTCATTGGTGATTTGCGACGGTTGAGCGCCTGATGCCTGATGCAAAAAGGCCCGCCCGGTAAACCGGGCGGGCCTTTTTGCATCGGAAAAGACTCGCTAGAGCCTGCTGTGGGAGCTTGCCTGCAAGCGATCCGAGCCTAAGCGAGGCAAGGATTCCAGAAACCCCTCCCGAAGAGCAAACCCTAAACCCTCTCGATGCTTCTGGTTTTGCCTTCCGAAACTCGCTTCTCGCAACTCGAAACTCATCACCTAACCAAGGCTCACAGCGCCTGCATGCAGATTATTCGCTCCGCTCACCCCCGCACTACGTGCGTTACTCCGCTGCGCTACGTTCCCACAGCGGCTTCGTAGAAATGCAGAGGCCCGGAAGCGTTCCCGGGTTTGCGTGTTGCATGTTGCGTGAAGCATGATGCAGCCGCGTAGCGGCCAAAAAAAAACGGGTACCCAAGGGGGTACCCGTCGAAAGACACCACTAGGGGTTAGCGGTGTGCGCTACAACACTGGTTGGATTACTCGGGCTTCTTGCGCGAGCGTTTTGCCGGGGGCGCTTTTTCTTCAGCGCTGTCCAGAGCCTGCGTCAGCTCCAGCACCCGTTGTTCGAGCTCTTCGACCTCACGCTTGTTGGGCAAGCCCAGGCGGGACAGCGCCTTGTTCAAACGATCATCAAAAGCCCTTTCCATTTTTTCCATGGTTTCGCCGGTGTGGTGGCGAACCCGTTCCTTGATCTCTTCAACCCTGGACTCTGTCTTGTCCTTGGTCTGCTTCTCCACTTCACGCCCCGCTTCAACGAGGGCGTCGAAAAAGCCGCTTCCCTCTTCTTCAGCGCGAGCGAAAGCGCCCAGACCGGCGAGCCAGATCTGGTGGGTGTACTTGCGTATATCTCTGGAAGCACCGGTGAGTGCTTTCAGCGGGTTTACGCGACCGTCTTTATCGTTCTGATTTTCATCGGACATAGTCCAAACTCCCGAAGGCAATTCCACGAGCGAATGCAGCGGGAACAACACACAACATCATCAACGCGTGGGTGAATTATAAGAGAGGAAATAGCGGGGAGCCGAAGAGTTGTCGAACAATCCGGCATATTTTGTTTATGTGATCAATTTCTCAACGATTCAGCGATCCAGATCATCGTCCGGGTCATCCGGCGGCGGCCGTCTGGCACCACCGATCAGGCCCATTCCCCGCGCCAGATCCCGGGTCCTGTCGCGAAGCACTTCACGGGGTCGGCCAGTCAGCAGATCCATGAACCGTTTTCGGAGGTTTTCTTCCAGGCGCTGCGCCCCTTCTTCAAGGCGCCGATCAATCTTGCGCTCCACTCTTGGGGCAACCACATAGTGCCCCAGAATCGCCACCAGTATCAGCGTCAGGATAGAGGACGCGCCGGCTGCAGCGAACAGCAACCACCCGAGGGTGGCAACGTCGATCTGCAGCCCTTCCATTACGCGGCCCCGAACATGACCAACAGCTGGAACAGACCGGCCATGGCACCCAGAAAGCCACCCACCACAATCAGGATCCATTCATCTTCCTGGAAGGCCGGACGCAACAGATCCTGGAATTCTTCTGAACTGAGCGCCTGCATCCGGTCGGACATGATCTTCTCCACCAAGGCCCCACGCTCCCGGTTGAACCCCTGATCTTCAAAGGGTTCCACCGCCAGATCCACGGCTTTCTCTTCCACTGCCTTCTTCAGATCCGCATACCCTTCCGGGCCCACGGTCAGCTGGGCGGCAGTACGCACCACCCCGCCGTTGAGCAGAGGCTTGAGATGACGCTTGATCAATGCCTTGGTGCGGTCTCCGCGAGGGCCATTAACCACCTGGTACATGATGTTGCGCAGCGTGATCACTTCCTCAGTAGAGAGACGGGCAAAGGTCTCTGCCACATCTTTCTGGCGTTTGAGGAACAGGCCCTGAATGCGGAACGGCCCGACTTTCACTGGATTGAGAGGACGGAAGATCAGGTTCAGGGCCAGCCAGTTAGTGGCCACACCCACCAGAAAACCGAACAGGGGCAGCACCCAGTTTTCCGGCATCAGGATAAATACCGGCACCTGGATCAGGCCAAACAGGAAACCGAAGTAGAGCCCGGAATTGGTTACGAAGCGGAATTCCGGATCACCCACCTCACGGAACATCTGCACCATCAACTGTTTATCTTCCGCCATCTGTACGGTGACCATGTGCTTCATGTCCACCAGGCTGTCCAGATTACGGCTGATATCATCCACCACGCTGTCCATCACCGACGGGATAGCCCGGCGGGCACGGCTGTAGACACGCTTGCGCACCAGCAGGGGCAGGTTTTCCCACAGCACGGCATTGCGCTCGGTCATGACTTCGTCGGTGTATTCTTCGATGCGACCCTGGATCGTGCGGGTCAGGTGGGCGGCGATTTTTTCAGGCTCCATCTCCCGAAAAAACTCATCCAGACTACCCAGCTTGGACAGCGCCTTGTCGACAACAATGCCGGCCATCTTTTCCACTTTGGACGGGATGATCCCCTGCCAGCCAAAAAATGGCCGAATCCCCATGAATTCCAGGGGATAAAAGGTCATCTGAACCGCCATCCAGTTGGTAGTCCAGCCTACTGCACCAGCGATAAAAGGAATACTGACGTACTTCCAGAAATCCGGGTACGCAAGCAACGATTCCAGCATTTATAAACTACTCCCCTCCAAGGGCTGCCGCAGAGTAACAGGCGCGGCAGAATGTAAACAGGTTGCGCATTCACCCATCCCGGTCAAATAAGTCAATGTTGTCTTGTTATGAAAATGCATAGTATAGGGAGCCGGGTTTCCAAATATAAGCAAGATAACGTAATTTTTGGCAACTGTAAGAAGACCGAACCAAACAAACCGGTCGCATTTAGAACAGGAACCGTCATTGCCCATGGCCCAAACCGGTAGCTTTCCACAATTGATTGTGTTGGGGGGATTGGAAAGTGCGCTCAATCAGGCGCTCACTGCAACCCCCTCAGGACAGCAGTATCTGGCGGATTTGCACGGCACAGTGGTGCGCATCCGCGCCGAACGGCCCATGTGGGTACTGTATGTGCTGATCTATGAAGATGGCATCGAACTGCTGCCCGAATACGAAGGCAACGTGGATGTGCGTATCCGCGGCCCATTGGGAGGGATGCTGCACTGGTTGTTCTCCAACACCCCACTGGACGAGCAGGAAGAGCTGCGGGTGTCTGGTCACGAAGAGCAGATTCGCCAACTGACAGTACTGATCGAACAATTCAGCCTCTGGCCGTTGGTACGCAACTGGCTGGATGACCATGTGCGGCTCAAGGAGCTGCTCGCCGTCCTGCGCCGTGAAGACCCGGTGTGGCTGGAAAAGCTGTCCTCATTGCCGGAGCAGATGGGCAAGCTGGCCGAGCAGGTGGCCCACCAGCAACTCCTCCAGGAAGATATCCTGGAAGAACTGCAGCAGATGCGGGGAGAGTTGCGCCGCAACCGCAAGATGGATTTATTCTTCACCCTGACCGGCACCCTGCTGGTGTTGCTGTCGGTGCTCAAGGCCGCGGACCTGTGGAGTGTCACCTGGCATGCCCTGCAAGAGGATGTGCTCTCCCTGGCCATGCTCAGCCTGGGTATTGCCTGCCTGGTCGCCAGGCTGCTGCCGGCAAGAACTTAGGCATCATTGCAACTTGGCACAAAACGGGGGAAGCCACCTCCAATGTGGGAGCTCTCTGTGCTCGTCAGGGTATGCTTGCAAGCGAACAGCCACCCCTTCGTCTGCAAGCAGACTCCCACAAAAACCTGGTTCATCGCGGGTTTGCGGGAACCTGCTGCTCCAGCGCTTTACTCTGCCTGAGTGGAATCGATGCCAGGGGGGATTCAGCTTGCTGAACGAAGGGGGGGGGTGTGATCCTGGGTTTTGTTCGCCCCACCAGTGGGCCTCCTAAAACAAGAACAGCAACACTTCGCAATTCGCCCTCAGTGAACTCTGTGCCCTCTGTGGTGAATCCGCTTTTGATCTTTGCGTGCCGCATGTTGCAGCCGCGAAGCGACATAAAATTTACCCCACACCAGTTCAACAGCCCCGCTTTGGCTTTTGATTTTCCTCATAGCTCATAGCTCGAAGCTGCTTTTCAACTCGCTCCTGCTGGCGCCCTAATCTTTCTTGCGCGGCCCACCGCCGAAGATCTGGCCCAGACGCTCACTGACCAATTCGGCGCCAGAACGGGCCAGGCTTCGGCTGGCACCTTCCAGAACCTCTCGGGACGGCAGATTACGCACCCCTTCAACCAGACCGCGCCGCACCCCCTCCTCTACCCGCTCGGAGATCACCTGGGCTGCCGCTTCCACCTGCTCATCCAGTTCCCGCTGCAGCGTATTACGCAGACGCGGCTGGAAATAGAAATGCCCCCACACGGCCACCACCACCAGGGTTAGCAGCGAACTCAGAACCGCACTGGCAACAATTGCGAAAATACTCATGACACCCCTCTGTAAACCCAAGCCTTCACGTCAGCTCCCACATTATCGGTGGAGCAACGTTACAAACCCCGGCATTGTTGTTAAATAAAGTATGCACCAACTGCCAGTACACGAGTGACCGACTAGGATAGTGACCGTGGCAGGACGCCATTCACTTGCAGGGAACGCATCTTACCGCTCTGGATACAGATGCCAATGACTGCCGTGACACCCAAAAAACGTAAAGAAAGTCACACCCCGCTGGCGATTCATCAAGTCTTTTCACTATGCCATCGCCACCAACACCCGGTCAGCCTGCTTGCCATCGAAATGGCAGACCGGGAGAACCTGAGTGCCGACATTGGCGCGTCCCGGATGGACACCCTGTTCAGACGACTCGCCAGCCAACTGCATGCCCTTAAACGCTGTGAAGATCTGCTGATCACTCATGGGAACAGCCACACCCTGCTGATGGTGCTGCCGGCTACCCCCCTGTCCGGCGGCCAGGATCTGGCGCGACGCCTACTCGCACGCCTTGCAGGCACAGAAACCCAGCTGGATGAATTTCAGGTAGAGATCTCGCTGCGAATCGCACTACATGGCAGCGAGCGTCTGGAAAACCCTGATCCACAGCCGCTGATCGAAACCACGCTGGCGCTATTGCAGGGCCAGGTGAAAGGCCAAGTGAAGGAAAAGATAAATGGGCAACCGCTGTTACTGAGCAAGACCGCCAAGCAGGCCCTGGCAGCACCCGGCAAACCGGTTGACGACCTTGTCGCCAACCTGGTCACCCAGGCCACACACAAAGGCGGTCAGGCCCTGCTGGATTCACTCAAGCCGGCCCTGTCCCGGCTGGCCGAATGCGATCGCCTGAAGCTGGTGGACCACCTGCTGAATCTGTCCATCCGGCTGGATTCAAGGCTTTCGCGCCACTAACACGGCCCGGCGGGGGGCCGGGTAACCCTCGCGGGTGCGAGAGGGATCATCAGGGTCAAGAAAATCCGGCAAGGACTGGAAACGCATCCATTCGGTGGCTCGCTGCTCTTCCACCGTGGTGGTCGATTCATCCACACAGCGAATATCCACGAAACCGCAGCGACGCAACCAGATTTCCAGCATAGCCACTGAGGGCAGGAAAAACACATTACGCATGGCCGCATAACGGTCTTCCGGCATCAACGCAGTCCGCGCATCGCCTTCAACCACCAGGGTCTCCAGCACCAACTCGCCGCCCTGGGCCAACGCGCCCTTCAGTTCCAGAATATGGTCCAGGGGGGAGCGACGGTGATACAGCACGCCCATGGACAACACCGTATCAAAGTTCTGCTGCCCTGCAGGCAACTCCTCCATGCGCAACGGCAGGAACCACACCGGCATATCGGGGGCGAACCGCTTTACCGCAAGGTACTGCACCAGGAACAGGATCGTGGGGTCAATGCCCACCACCTGCCGCGCCCCTGCCGCCGCCATGCGCCAGCAGTGATAGCCGCTACCGCAGCCCACATCCAGAACCCGGCGACCGGACAGCGGCGAAAGGTGCGGCGCCACCCGTTGCCATTTCCAGTCCGATCGCCACTCGGTATCCACCGATACCCCGAAGAACTCGAAGGGCCCCTTTCGCCAGGGGATGAGTCCTTCCAGAGCTGCCCTGACCGCCTGCGGTGCCTGCTCCCCTGTCTGCCCGATACGCAGCGCTTCAGCGCCCAGATCACAGTCCGCTGGCCCGGCAGGTAACGCCTCGAGCGCAGCCAGCCAGCGAGGCAAGTCACCATGGGGACGATCCAGCAGGCGCTCCCGGGTCAGGGACATCATGAACGCCAGCGATTCGTCGGCAACGTTGTCGGCCAACGCGGCCTGACAGTCCTGCAGATAGGTAGTCAGATTCATTACTTTGCTCTTGCTGAAGCCGCTGAAACGAGCGTGGCTCAACGCACCGCCAGCAACGACATGAAATTGAAACAGCGGAACCACACGTGGATATGGCGATACCCGGCCTTGCGAAGGCGTGCCTCATGGGCGGCCAGCGTTTCGGGAATCAACACATTCTCCAACGCGGTACGCTTCTGGCTGATCTCCAGGTCGGAATAGCCATTGTTGCGCTTGAAGGCATGATGCAGCTCGGTCTGCAGGGCATCCTCCGCCTCGTCTTCAAAACGGATCTTTTCGGACAGCACCAGGATACCGCCAGGCACTGTCGCCTCAGCCAGCCGCTCAATGAAATCATCGCGGCGCTCCGGCGCGATGAACTGCAGGGTAAAGTTCAGCACCGCCATGGAACAGGGCTCAAAAACCATCTCTGCCACGTCTCCTTCCACCAGCGACACCCGATTTGAAAGGCCGGCATGATCCAGCAGCACCCGGGCCTGTTCGATCATGGCCGGGGAATTGTCCACCGCAATCACCGAATTGCCCTGTTCTTCAGTCAGCGCCGCCATCGCAGTCGTAGCCGCGCCCAGAGAACAGCCCAGATCGTAAAGGCAGGTATCGGGTTGGGCATAACGGGCCGCCAGCACCCCGATCATATCGATGATGGAAGGATAGCCAGGCACCGAACGACGAATCATATCGGGAAAGACCTGCACCACCGTCTCGTCAAACGAAAAGCGTGCCACCTGCTGGTGCGCAGTGGCGTAGATGTTGTCCTGCTGGTCAGACATGACGACCCCGGTTGGCAAAGTGCGGCGTGATTATAGCGGCGGGAGGCGCGAGAGAGAAACGGGCGCAGCGAATAGCGCCTCTCGTGGTGCTACCTGCGGTGATTGTGGTGCCCACCTGGCTGACTTGGCATCTGCTGATATGTCATCGCACTATGACACGTGCTTGTCCTCGCCGGACGGGCCCAAAGGGGGAACAGGCTCCCCCTCTGGCGTTCCGGCCATTCCCCGGTATGGGAATGGCGCTCCAGCGGGCAAAACATGTTTTGCAAACACCCGCTTCCGCCCCCTTACCCCGACTCCCTTCGACCCGCTCCGCGGGCACACTCCGGTACTCGCCCTGTGACGGACGCAAGAAAGACTCGCTCCGCTCAGACAGGTTTTTTGCTCTACGCCGTCACAGGGCTCCGTTCCTCGACTCACTCTAACGGGGAAGCTGCCGTGCTGATGGCATTGGCTTTCTTTCTCGCGCAAACGCTGAGGGTTGCTGTAGGAGCTCCCTTCCAGGGGGCGAACCGAGCGCAGCGAGGCGACCGAAGGGAGGTCATTCTTTTTGGCCCTGCCGAGCCCGGATATGCCTGATCGCCCTGAGGTCGATTCCGTGCTACGCACGGTTCGTCCCCTGGAAGAGAACGCCTACAGTTCAATCCTGGGCTCTGGAATCCTTACCTCGCTCAGGCTCGGATCGCGAGCAGGCTCGCTCCTACAGCGGCTTCGTAGAAATGCAGAAAACCCGGGAACTTTTCCGGGGTTTTCTATCCAATCGAGCGTAGCTCATAGCTCGCTCTTTAACGCAAAACGCCCGGTCATAGCCGGGCGTTTTGGTTGGCGCTGAGGCTTACTTCAGCGTCAGCAGCAGGTTCGGATTGAAGTCTTCGTCAGCCAGATCGCTCAGGTAGCGCTCCACAAACTCACGGGTCTCGGCATCCCCACGGTCAGCCAGCGCCTTCATGGCATCTGACAGCACCATGGACTCACCATCCAGTTCCACACGGGACGCAGACAGGCTCAACCCCATATCAATCACGGCATATTCCAGATTCTCGGCCTGGTGGGTCAACACCATCCGCGACAGCACCGTATCATCCTGACCACATTGCAGAGACAGCAGTTCCTCACCCCCGGACAGGGCCAATTCATCCCGCTCGATGAAACCATCCACCAGCACACCAAAGGCACTGTCCTCACCCGCCGCCAGGCACAACTGGCCTGCCACGGACTGATCCAATTGAGCCTGTGACATGGATGCACAAGCCAGCAACACTGCACCTGCAAGAATCCGCATGACGCTTCCCTCTGCTTTATGGTTAGCCAATATATCGGTTACGGGAGCCGATTATACGAACAAATAATTACTCAACGTAACCACTATGATGCAAAAAGATTGATCTTTTATGACATAAAGCAATGCGATTTTCGGGCCAGTTTCATAACTTTGCCATACCGGGGGCGTAGATTTCTGCGGAAAAACGGGGACTTAACCCAGGTAGCCCCGCCTCCTGTCCCGAAATGACAGAAACAGGCACGCTACTTGCTGTATCCCACAACACCATTGTCAGGCGAATTAACCATACCCCCGGCAGGGAAGCCGGCTAACCGGAACGCTCACCATGTCTGCTATTATCATGAACGCATCTCTGATTACCCACATGCCTTCCCACTACGCCCGCCCACGCATGGGGATCACCCTGCTGGCCAGCATAATGGTCATTACAGGCCTGCTGATTGCCACTTTGGAGATACGCTGGGCCCTGCAGCTGGTCAGTCTAAGCTGCGTCTATGGCGGAGCCTTGCTCGCAGGCCTGGCTCTGGTCGTGCATCTGCTGCGCAGGAATCTGGCCTGGCTGGCCGATGGAGGGATTTTAGCGGGACTGGCGGCATTGCTGGTCAGCAGCCCCGTCCTGCCCGCTACTCTGCAGGATTATCTTGAATACCTGATGCCTTGATTCCCAGGTACTCGGACAGCACCCGTGACATGGCCGCCAGAGACAACGGCTTGATGATCTGCCCATCCATGCCTGCGCGGCGGATGGCGCCGGCCTGCTCGTCCACCGCATGGGCACTCAGGGCCAGGATGAGACAGGCTGGCCGCCCCTCTTCCTGCTCCAGCTCACGCATGGCTGCTGCGCTGGTAAAGCCGTTCATCACCGGCATATCCAGGTCCATGAGCACCAGATCAAACGGCTCTCGGGCGTCACTGAACACGTCCAGCGCCTGTTTGCCGTTGTTGGTCATCACCACCTGCTCTATGCCCAGCTTTTCAAGGTAGCCGCGGGTCACCAGCTGGTTGATGGGATTATCTTCGGCCACCAGCACGTTCAGCTGGTCCATGGAGTTCACCGTCTCCTGCCGGCTAGTGGCCCCGCCCACCGGTATGCCCCCGGTGAACAGGTGCAGCAATTCATGGACGGTGAGCACGGACCGGCGCAGCAAGCGCACGCCCTCTGGCAGCCAGTCCGGCACCTCACTGCGCATTCCCATCATCAGGATGACCGACATTGGCGCGCCATGGGCATCCAGCCGTGCCATCAGGTCCGCCAGAGCCAGGGGATCCGGCACGCCATTGATCAGCAATTGATGTCCATGGTCCCTGAGTATACGGTCCAGCACCGGCGAACGGCCCAGGCAGTGCACATGGCGAAAACGGGGGTCCGCGGCTATCCAGTCCGACAGGTTGCCTTGCACGTCCCACAGCAACGATGCCGGTGCCGACATCTCCGCCATGGGCACAGCTACCTCATCAACGGGCATCTGCAGGCTGAAACTGAACCGGGCGCCCTGCCCTGGTGCACTGTGCACATGAATATCGCCCCCCATCATCGCCACCAGTTCATGGCTAATGGACAGCCCCAGCCCGGACCCACCAAAACGGCGAAACGTGTCCGGGGATGCCTGTGAAAAGCGCTGAAACAACCGCGATTGCTCCTCCTGACTCAAACCAATCCCCGTGTCCGTCACCGCAAAGGTGAGCAACGGGTCCTGCCCCGGGGAGTAACGACAGGTCAACGACAGCACCACCCTGCCACCGCGGGTAAATTTCACCGCGTTACCAAGCAGATTGATCAACACCTGCCGCAACCGGACTTCATCACCCACCACGGTGGACGGGGTCCCAGAATCCACATCCAGCAACACCAGCACATCATTATCACTGGCCGAGAGCTGGAACATCTGTGCGCACTCCACCAACACGCCAGGCAAATCAAAAGGCTCCAGCACCAGGTCCAGCTTGCCCGCCTCAATCTTGGCAAAATCCAGTACATCATTGATCAGCGCACTGAGGGTACGGCCGGCACTGTCAATCAGGGTGATGTATTCCCGCTGGCGGGGTGAGGGGTCAGTTTCCCGCAGTAATTCAGCCAGGCCGATCACCCCGTTCAGCGGAGTGCGAATCTCATGGCTCATGCGCGCCAGAAACAGATCCTTGGCCTGGCTTTCCGCCCGGGCACTGATAGCGCGGGAGTTGTTGCGGTAGACCATCATGCCCAACCCCAATACCAGCAGATAGCCGATAATCACCCCTGCCACCAGCAGCACGGTTTCATGGACCCGGTTCTCCCGTGAGGTCGTCAGCAGCCGGCTGGCCAACTCCACCAACATGTCGGAAATCCCGTCCAGCGACTGCATGGCGTGGCGGCTGCGGTCGTAGGCCTGCTCCCAGGTAATGGTCACCTGGGGCGCCAGAATCAATTCGGTTTCCGTCCAGGCGAGAAAACTTTGTAACTCCTGACGGACCAACCGCCACTGCTGCTGTAACTGCACCGCCCCGGTACGTGCCGCCAGCGCCTTGATTTCTCCATCGATCACCGCCAGCTCCCGCTGCAATTCCTGCCAGGCACTTTCCAGACGGCGGGCATCGTTATCGCCCAGGTAACCACCGCGCAGGCTGACATACAGAGCCAGCGCCCGGATGAGGCCGATATTCTCCTCACAATGGCGAAACGAACTGATCGGCAGGGACAACACCTCATTGGGCTGCAGCCCCGGACCGATAGCCATATCAGAGATGTAAAGAATGGTGGACAGGGTGCTGGCCACTCGGTCTGTCACTCGATTCACGTTATCGAAAGGGCCCGACACATCTTCGATGGGAATACCGGTCTTGACCGTTAGCCCCGCCCAGCTTTCACTGATCAGCCCGGCCTGGTCGTTCAAGGCAGGCAGATTGCGATCGCGCAGCGCGTCAAGAAAGCGGTTCAGGCGGCTGGCCGTGCGAGCACGGCTGAGTTCGAAGCGGGACAGGATCTCCGGGTCCTGGGTGTGAATGGCCACGGGGGCAAAATCGCGCATGTCCTGCAGGGGACGCATGGCTTCCAACCCGGCATCATAGAGCGCAAGGTCCTTGCGCATGCTCGCGTTGGCGTCAAGAATCTGCAGGCGGTGCTGAACGATAAGCACCATGGCGACCAGAAACGGGACCGTGACAATGGCAAACAACATGGCCATCGCGGTTCCCGTGTGCAATCCATTCTGTGATGGTCTTTCCATCGGCCAATCCCGAAAAGGGCTACGCTTAACTACCGGACAATCCGTTGATACACCACGACACTGCATTCCAGATGACAACAATACCTTGCAACAGTCGACGCCCCAACACTGTAAAAGTTTGCTATTTATTGCTGATTACAATCGTTTTGACGCTAGCAGGCTGCCAAAGTGCCCAACAAAAGGACCAGAATGGGGATTCTGCCGTTCTGGCCAGAAAGCTGCCCGCCCTCAACGCAGAACAGGACGCGGGCAGTGCCACAGCCCATTCCCTGCCCGGCAACCACAGTGATCTTTCCCGCTTCCAGATCCCGTCAACGCTGGCCGGGCTCAAACAGGATGGTGAGATCAGCTCCCCCACTGCCCGCACCTTCCGATACGTGGACGAATCCCGCAAGGAAAGCCTGCAGGTCATCCTCACCAACCTGCCTGCAGGCTGGAACACCATGGACCCGCAGCGGGCCGTTGCCAGCTATTACAGCGAAGCGCGACAACGTCGAGTGCAGAAAGCCCTGAGCAACCCCGCCAACGCCCTGTCCATTCTCAGCGAAACCCTGCTGGACCTGGAAGGCCAACCGGCCGCCCAGGCCCAGATGCGCTGGATCGAACCCAACCGCCCGATCCAGAACCAGTCCTTGCTGATCACCCTGGTCGACGGGGCCTTTATCCGCATCAGCAACGCCAGCTATCAGCAGAACGCGCGCTGGCTGCTACAACAAGCCAAGCGTAGCCTGGCCGAATTCAAGGCGGCACAGGAGTAGCAGCAAGCTGCAAGCGGCTCACACTCACAAGGAGGTACAGCGGGAGCGTGCTTGCACGCGAATTAACGCCAATGACAGCTCCTTAGCGCACGCTTGGCCATACACGCCAAGCATCCCAAGCGCCTCTGGAATCCTTACCTCGCCTGGGCTCGGATCGCTTGCAGGCAAGCTCCTACAACGGCGGGTCCGCAACAACGTCAGATCCATGCTGTAGGAGCACCGGTTCTTTCTACGCTTACCCCTTCGGGGCCGCCTTGAAAGACGTTCCTTCGCTTCGCTCAGTGAGGTGCGAACCGAGCGACAGCGAGACGACCGAAGGGAGGGTTTTAATTAGTCGTGGTTGTGGTGCTCGTTCTTCAGAGAGCCAGGGTGCCAGCGTGACCGCCGTTCCTCGCTGTCGCTCGGTTCGCTCAGGCAAGCTGAGCTCCTACAGAGCAGACTATAACTGTAGGAGCCCAGCTTGCCTGGGCGAATCGGGCAGCTAAAGAAACCACCCACCTCCGGGAAGTTTTGGCCTTTCCTAATCCAATCGAGCGTAGCTCGTCGCTTGTCCCTCGCAGCCAAAGCCCCCGACCTGTATATTCCATCCCTTGAACAGGACAGCCCCTCACCTTTCGTCGCGGCTCAGGCATCCCTGATACGACGCCCCCGAAACCGCGTTGCAGCTTGAGGCTTGTAGCTTGTCCCTCATAGCTCACAACTCGAAGCTAGTAGCTCATGTCTCTCCCCACCTTCCCCCCCATCCAACCCGCCAACATCGATTGGCAGGACAACGTCCCGGTTGCCAGCGACTACAACGATCCCTATTTCTCCCGGCAGGATGGCATGGCGGAAAGCCGCTATGTGTTTCTCGAGGGCAATCGCCTGGCCGAGCGCTTCCGGGACATGCAGGCGGACCAGTACTTTGTCATTGGCGAGACCGGGTTTGGCACAGGCCTGAACTGCCTGCTGGCCGCCCAGCAGTTTCTCGAGGTAGCGCCAGCAGGCGCCAGACTGCATCTGGTGTCGGTGGAAAAACACCCGCTCAACCGCAACGACCTGCAAACCGCGCTTTCACACTGGCCATCACTGGCGCCCCTGGCCGAGCGCCTGCTGGCCCACTACCCGCCGCCCACACCCGGCCAGCATCGCCTGCAGCTACACCCTGCCATCAGCCTGACCCTGCTGTATGGCGACGCGGACCAACTCTGGCCTCTGTTTAACCACCCAGTGGACGCCTGGTTTCTGGATGGCTTTGCTCCCGCCTGTAACCCGGACATGTGGCAGCCCACCCTGTTCGCCGAGCTGGCACGGCTGAGCCGCCCCGGCACCACCCTGGCCACGTTCACTGCGGCGGGTTTTGTGCGTCGCGGTCTCCAGGAGGCCGGCTTCAGCATGGAGAAACGCAAGGGGTTTGGTCACAAGCGCCACATGCTCACCGGGCGAGTCGCGGACAAGACGCCGGCCAGACAACAGGCAAGACCACACGTGCTGGTGGTGGGCGCAGGGCTGGCCGGCGCCACCACCGCACGGGCACTGGCGGAACGGGGCTGTCAGGTCACCGTCACCGACCCGGATGGCATTGCCAGCCACGCTTCCGGGAACCTGGCCGGCGTGGTGTACAGCACCCCCAGCGCCCACCTAACCCCCCAGAACCGCTTCTATCAGCAAAGCTATAGTCATGCCCTGCGCTGGCTGGCACAGCACCAGTTCCCTCTCTCACCCAACAACGGACAGCTGAATGGGGTGATCCAGCACTTTGTAGACCACAAGCAGAAGGACAAGCTCACCCAGGCCATGGACAGTGGCGCCTGGCCAGCGGAACTGTTGCGCCCCGCCGGCGATGAGGCCGTCGAACTGGTGGGCGGCGGCTATCTGCAACCGGCAGCCTGGTGTCAGCACCTGCTTGATCATCCGCACATCTGCCTGAAACGCGCCACCGTGACCGCCCTCCATGAGGGCACGCCTGCCCATGCGGATCTCGCCGACGGCAGCCAGCTTCATGCCGATACCATTGTGCTGTGTACTGCCGGCGCCACTGCGCGGTTGCCAGGGCTGAGCTGGCTACCGCTCAAGCATATTCGTGGACAGGTCAGTTACTGCACCGCCACGGACGCCTCCCGGGAATGGCAACAGGCCCGATGCCACGGCGGCTACCTGACGCCAGCCATCAACGGCCTGCATTGTGTAGGGGCCACGTTCAATCTGCACAACCATGACCCGACCCCCAGTGACAACGACGACACGGACAATCTGGCGCAGTTGCAGCGCTACCTGCCCCGGCACTGGCAGGCCCTGGGCGGTGAGCAGATTCACATCGCCGACCGGCGGGTAGCATTCCGCTGCCAGAGCATCGACTTCCTGCCCCTGTGCGGCCCTCTGCCAGTGGCCAGCGACAACCCCCATCGCCTGGCTCAGGGCCTGTATCTGAATCTGGCCCATGGCAGCCGCGGCATCACCGGCACCCCCCTGTGTGCGGACCTGATCGCCGACCAGATTTGTGGGGTCCCGTTGCCCGTTGACCAACAACTGGTTGACGCCCTTGCCCCCGCACGGTTTATTGTCCGCAAACGACGAAAACAACCCGAGTGGAAACCATGAATATTGTGAGCTTGCCGATTACCGCCCTCTACGCCGCGCTCAGCGGCTTCCTCGTCATCGCCCTGGCCGCCAATGTGGTGCGCTATCGCCTCGGCAAACAGGTTTCCCTGGGTGACGGCGGTCACAAGGACGTCAACCGCGCCATCCGCGCCCACGGCAACACCGTGGAATACGTGCCCCTGGCCCTGATCCTGATGGCCCTGCTGGAACTCAACGGCGGTGGCAGCACCGCGCTGCACGTCTACGGCATCCTGCTGGTCGGTGGCCGAGCCCTCTACGGCTACGGCATGCTGTTCCCCAAACCCACCGCCAACCTCCCCCGCCAGCTCGGTATCGTCACCAGCTGGATCGTAATTCTGGGTGCCGGGGTGCAGTTGTTGGTGATTTAGTTGAAAGTTTAAAGTTCAAAGTTGAAACGCGAAGTCAGCCATCGGTTCTGAAAGGCCGTACCCGCGGTTGCCGGTAATGGCGCGGGCACGGAGGTTCAGAATCCAGGCACTCCTGGCGCGCTTTTGAACTTTCAACTTTCAACTTTTAACTTGCCCAGCCGGACAGCACCATCGCCTGTTCGCGCACCGTTTTTCACTGTTAACTATTAACTGATCTCTATGCCGCTCATCGTTCCCTGGAAAGACATCCCCGCCGACACCCTCAACAACCTCATCGAGGAATTCGTCACCCGTGACGGCACCGACTACGGCGACCACGAAATCGCCACCAGCACCAAGGTGGAACAGGTACGTCAACAACTGAAGCAAGGCGACGCCTTTGTGGTGTTCGATGAGGTCACCGAGAGCGTGTCGGTGATGGGGAAGGAGCAGGCAGGTGAGGCAATTAATAGTTAATAATGAATAATTAATAGCTGCGCGAGCAGCGTTTGGCTTGATCTTAAAGCAGTGAGGCCGCGCCCAGAGTCTGGGCGCGGCCTCATGCGTTTCAAAACATGAAAAGCCGTCTCGCGACGTTATTAATTATTCATTATTAACTATTAATTGCTACGAAATCGCCCCTTCCCTGGCCCACTCACACCGCACCCTGAGCGGCATGTCCGACGGCTCGTGACAGACGTCGGCGCTGTCCCAGACGAAGGTATGGAAGCCGGAGAGTTCGGTTTCCAGGTGCACCACCGCGTTCACCCAGTACATGTTCTTGAGCAGGGATTCGAACTTCGCCACCCAGTGCTCCCATTCGTATTCCACCGCCCGGTAGGACATGCCAAAGTGGATCACCTGGGTCTGGAAGGTGCCTCCCATGAGGTCGTCGCCGGGCACGGAAAACATTTCCCGGCACAGGAAAGGCCACTCATCTGCCTGGGGAAGCTGGCGGATAGCTTTGCGATTGTGAAAACAGCTGGCCTTGCGCTCCTGGATAGAGCCAAAAGGCAAATGCTTGATACAGCCGTAAACGATGGATTCGTTATCCAAAAAACACCTTAACTGCAGCGGCAAGATTCAAGTTGCAAAAGACAACGCGATAATGAATGTGCCTAACCTACCAATTTTATCGTCGTGGTTCACCGGTTTGTTTGGCAAAAACCTCTCCTTCACCTCGCCAGGGACCGGATCGCTTGCAGGCATACCCTGACGAGCACAGAGCGCTCCCACAGCCCCCGCCCGCAACCACGTCCGATCCGAGCTGTAGGAGCTCCCTTCCAGGGGGCGAACCGAGCGCAGCGAGGCGACCGAAGGGAGGGTTTTAATTGGTCGTGGGTGTGGTGCTCGCTCTGCAGAGAGCCCGGGTGCCAGCGTGACCCCCGTTCCTCGCTGTCGCTCGGTTCGCACCTCAAGTGGTGCCTGTGCAGTCGGTACAAAAGGCGTTTCTGGAATCCTTACCTCGCTTAGCCTCGGATCGCGGTCGAACGACCGCTCCTACAGTAGCTTCGTAGAAATGCGGATAATCCGGAACTTTTCCAGGGTTTTCTATCGATTCGAGCGTAGCTCTTAGCTAACCCTTAGCCCCTGCCGCAACGGCTAATTGAGGATGAGGACATGCATATCCCTGCTCGCTTCAAGCGCTCAGCCATGAAAATGAACCAATGCCATCAGCGCGGCATCTTCCCCGTTAGAGTGAGTCGAGGAACGGAGCCCTGTGACGGCGTAGAGCAAAAAACCTGTCTGAGCGGAGCGAGTCTTTTTTGCGTCCGTCACAGGGCGAGTACCGGAGTGTGCCTGCGCAGCAGGCCGAACGGAGTCGGGGTGGCAGGGAGTCCAGAGGGGGAGCCAGTTCCCCCTTTGGGCCCGTCCGGTGAGGACACGCACATATCATAGTGCGATGGCATCTCAGGAGATTCAAAGTCACCCAGGTGGGGGCCACAATCACCGCAGGTTCGCGCCTCAAGTGGAGCCTGTGCAGTCGGTACAAAAGGCGTTTCTGGAATCCTTACCTCGCTTAGGCTCGGATCGCGTGCAGGCACGCTCCTACAGCAGCTGCGTAGCAGCTCTTGGGGGCTAGCCCCTGCCACAACCGCGCATTTGCTCTTGATACCGGTTGGCCATCTGGGCGGTGCGCTGGGCGGCGCCCTTCATCCACTTGTTGTTCTTCCAGGTGCCGCGGGCGTAGCCGCCATGGCCGGCGTAATAATTGAGATAAAGGCTGTAGGTATCGTTGCGGGCCACACCATTCTTCTTGTAGCTCTGATAGTGATACCAGCCCACAAACTGCACCGCATCCTTGAAGTCATCCCGGTCGGCGCCGCGTCGGCCTGTCTCTTCCTTGTACCAGTCCCAGGTACCATCCAATGCCTGGGGATAGCCATAGGCGCTGGAGGGACGCTTCCAGGGGATAAACCCCAACAGTTTGGTGCGCGGGGGGCGGGCTTTGGCGTTGAAGCCGGATTCCTTGTAGATGGTGGCCATCAGCACCGGCACCGGCACCCCGTATTCCTTCTCGGTATTCTTGGCGTACTTGTACCAGTTATTGAACCAGCCGCCCCGTTGATCGAAGACCGAGCAGACATTGTCGGTATTGGTGGGTGTACCCGCACAACCACTCAGTATCCCTGCCAGCAACAACAATGTCAGTCGGATGTTCATAACGCTCCCGGATCAATACCGTGTTCTTCAAACAACGACACCAGCGCGGCCTCATCACAAACCTCAACCCCGAGGGACTCCGCCTTGGCAAGCTTGGAACCGGCAGCCGCACCGGCCGCGACCATGGCGGTGTTCTTTGACACCGACCCGGCCACCTTGGCTCCCAGTTGCTGCAGCGCCTTCTTGGCCTGATCCCGGGTGAACTGCTCCAATGTGCCGGTCAGTACCCAGGTTTGGCCTTCCAGTGGCTTGCTCTCGGTCTGTGCCGGAGCGCGAGCCTGCAGGTCCGCAGCCATGGCCTCGGCCTGCTCCAGCTGCGCCTGCCAGCCATTCTCAGCCAGCGCCTTGCGCAACTGCAGCATCACACCGGAACGTACCCCCTTGGGTTCCGCTCCGGCCCCTTCGGCGGCACCGGCGACCAGTGCCGCCACGGTCTTGTAATGACTCGCCAGCGTCTCCAGGGACTTGTCGCCAATGCCTTCCAGGTCCATGCCCAGACGCTTGGCCGACTTGAGCAGATGCGCCAGAGTCAGGGTACCTGCAAATGCCGCAGAGGGCTCGCCACTGGACTGGGGCGACACCCCTTCCGTCAGCAAACCGTCAATCACCGTCTCGTTATCCGCTTCGGCAAAAAATGCGCCGATGGCCTTGGCCACCTCCATACCCACGTCCGGCACCGCCAGCAACAACATGGGGGGGGCACGGCGAATCGTTTCCAGATCGCCAAAACAATCCGCCAGATTCTTGGCCGTCTCTTCACCAATCTGCAGGATGCCCAACGCAAAGAGGAATCGGCCAAGGGAGACCTTTTTCGAGGCTTCCAGCGCGGCAATCAGATTATCCGCCGACTTCTCGCCCATACGCTCCAGGCCCGCCACCTGCTCCGCTTTCAAACGGTAGAGGTCGGCGATGGTGGCAATCAGTTCCTGATCCACCAGCGCATCCACCAGCTTGTCGCCCAGGCCATCGATATCCATGGCCCGCCGGGAGGCAAAGTGCTTGATCGCTTCGCGCTGCTGGGCGCCACAGATCAGGCCACCGGTACAGCGGGCCACCACTTCCCCGTCACCACGGAGAATGTCGCTGCCACACACGGGACAGTGAGACGGCAGGGAAATCGTTTCGGTATTGTCAGGGCGGCGCTCGGGAATGGCCCGTACCACCTTGGGAATCACATCCCCGGCGCGGTACACCACCACGGTATCGCCCACGCGAATATCAAGACGCTGGATTTCGTCAATGTTGTGCAAGGTCGCGTTGCTGACCGTCACCCCGCCCACGGAAACGGGCTCGAGGCGAGCCACCGGCGTCAGCGCCCCGGTACGGCCCACCTGCCAGTCCACACCGTTAAGTACAGTGAGCTCTTCCTGGGCCGGAAACTTGTGAGCCGTGGCCCAGCGCGGGGCACGGCTGACAAAGCCCAGATCCCGCTGCCAGTCAAAACGGTCCACCTTGTAGACCACGCCATCAATGTCGTAATCCAGCGCATCACGCTTGTCGAGGATGCCGTGATAAAACGTCAGCAGGTCGTCCACGCCCTGGCAAACGCGCACCTCCGGATTCACCCGAAGGCCCCACTCACGCAGCATTTCCAGCATGCCCGAATGCGTCGCCGGTTCGTCCACGCCCTCCAGTTGTGCCATGGAGTAGGCATAGAATTCCAGCGGGCGCTCTGCGGTAATGCGGGAATCCAGCTGACGAAGGCTACCTGCCGCCGCATTTCGGGGATTGGCGAAAGCTTTCTGTCCCGCCGTTTCCTGGCGCTCATTCAATTTGGCAAAACCGGCATGAGGCATCACCACTTCGCCGCGGACTTCCAGACGAGCCGGGATCGTATCGCCTCTCAGGGTAAGCGGCACCGAACGGATAGTGCGCGCATTGCTGGTGATATTCTCGCCGGTCTGGCCATCACCACGAGTGGCAGCACGCACCAGCTCACCGTTTTCGTAAAGCAGGGAAATGGCGAGGCCATCGAGTTTGGGCTCGGCCACGTAAGCGATATCGCCCGACACATCCAGGCGTTCATGAATACGCTTATCAAACGCACGCAGCTCATCATCTTCGAATACGTTGTCCAGGCTGAGCATGGGCACTTCATGCTGCACCTGATCAAACGCATCCAAAGGCACATCCCCCACCCGCTGGGTCGGCGAATCCGCCGTTACCAGCTCCGGATACGCTTCTTCCAGTGCCTTCAGTTCCCGGTAAAGGCGGTCGTATTCCGCATCGGGAACAGCAGGATCATCAAGAACATAGTAGCGGTATGACCAGTCATTGAGCTGGTCGCGGAGGGATTGGGCTTGTTGGGAGAGGTCGTTGTTTTTCGTCACGTTTGAGGTAGTGAACAGTTAATAGTGAATAGTTAACAGCGAAAACCCTAAGGTTCGCCCGTAGGGCGGAAATCGGCGCGAGCCGATCTCCGCCAAAAAAACGGCGGAGATTGCCTTCAGCAATTTCCGCCCTACGATTTTGCTTTTACGCGTGTTGCGTGCAGCGTGTTGCGTGCTGCGGCTTGTTACGCACTCGGCACCCGCTGGCGACGCTCGAATTCCTGAACCTTCTGACGCAGGTGCTCCATCATCTGCGGGGTCAGCACACTGTGCTGCTCGTCTTTCAGTTCGCCATTCAGCTCAGAGGCCAGACGTTTGCAGATGGACAGCATCTTGTCCAGGGAACCAATGGCATCGGTGGGTCCCGGCAACTTCATGAAGAAGGTCACACCGGCAAAGGTCTTCTCTTCCATGGTGTCCAGATCAAAGGTGCCCGGCTCCACCGCATTGGCCATGGAGAACTGCAGCTGATCCTGACCCTCCACTTTCACGTGACGGTGGAAGATATTCATCTGCCCATAGCGCAGGCCGGATTCAAGCAGCATGCGCAGCAGCTCGTTGCCGGCAAAGGGCTCGCCACGGCGGGCAATCAGGTGCACAACGATCACTTCCAGTACCGGCTGGGGCTCGCGGGGACGCTCCGGCTGACGGGGTGCCGGCGCCTCTGCAACGCGGGGTGCAGGCTCGGGCTCGGGTTCTGGCTGCGGCTCGGGTTCCGGCTCGGGGGGCGCTTCCGCCTGGACAGGGGCCTCCACAGGCGTTTCCGGTTCTTCCGCGTTAAACAGACTCTGCTGCTCCGCCGCCCGGGCCTCGCTGACGCCCTCATCGGGCTCCATCATGGTCGGCGGCAACACATCCGGCTGGTCATCAGCTTGCGGTTCGTCATACACCGGCTGTTCGCTGCGGCGAACCACCCGGGAGCTGCCAATCACTTCCGGATGGTAATTCTCTTCTTCCTCTGCCTCCGGAGCATCCCGGTAGCGCGGGTCGATACGCATGCGCAAACGCCCCTGACGTTCGCGGAACATGCGTCGCAACCCGTCCGCCAAGATCAGCAGAATCAGGATTACCAGAATACCAATCAGTGTTTCCAGGTTCAGGCCCATTGCCTCTTCTTCCTTGCTTACGCTGCACCGCCCTCAATTAGCGGCGCCGGATTCATTACATCCTCTTGCCTGAAGTGTTCAAGGCACTCTCTACCTCTACCCTCTCCCCCGGCTCCACTCCCGCCAGCGAGAGGAGAGCAATCCTGCACAGGGGCAGGATCGGGGGCAATTCAGGGACGCCCACTCCAGAGCATCAATTACATTGCCGCCATTTCGGCCGCTTCTTCCACATCCACCGCCACCAGGCGGGATACGCCCGGCTCATGCATGGTGACCCCCATCAGGGTAGCAGCCATCTCCATCGCAATCTTGTTATGTGTGATGTAGATAAACTGCACTTTTGCAGACATTTCCGACACCAGGTTACAGAAACGGCCCACATTGGCGTCATCCAGCGGCGCATCTACCTCATCCAGCAAACAGAACGGCGCCGGATTGAGCTGGAAGATACTGAATACCAGCGACAGGGCCGTGAGCGCCTTTTCCCCACCGGACAGCAGGTGGATGGTGCTGTTTCGCTTGCCCGGGGGCCGCGCCATGATGGCCACCCCGGTATCCAGCAAGTCTTCCCCGGTAAGCTCCAGGTAGGCATGGCCCCCGCCAAATACTTTCGGGAACAGCTCCTGCAACCCGCGGTTGATGCGGTCGAAGTACTCCTTGAAGCGCGACCGGGTTTCCCGGTCGATCTTGCGGATAGCATTTTCCAGCGTCTTCAGCGCGTCTTCCAGATCATCGTTCTGACTGTCCAGATAGGTCTTGCGTTCCGACTGCTGCTCATATTCGTCAATGGCCGCCAGGTTGATCTGGCCAAGGCGGGAAATGCGCTGGCCAATCAGGTCCATTTCCTGGGCCCATTCCTGCTCGTTGGCCTCTTCCGGGAGGTTGTCGAGAATGGTCTTGAGATCGAAATTCTGCTCGGACAGCTGTTCCGCCACGGTCTGACGACGGGTGCTCAGGTCCTGCCACTGCATCCGCTTCTGATCCATGGTGCTGCGGATTTCCTGGGCCTGCCGCTCAAACTGGCCACGCTGCCCCTCCAGATTACGCATCTCATGATCCACCGCTTCCAGCTCACGGCGGGCCTCGGTGAGCTTGTGCTCCGCTTCCAGCCGCACTTCCAGCTTTTCTTCCAGCTGCATCTGCAGTTCGGCGCCGGGCTCGTCACCTTCCCGGGTCTGCTCTTCCAGCAGCGCCTTGCGCTCAGCCATGGCCTGCACCTGAGCTTCCAGGCGTGACAGGTTCTGGCGCAGGGAATCTGCCTGGGTCTTGGCGCCCTGCACTTCCATGGCGATCTGGTGTGACTGGTCACGGTCGTGACGGGCCTTCTGACGGGACTCGTCCAGCCGCAGCCGCAGCTCGTCACGGCGGGACAACAAGCCCTCACGCTGCCCGCTGTCGGCTTCCATGAGGTCCAGCGCTTCCGCCAGCACCGCACGGGCTTCCTTCATCTGTTCCTGTTCCTGCTCGAGCTGCTCCTGGGTCTCTTCCATTTCACGACCCAGACGCTCACGGCGCATGGTGATCTGCTCCAGACGCACCTGACGGGCACTCACCTGGGCATTGATCTCGCCCAGATCCCGGTTCAGACGGGCCGCCTGACGCTGCACCTCCTCACGCTCTTCCTCCAGCTCACCAATCTGCTCACGGGTGCTTTCCAGCTGCTCCTTGAGCTCATCCACGGTGACCTGCAGGGTTTCAATCTCGTCTTCCAGGCTTTCCAGCTCACGGCGGCGCTCAAGAATACCGGCTTCCTGGTCTTCCTCTTTGGCGACCTTGAGCCAGTCCGGCCCCAGCCAGATGCCGTCCCGGGTGACCACGGACTCGTGGGCCGCCAGCTGGCCGCGCAGGGTCAGGGCCGCATCCAGGTTTTCCGCCACATAGACACCGGCCAGCAGGCCTTCCGGCACCTGACCGTCCACCTTGTCGCGCAACAGGTCGCCCACACTGCCCTCGCCCTTTACGGACGCCGGGCCGACCAGTGCCAACCGGCCGTGATCCAGGTCCTCCAGCCAGCCGCTGACCTGATCCAGGCCGCTCAGCGCCACCGCCTGAATGGCATCACCCAGCACCGCTTCCAGGGCCTTTTCCCAGCCCTCGGCCACCTGCACCTGATCGGCCAGACGCGGTTCGTCATCCAGCTCATGGCGGTTGAGCCAGTCGCTGACCGCACCATCATCGCCCATGGCCGCTTTCTGCAGGGCTTCCAGCGAGGTGCGGCGGCCCTTCAGGGTCTGCAGCTTCTCGCGGGCCTCTTCCAACTGACGGCCACGGTCGCCGTTTTCCCGGCGCATCTGGTTGATTTCTTCCTGCAGGGATTCGCTGCGCAGTTCGCTTTCTTCGGTCTGCGCGCGGAACTGCTCCACCTGCTCTTCCAGCTGGCGCATTTCCTGGGCCAGCGGGCCAGCGTCCAGTGACTCCTGCTCTTTCTTCAGGCGCCCGATCCGGTCGTTCAGGCGCTCCTGGGATTTCTCCAGATGCTGGATGCGGGACTGTTCCACCTCGGCCTGACGGCGGGACTCGCCGGACTTGCCGTTGAACTCTTCCCACTCCTGCTGCCAGGCCTGCATGGCCTCTTCCGCCAGCGCCAACGCTTCGTTGGAGGCTTCCTGCTGTTCGCTGATCATTTCCAGTTCCGGCTCACGCTCGGCCAGAATGGCGTCCAGCTCGGCCACCTTCTCGGTGTCCATCTTCAGGTGTTCGTCGGATTCACGGAAGCTGGCGTTGATCTGGTCCAGCTCCTCATATAGCTGCTGCTTGCGCTCGCGCTGGTTCTGGATGTTCTGCTCAAGACGGGCCACTTCCGCGCCCAGGGCATAGAAGTGCTGCTGTACCTCGTTGAAGCGCTCCTGCACCTCATGGTGCCGCTCACGCAGGCGCTCCACTTCCGCATCCACATGGCGCTGCTCCGCCACCTTGGCTTCCATGGAGACGTCCAGCTCACCGATCACGTGATCCAGCTGCTTCACCTGGGTGTCCAGCCCTTTCCAGCGCAGGGCCTTGAGCTGCGCCCCTTTCAGGCGTTCTTCTTCCTTCAGCTGCTTGTACTTCTCGGCCGCGCTGGCCTGGCGGCTCAGGCGCTCCAGCTGACGGCCCAGTTCGTCCCGGATGTCGGTGAGACGCTCCAGGTTTTCCCGGGTACGGCGGATCCGGTTCTCGGTCTCACGGCGACGGGCCTTGTACTTGGAAATGCCCGCGGCTTCTTCGATGTAGACCCGCAGCTCTTCCGGCTTGGCCTCGATCAGGCGGGAAATCATCCCCTGCTCGATGATCGCGTAGCTGCGCGGGCCCAGACCGGTACCCAGGAAGATGTCGGCAATGTCCTTGCGGCGACACTTGGTGCCGTTCAGGAAGTAGTTGGACTGGCCATCCCGGGTGACCTGACGCTTAACTGAAATCTCGTTGAACTTGCCGTATTCCCCGGTGACGGTGGCATCGGAATTGTCGAACACCAGCTCGATGGAGGCCTGGGCCACCGGTTTGCGGGCGTTGGAACCATTGAAAATCACGTCCGCCATGGACTCACCACGCAGGTGCTTGGCGGAGGATTCGCCCATCACCCAGCGCACCGCATCAATGATATTGGACTTCCCACACCCGTTAGGCCCCACCACAGCGGTGAGATTCTCCGGGAAATTGGTGGTGGTAGGGTCCACAAAGGATTTGAACCCGGCCAGTTTTATGGATTTCAGTCGCATAGTGTCTGCTTAAACTCGGGCCAGCAGGCCAAAAATTGGGCGAAATCAATCACTTTCGCCGCCCCCTGAAACGATGATCACGCACCGCGGGCATTAAAAGGGGTAAGTCTAGCGACAACCGCCGGTGAATTCATCAGGCGAGATACCGATAAGGGCCGCTACAGGCTTCACGCAGCACGCAACATGCCAAAAACCCGTGCCGGTTTTACCGGATTTGATGATTTCTGGATCAAACCCCGCCTTAACAGTCCCCTCCGGTTTTGTGGGAGCGGTGGTTCCACCGCGAAGGCGCAGAAGCGACTCACGAAAACACCGATGGCTGGCTTTCGGGGTTCGAAACTCGCTCCTCGTAACTCGTAACCTTCTTTTTACTCGCCAAGGCTCGGATCGCTTGCAGGCAAGCTCCCACAGCGCACCACCCTGTGCAGCGCGGAGCCCGACAGGTACCATTCCCCCCAACCTGTCTTCGCTTCCCTGCGTGTTGCATGATGCGTGCCGCGTGAAGCGTCTCTTTTTACAAGGATTGAACGTGTCCCAGATCGCCGATGCCATCAGCTACCTGAAACGCAGCCTGACCCTGGCCCGCAGCAAGGAATTGCGCCCCTACGTCATCATTCCGTTGATCTTCAACATCGTGGTATTCGGGGGCCTGTACTGGGCCAGCGGCAGCTGGATCAGTGGCTGGATCGCCGCCTCCACCGCCGACTGGGCCTTCAGCGGGTTCTGGAGCTTCCTCAATGGTGCCCTGGAATTCGTGCTCGATGCGGCCATCATCCTGGTCTGGATCCTGTTGCTGGCCCTGTTCGCCAGCATCTTCTCCATCGGCGTACAGCTGATCGCCGCGCCCTTCATGGGCTTCCTGGCGGAGAAAGTGGATTTTCAGGTCACCGGCCACCCCATGCCCGAAGAATCCATCCCCGCCATGATCGTGCGCACCTTCAAGCGGGAACTGCGCAAGACCTGGTACTGGCTGTGGCGGGCTCTGCTGGTGCTGTTCGTGGTGGGGGTGATCTACTTCATCCCGGTGATCAACGTATTTGCCTCCGCCATCTGGTTCCTCTGGTCCGGCTGGCTACTGGGCATGCAGTACATCGATTTCGGCGCGGACAACCGCCAGGTACCCTTTGAAGTCATGCTCCAGCGCCTGCAACAGAAACGCTGGCTGGTCCTCACCTTCGGCGCCATCGTCATGGCCCTCACCATGATCCCGCTGGTGAACCTGTTCATCATGCCGGTGGCGGTGATTGCGGGGACGTTGATTTGGGTGGAGCAACTCAGTGACAGTGAACAAGGAACAGTTAACAGTTAACAGCGGCGCGAGCCGCGCTTGCATTGGTCTTCAAGCAAAGAGGCCGCGCCCAACCTTTGGGCGCGGCCTCTTACGTTTAAGCGTTGCTGTAGGAGCGCCGCTTGAGGCGCGAACCTTGCGCAGCAAGGTATCGTCCACAGGACGATCAGGAATATCCGCAACACCCAAATCTTCGTTGAAAGGATCGAGGGCAATCCGCAACCGTCTTTCCTCGCCAGGGCTCGGATTCGCGCCTCAAGCGGCGCTCCTACAGCGGCGTAGTAGAGAGGTTAACGCATAAAGCCCAGCTCTCTGAGCTGATGAATCTTGTCCCTCGTCGCCGCCGCGTCCTCGAACTCCAGGTTCTTGGCGTGCTCCATCATCTTCGCTTCCAGTTTCTCGATTTCCTTGGCCAGCTGGGCCGGGGACATGGTTTCGTAGGGTGAGGCGTCCTCGGCCACCTTTTTCTGTTTGCCCTTGCCCGCCTTGCGGTCGAACTGGCTGCCGCCGCTGTCATCCATGATATCGCGGACCTTCTTGTTGAGGGCCTGCGGGGTGATGCCGTGTTCCTTGTTGAAGGCTTCCTGCTTCTCACGGCGGCGGTTGGTTTCCTCGATGGCCCGCTCCATGGAACCGGTCATCTTGTCGGCATAGAGAATCGCCCGGCCATTCACGTTCCGGGCGGCCCGGCCAATAGTCTGGATCAGGGATCGCTCGGCACGCAGGAAACCTTCCTTGTCCGCATCCAGAATGGCCACCAGCGCCACTTCCGGCATATCCAGGCCCTCACGGAGCAAGTTGATGCCCACCAGCACATCAAACTTGCCCAGCCGCAGGTCGCGGATGATCTCCACCCGTTCCACCGTATCGATGTCGGAATGCAGGTAGCGCACCGCAATGCCATGCTCGCCCAAGTACTCGGTGAGATCCTCCGCCATGCGCTTGGTCAGCGTGGTCACCAACACCCGCTCGCCCTTCTCGATGGCTTCCTTTGCCTCCCCCAACAGATCGTCCACCTGGGTGCCGGCCGGGCGAATCTCGATCTGCGGATCCACCAGCCCGGTGGGCCTCACCACCTGCTCCACCACCTGCCCGGCGTATTTTTCTTCATAGGGTCCGGGCGTGGCGGACACAAATACCATCTGCGGCGCCAACCGCTCCCACTCTTCAAACTTGAGCGGGCGGTTGTCCATGGCGGAGGGCAAGCGGAAACCGAAGTTCACCAAGGTTTCCTTACGGGAGCGGTCGCCCTTGTACATGGCACCCAGCTGGGGAATAGTCACGTGGGACTCGTCCGCAATCAGCAGGGCGTTCTCAGGCAGGTAATCGAACAGGGTCGGCGGCGCTTCGCCGGGGGCGCGGCCGGAAAACAGCCGGGAATAGTTTTCCACCCCGTTGCAGTAACCCAGCTCCTGCAGCATCTCGATATCAAACCGGGTGCGCTGCTCCAGTCGCTGAGCCTCCACCAGCTTGTTCTGCTCCTTCAGCTCCTTGAGGCGCTCGTCCAGCTCTTCCTTGATCATGTCGATGGCTTTCAACACCACCTCACGGGGCGTCACATAGTGGCTTTTCGGGTAAATGGTGATGCGGCTGACCCGCTTGATCACCTCACCGGTGAGCGGATCGAAGATGCTGATGGACTCCACCTCGTCATCGAACAGCTCGATGCGCACCGCTTCTTTCTCTTCTTCCGCCGGGAAGATATCGATCACATCCCCGCGTACCCGGTAGGTGGCACGGCGGAAATCCATCTCGTTGCGGGTGTATTGCAGCTCCGCCAGACGACGCAGCAGATCACGCTGATCAATGCTGTCGCCCCGCACCAGATGCAGCACCATGGCGTGGTAACTGGCCGGATCACCCAGACCATAAATGGCCGACACCGTGGCCACGATGATGGTGTCCTGGCGCTCCAGAATCGCCTTGGTAGCGGACAGCCGCATCTGTTCGATCTGCTCGTTCACCGAGGCATCTTTCTCGATAAAGGTGTCCGAGCTCGGCACATAGGCTTCCGGCTGGTAGTAGTCGTAATAGGAAACGAAGTACTCCACCGCATTCTCCGGGAAGAACTCCTTGAACTCCCCGTACAGCTGCGCAGCCAGCGTCTTGTTGGGCGCCATGATAATGGTGGGTCGCCCGGTCTCCTGGATCACGTTGGCCATGGTGAAAGTCTTGCCAGAACCGGTTACCCCCAGCAGGGTCTGGTGCCCCAGACCATCATTGATACCCTCAATCAACTGGGCAATGGCCGTGGGCTGATCACCGGCCGGCTGATAATCGGAATGGAGTTTGAACAGGCTTTCAGACATGGACACATCCTGATGGCGGCCTACCTTGTCAGGCAGGCAGCAAAATCACGGTTTCAAAATCGGCACCTAGTGTAGCAGAGCCGGCATGGCAAAGGCGTGAATTACCCTTACCTCGCTTGGGCTCGGATCGCCTGCAGGCAGGCTCCTACAGCAGGCCCAGATCCCACTGTAGGAGTCCCACTCGAGGGACGAACCGCGCGCAGCGACCGAAGGGAGAGGGTTCAAGTTAGCGGGCAACGGCGCAGAAGCGAATTTCGAGTCACGCGCTGCGAAAGGCAAACACCGCCAGTGACAGGTTTTGGGGGTTCGAAACTCGCTTCTCGGCACCCGCAACGGCTTTTCCTCGCTTAGGCTCGGATCGCGGTCGAACGACCGCTCCTACAGCGGCTTCGTAGAAATGCAGGAGCTCGGGAACTTTCCAAGGTTTTCTATCCAATCAAGCGTAGCTAGTAGCTCGTCAAAGGCATAATTAAGGACATATATGCATATCCCTGCTCGCTTCAAGCGCTCAGCCATGAAAATGAACCAATGCCATCAGCACGGCATCTTCCCCGTTAGAGTGAGTCGAGGAACGCAGCCCTGTGACGGCGTAGAGCAAAAAACCTGTCTGAGCGGAGCGAGTCTTTTTTGCGTCCGTCACAGGGCGAGTACCGGAGTGTGCCTGCGGAGCAGGCCGAACGGAGTCGGGGTGGCCGGGAGTCCAGAGGGGGAGCCAGTTCCCCCTTTGGGCCCGTCCGGCGAGGACACGCACGTATCATGGTGCGATGACATATCAGCAGATACCGTGTCACCCAGGCGGGAACCTCCATCACCGCAGAATTCTCGCCTCACCGAGCGAAGCAAAGGAGTCTGGAACGTTCCGGCGAGAACACGCACGCGTCAAAGTCCGATGACATATCAACAGCCCGCTACATTGTAGCCAACCCACTCCGGGCAGGGCTGGTCCCAAAAGTCTGGGATTACCCACTGCTGTCCCACAGTTTCCTGAAGGTTCTGAGGAAGCGGAGGCGCTTTCTCTTGTGGGAGCTTGCTTGCAAGCGAATAGCCCTTGCCGCACCAACATTCGCCTGCAAGCAGGCTCCCACGAGACAGGCATCTGCTAGCGTCAAAATGCGGCGGCTTGCCTGCCTGACGGGTTCCGGACTTCGCTAAGTCAAACTGTGGGACAGCTGTCGGGGATTACCCATTCTGGTATGCCGCCAGGTTATAACAACCCAAAAAATCGCGGTGGAACCACCTCTCCCACAAAACAGCGCCCCTTCCCAGTCCCACCGTGGGAGCGGTCGTTGGACCGCGATACCCCCACCCACCCCACAGGAATTACGGGACATTCCCGCCCAAGTCCGGTAAAATGCACGCCCCTTTCTGCGCCAAAAGCGCAGCCTATACGACTCTTTAGACGAACGAGGAGTGCATGTCCGATATCAGCCTTTCCGACCGCGTACAACGCATCAAGCCGTCTCCCACCCTTGCCATCACCGCCAAAGCCGGCGAGCTGAGAGCGCAGGGCAAAGACATTATTGGGCTGGGCGCAGGTGAGCCGGATTTCGATACCCCGGAACACATCAAGCAAGCCGCCATCGAAGCGATCAATGCCGGCAAGACCAAGTACACCCCGGTGGACGGCACTCCCGGACTGAAAAAAGCCATTATCGACAAGTACAAGCGCGATAACGGCCTGGACTACGAAGCAGGCCAGATTCTGGTCTCCAGCGGTGGCAAGCAGTCCTTCTTCAACATGGCGCTGGCCCTGCTGAACGACGGCGACGAAGCCATCATTCCCGCTCCCTACTGGGTAAGTTACCCGGACATGGTGCTGGTCGCCGGCGGCGTGCCGAAGATCCTCGAAACCGACGTGAACAGCCGCTTCAAGATCACCCCTGAGCAGCTGGAAGCCGCGATCACCCCGAAAACCCGTCTGTTCGTGATCAACAGCCCGTCCAACCCGTCTGGCATGGCCTACACCATCGAAGAGCTGGCCGCCCTGGGTGAAGTGCTCAAGAAGCACCCGAACATCATCGTCGCCACCGACGACATGTACGAGCACATCCTGTGGACCGGCAAGCCGTTCGTGAACATCGTCAACGCCACCCCGGAGCTGTACGACCGCACCGTGGTGATGAATGGTGTCTCCAAGGCCTACTCCATGACTGGCTGGCGTATCGGCTACGCCGCTGGCCCGCAAAAGCTGATTGCGGCCATGAAAAAGGTGCAGTCCCAGTCCACCTCCAACCCGGCCTCCATCAGCCAGGCCGCCGCCGAAGCGGCGCTGGCAGGCGATCAGGGCTGCGTGGACGAGATGGTCAAGCACTTCAAAGAGCGTCACGACTACCTGACCGCGGCTCTGGATGCCCTGCCCGGCGTGAAATGCGCCCAGGGTGACGGCACCTTCTACGCCTTCCCGGACTTCTCCGAGGCCATCGCCAACATGGACGGCGTCGAAACCGACACCGACCTGGCCGCCCTCCTGCTGGAGACCGCAGAAGTGGCCCTGGTACCCGGTTCCGCCTTCGGCGCCCCCGGCTGCATGCGCCTGTCTTTTGCTGTCGGCATGGACACCCTGAAGGAAGCCGTAAGCCGAATTGAGAAAGCGCTGGCTAAATAATCGGCAAACGCACCACGGGGGTGTTGACGACCCCCGGGTGCGTCACTAATATACGCGCCTCAAGACATTCCGCCTTAGCTCAGTTGGTAGAGCAAATGACTGTTAATCATTGGGTCGCTGGTTCGAGCCCAGCAGGCGGAGCCAAATAAGAAAAGGGCTTATCCATCGGGTAAGCCCTTTTTCTTTGTCCAATGATTGGTCGCCCTGCGGTCGACTGTTAATCAAACGCAATAGTGGCGACACCGAAGGTGGGGCCAGATAGATAAAACTTCTACCTCAGCGAGCAAAACCTTCGCTTTAGAAGCGCCCCCCCTCAGGGACGCTCCACCCACTCTCCAACCTGACTTAAACGACTTGCCGTACCCATCGCTCAAAATTGTGGATAGCCTGTGACGTGGTAGAATCACATCCGGCCTAACAGTTACCCAACACGGAGACAGGCCTTGTCACTGCCCACCAAAATGAGCTGAGCATGCATCAGGATCCGATCACCCTATCCCCCTCACGCCACAACCGCTGGTATGAACGCTTGCTGTTAAACTCAGCGCTTGGCCACCTGATGGCACTGGCAAGCATAATCCTGGGCGCGCAGTTCATCAGTTATCAGGCCTGGGTACAAAACGATAACCAGGCGATCACGCTCGGCTTGCTGGGCATGACCTATCTGATCTGCGTCTATCTGGGCAAGAACATCTCAAAATTTGCCGGCGGGAAAGCCATGTCCCATATCTTGGGGACATGCCTGGTTTCTGTAGCACTGGTTATTGCCATCGTTCTACTGTTGAGGCTGGAATATGCCCGTAGCTCACTGGTGGTTGGCGTCGGCGTCCTGCTCAGCACCCAGGTGCTGGCAGTGGTAATTAACCGCCGTTTCAAAAATCTGAAACTGGCGTTTGTTCCTTCCGATAATATTGAGATTCTTCTGCCCCGCAACGCCAGAAACCTTGAATGTCGCCTCCTGCAGACCCCCGATCTTGGTGATAGCCGCTTTGACGGAATTGCGGTAGACATGGACGCAAAACTCACAGCGGAATGGATTCGCTTCATCAGTCACTGCAACATTTCAGGCATTCCGGTTTTCAACGCCCGAAAAGTAACCGAAACTCTGGACGGCAAGGTGAACCTTTCCAGCCTGCAGAGCACAGACCTTGCTAACCTCCAACCACAACCCGTGTACCTTGCCGCCAAGCGCGCATTCGACATAATGTTAACGCTGGTTATTGCTCCACTTTTACTACCTGCGTGCCTGCTAGTAGCCATCCTGATTCGGCTCGACTCACCAGGCCCTGCGATTTTCGTTCAGCACCGTATCGGCAAGGGAAACACCGTCTTTCGCATGTACAAATTTCGCTCCATGCGCCCCCAAAGCGATGACAACCACGGCCCACAATTTGCGGACCAGGACGCACACAGGATTACTCGCCTGGGAGCGTTTATACGCAAATTTCGTATCGATGAACTCCCTCAGTTCTTTAACGTAATAAAGGGCGACATGAGCCTTATAGGCCCACGCCCAGAGCAACCGGGTTTCGTGGAAAAGTTTGAGGAAGAGGTCCCCTACTACAGCTACCGACATATCGTACGCCCGGGCATTACTGGCTGGGCACAGGTAAACCATGGCTATGCCGCGGACACAGAAACTACCAGGGAAAAAGTCGAGCATGACTTTTACTATATCAAGAACCTTTCACCTGCTTTGGACTTCCTGGTAATCATTCGCACAATGAAAACCATAGCAACAGGATTTGGTGCGATGTAGTTCCACTAGACAGACAGTCCGCAATGTTTACTCATGGAGATCATTTCTCTCTCATTTCAGTCCTGTCAGCACATAACCCGGATTATTGAATGCAATCTGATTTTTGTTTCTCTGTATTGATGTCGCTCTACGCCAAAGAAAACCCAGTGTCGTTCAGGAACGCATTCAAATCCATTTATCACCAACAAACAACCAAGCCCAATCAGATTGTACTTGTTCTGGACGGCCCACTCACGCCCGAGCTTTATGCAGAGATAGAATCATTTCAGCAGCAACTTGGTTCTGTACTGACACGGGTAGAACTACCTATCAACAAAGGCTTAGCCCACGCACTCAACACTGGGCTTGAATATTGTCGCCATGAATGGGTATTCAGAATGGACACCGATGATCTTTCGCTAAAGACAAGATTTGAAAGTCAGGCTGGATTTCTCAAACAACACAGAGATGTGGATGTCCTGGGCGCACTTATTCAGGAGTTCGACCCCGACGACGAGAGCTACCAGGTAATCAGGAACGTACCGGAGCAACACGATGACATCGTCCAGTTTGCAAAATCACGAAACCCCATCAATCACCCTGTATCCTGCTTCAGAAAAGCTGCCGTTATTGATTTGGGAGGCTACCCTCCGGTTTATCCTGAAGACTACTTACTATGGGTGAAAATGATCCAGTCAGGCAAAAAGTTCCACAACCAACAAACCGTTTTGCTAAAAATGCGAACAGGAAGCGACTTTATAAAACGGCGGGGGAGAGGGTTTCTAAAAGGAGAAATCAACACCTATCGGCATATGCTAAATAGCGGATTCATATCACTCCCGGAATTCGTTAAGACCGTAGTGCTAAGGTCGGCGGTGAGGCTAGCACCGGCGTCATTAAAGGTTCTTGCATATCGTCATTTGCGATAGCCTAATCAAGAAATCGTCACAGGATATGCATCTTATGCAGGGGTCTAGTGGACTATTTTTTCAGAAAACCAGCCCCCCACAAGTAGAGGCGAAGCACCAAACAACGAACTCGATAACGGACGCCTTTTGAATATCTTTCAACCTTAATATCCTTATAGCCAAGATCTCCAGACTCAGAATAATACGCGCAACTTAACACTCTCGGCTCAACACTTACGCGCCTCACTCTCCAATAGCGCTTGAATATATCGAGCCTGTTAGATTCCTCCCCCTTGCTGGAGTACGAGTTGACATGATTGGCCCCAAGCACAGATTCAACCTGTGAAGCATCCTCCATAAGGGAACCAATCCTCTGGTAAATATCCCCATAGGGCAGCATATCAATCTTGATACGCCCCTGTTCCTTCAAAGCATGAAGCTTTTCAATGGACGCTGATTTTCTTTGATAAAAGTCATAGGGATCAAACAGAATCTTCGCGCCCTGATTGGAATAAACCTCCTTCAAGTGAGACTCATAGAGAGCCTCCACTTCCCGATTAGTAAATACAATGACGGGATCATATCTCGCTTTATTCTTCTCAAGAAAAGAGATAAGGCGCTCCAACCCCAAGGTGCTATTTGGATGAAGGAGATTTTCGGCCGACACCAGGACCGTCTTGATGCTTCTACCCTCCCGCTCAATGCGTTCGCATTCTGAATCAAGTTCTGCAAAAAAAATTGTCGGCGCAGCCACTACACCAGAGTGGCCAGACGTCGCCATCCCCTTGTGACTCTCCCATTCGTCATAGCCGGCCTCAGGAAACAATACGCCCAGCTCAATCAGTTCTTGACGCCCTCTTGCAGCAGATAATTGCAGAGAGGTACTTCCTGTTTTATGAAACCCAGCATGAATGACAATTCTGCGCTTGTTCATTTCTTCACAAGTCTCTTCAAGTGAATAATCGCAGCCCCCCACACGAAACCGGCAAAAGAAGAAAAAAAACGAGGCGGCGAATCGAATTTCAGGACCTCAAACTCGTCGCTGTCTACAAAGTACCAACCCTTATTCTGGAATAGCAGAGGCTCATAACCATGGTTCCTGCCAAAAACGTCAATAATCTTGAGTTTCACCACAGGTAACTGCTTATTGATTTTTCTTTCAATGATCTCTTTCTTGGCAGGAAGAAAAAGGTAATGAGCATCCATCTTCATCAAATAAGCCTGATTACCGTGAGAAAACGCAAACTCATAGAACTCCGACAATGGCGGAAAACCGGCATTCAAATCAGCAAGGTAATTCTCACCCGCTCTAGCGTATGTTACATCATGTTGCACATATTGAAATTTGACATCTGGAAAAGAATTCGCCACCGTTTCAAAAATTTCACGTGTTCGGTCTTCAGAGCCATTGTCTATGAGGACAATTTCCTTCGCGAAATAAGCAACAGACTCAAGTGAAAGCCTCAGATAAGCCCCCCCATTTTTGACCCGATAAATCACCGATATAGGCAAACGGTGGATTTCACTTTGATTTCGGAATTGGTCAATCTGCCTGTCAAATTCATCTCTAGTAAGGTTCACTTCCCCAACGGCGCGCAAATTCACATAACGTGAATAAAGCAATATCTTAATTATTTTTTTGAGGAAATGAGTGACCTTCTTCTTCATACTTTTGTACCAATACCAGCGCCAGAAGATTGACAGAGAATAACCTGTGACACTTTCTGCGTTTTTAATGAAATTGAGGAGTAGCTTGAATCAAATCAAGGAGTGTTCGGCTCATAATTGCATGATCAGAGCCAGGTTATATAGCCGCGGGGAGGGTCTGTCATTATTCTGGCACAGTTTAGAATCCGTTAGGGTTATTCTTCTGCCATCGCCAATGATCCATGCACATATCATTCAAATCACGAACCGCTTTCCATCCAAGTTTGTTGCGGGCCTCAATCGGGTCGGCATAACACACAGCCACATCACCGGGTCGACGCTGAACTATCTCGAAATTGACAGAGCAGCCAGAAGCCGATTCGAAAGCCTTCACCATATCCAACACAGAATAGCCATTTCCGGTCCCTAGATTTACCGTAATCAATCCGTTCGCCTTCGATAAAACATCAACCGCTCTGATATGACCCTCAGCAAGATCCATCACGTGGATATAATCACGGACTCCAGTGCCATCCGGTGTCGGGTAGTCCCCCCCGAACACACTTAGCTTGTCTCGCTTTCCAACAGCCACTTGGGCGATGTACGGCATCAGGTTATTAGGGATCCCCGAAGGATCTTCTCCGATTTCACCGCTTTCGTGCGCGCCAACAGGGTTGAAGTAACGAAGCAAGGCGATACGCCACTGCTGATCCGCCTGGTGCAGATCCCGGAGCATATCCTCAATATGGAGTTTGGTAGCCCCATATGGATTTGTTGCGCCAAGAGGGAAATCCTCCTTGATTGGTACAGAGGCCGGGTCGCCATAAACCGTAGCAGAGGAGCTGAAAACCAACTGTTTTACACCCGCTCGTTCCATGGCCTCAAGCAAACGGATAGTCCCCACCACATTGAAGTCATAATATCGCAGCGGCTGAGCCACCGACTCTCCCACCGCTTTCAAGCCGGCAAAATGAATCACAGAGGCAATCTCGTGGTTCCCAAACAACCGATTCAGACAATCAACGTCACGAATATCCCCGTTGATAAATGTCAGGCTTTTACCGGTCAGCTTCTGTACACGGCGCAAGCTCTCCTCACTGCTGTTACAGAGGTTATCCAGTACAACAACGTCGCACCCCGCCTCCAGGAGAAGCAGGACGGTGTGAGAACCGATATAGCCGGCACCGCCGGTGACAAGCACTTTTTTCATTGATGACATCCTGATCTACAGCTCATTCCTGGCCAGCTCAAACTTTAACGCAGGCGCTTGCCGGCAAGCGATTAACCATCCGTGTTTGGGAATTGGGTTTCGCCTGCAGGCAAGCTTCCACGGCATCAGCCCACCGCCGTCATCGCCCTGGCCACATTGTCCTCAAACAGGGTGCGGATTCGGCCCAGCGCCGCCTCGTTATCCGCCTCGAAGCGCAGCACCAGTTTCGGGGAGGTATTCGATGCCCGGCACAGGCCCCAGCCATCGGAGTAGTCCATACGAATGCCATCAATCACTCGGCGTTCGCCCTCACCAAAATCTGCCTGATTCTGCAGATACTCCACAATGGCAAACTTGTTTTCTTCGGTAACCTCGATATTGATCTCGGGAGTGGTGCACAGCGACGGGAAACGCCCGAACAGGGCATCCGCGTCTCCATCAGAGCGACTGATGATACCGAGGATACGGGCTGCCGCCACAAGGGCATCATCAAACCCATACCAGTCCTCCGCGAAGAAGATATGCCCGCTCATCTCGCCCGCCAACAAGGCACCGGTTTCTTTCATGCGCGCCTTGATCAGGGAGTGACCTGTCTGCCACATCTCCGGCTCGCCGCCAGCCCCACGGATCACATCAAACAGGGTACCGGTGCATTTCACGTCGAAGATCACCTTCGCACCGGGGTTGCGGCTCACCATATCCTCCGCCAAGGCCATCAGCAGAATATCCGGAAATACCACCTCGCCGGAGGGCGTCACCACCCCTACCCGATCGCCATCGCCATCAAAAGCCAGCCCAAGGTCCGCCTTTTCGGACTTCACTGCGGCAATCAGGTCCACCAGATTCTTCATATCGCCAGGATCCGGGTGATGATTGGGGAAGGTCCCATCCACCTCAGTGAACAGGGGCACCACCTCACAGCCCAGTGCCGCCAGTACCTGCGGGGCTTGCAGGCCAGTGATGCCGTTCCCGCAGTCCACCACCACCTTCAAGGATCTGGGAAGAGTGTGATTCTTGAGAAAGGCCTGCTGGTAGCTATCGAGAATCTCCTGCTCCCGGTAATCACCCTCGCCTTCGGCGAGATCGCCATTAATGATGCGTTCCCGCAGCGCCACGATACGCTCGCCGGACAGGGTCACGCCGTTGATCACAATCTTGAAGCCGTTGTAGTTGCCCGGGTTGTGGCTACCGGTGAGCATCACGCCGGAATTGAGACCTTCAATGTTGTAGGTGGCGTAATACAGCGTCGGCGTGGGCACCATCCCCACATTCACCACGTCACAGCCGGTCGCTCTGACCCCGTCACTCAACGCCTGCACCAGTGCCGGTCCAGACAAACGACCATCGCGCCCGATCGCTATCGCACTCTGCCCCTGTGCCAGCACCTCGGAGCCAATGGCCCGCCCCACCAGAAAAGCCGTTTCATCAGAAAGCGTATCGCCATAAATACCGCGAATGTCATAGGCACGAAAAATGGAGGCGGGAACGGGGTTACTCATTGGGGACTCATCCTGATAGTCAGCCAGATGCTAAAGGGGAAATCATACGTGAAAACAGGCGTAATCGCAGGTACCAGAGCGCAGAGGGATCGCGGTGGAACCACCGCTCCTACAAAAACACACCCAACTCCACCGTAGGAGCGGTCGTCCGACCGCGAAAAGCCTCACCAACCCTCAACCACCATCGCGGTGGAACCACCGCTCCTACAAAAACACACTCAACTCCACCGTAGGAGCGGTCGTCCGACCGCGAAAGCCTCGCCAACCCGCAACCTCATCGCGGTGGAACCACCGCTCCTACAAAAACACACCCAACCCCGCCGTAGGAGCGGTCGTTCGACCGCGAAAGCCTCGCCAACCCGCAACCTCATCGCGGTGGAACCACCGCTCCTACAAAAACACACCCACCCCCACGTAGGAGCGGTCGTTCGACCGCGAAAAGCCTCACCAACCCGCAACAACCATCGCGGTGGAACCACCGCTCCTACAAAAACACACCCAACCCCGCCGTAGGAGCGGTCGTTCGACCGCGAAAGCCTCGCCAACCCGCAACCACATCGCGGTGGAACCACCGCTCCTACAAAAACACACCCAACCCCGCCGTAGAAGCGGTCGTTCGACCGCGAAAGCCTCGCCAAGCCGCCACCACATCGCGATGGAACCACCGCTCCTACAAAAACACACCCAACTCCACCGTAGGAGCGGTCGTCCGACCGCGAAAAGCCTCACCAACCCGCAACAACCATCGCGGTGGAACCACCGCTCCTACAACCAAACGGCATCCCAGAAAGGGTAATCCCGGACACTCTCGACCAAACCTGCTCTCAGCGGGTTGGCCACGATATACCGGGCTGCAGGCAACACATCTCCTTCTCTGCGAATAGCCCGGTCATGAAAGCCCGGCTGCCAGATTGACTTACCCAATGCCCGGGCACTGTTATTCTTTGCCAAACGCACCACCGCAGACAGCTCCCGCTTGCCCCCCAGAGAAAACAGCCAATGCAGATGATCCGGCATCACCACAAAACAGAGATTACGAACCAGCTCCAGCTCATCCAGCCGGGATAACGTCTGACAAAGGGAACAACCCGCCTCGAAATCATCAAAATATCGGTAACGATCACGGGTGGTGGTGGTCACCAGATAGATCTGACCAGGAATCGAAACCCGGCCCTTCCTGAGGCGGGCATTACCGGGGGGATAAGGTAAAGTCATGCACAGGATAGTGGGACACAACCCGAAACGGAGCTATCAGCGGCTTGACATTGATTCTGTCAGCCATCGCCGATCGCGGCCGAACGACCGCTCCTACGGTGGAGGTGGGTGCGGCGCTGTAGGAGCGGTGGTTCCACCGCGAAAAGCCCCTGACCCTACCCGCCCAACATCGCGGTGGAACCACCGCTCCTACGGGTTATTGAGGCTCATTTCTGCTTTTCAGCCACGTGCCGGGCCAGCGCCAGAGAAGAGGCATCCAGCCCTTCAGCGCTGTCCGGGTCCGCCAGCACCGCAAGCATATCCGTAGCAATCACCTTGCCCATCTCCACGCCCCACTGATCAAAGGGATTAATCCCCCAGATCACCGCCTGTACGAACACCTTGTGCTCATACATGGCCAACAGGGCACCGAGCACACGCGGGCTCAGCGCTTCCAGCACCAATGTGGTGCTGGGCTGGTTGCCGTGATATCGCTTGTAAGAAGGCAGTGCCACTTTCGGATCCAGTGCCCGTTCGCCCAGCGCCAGCAGGCGCGACTGGGCCAGGCAATTGGCATTGGAAAGCGCATGCTGCGCCTCCAGCTCGGCCGCCGCCTCAGAATGCATGTCCTCGGTATAGCGCCGTGCAGTCATCAGGAATTCACAGGCAATAGGCTGGGTGCCCTGGTGCAACAGCTGAAAGAAGGCGTGCTGGGCATTGGGGCCCACTTCCCCCCAAATCACCGGGCAGGTGTCATAGTCCACCGGCTCGCCCGCCCGCGACACACTCTTGCCATTGGACTCCATCTCCAATTGCTCAAGATAGGCGGGAAGATGCTTCAGACGACCATCGTAAGGCAGTACCGCCCGGGCCCGAATATCCAGAAAGTTGATATTCCACACATCCACCAGCGCCAACATCACCGGCAGATTGTCCTGCCAGGGTTGCAAACGGCAGTGCTGATCCATGTCATGGGCCCCGGCCAGCAGCTCCCGAAATCCGTCCATGCCGACGGTCAGCGCAATAGGCAACCCGATGGCCGACCACAGCGAATAACGGCCGCCCACCCATTCCCAGAACTGCAGCTGATTGGTCGGCGTGATACCCCACGCCGACATGCGCTCGGCATTCGCCGAAATACCGATGAAATGACAACGCAACAGCGAGGCATCGTCATAATCCAGCCCCAACCCCCGTGCCAGCCACTGGCGGGCGGTTTTGGCATTATGCAGGGTGTCTACCGTGGTAAACGACTTGGAAGACACCAGAAACAGCGTGGTGCGAGGATTCAGCTCCTGCAGTACCTGAGAAACCTGGCTGCCGTCCATGGACGAGGCAAAATGAATCCGCGGGCGGGTCTGGCCTGCCGGCGGGAGGCTGGATTGCAGCGCAAACGCGGCCATCAAGGGCCCCAGGTCAGAGCCCCCCACCCCCACATTCACCACATCGGTAATGGCATCACCCAGCACGCCCCGCCAGTGGCCTTTGAGAATCCGCTCCACCATCCCTTCCATGGCATCCAGCTGCTCATGGACCTGCGGTGCCTGGTCGTCAGGCTCACGCAAACACCAGTGTTTGGCCGCCCGTCCTTCCGTGCAGTTCACTTCTGCACCGGTAAACAAGGCATCCAGCCAATGGCGCAGCTGACGCTCATCCGCCAGCTTCACCAGTAAGTCCCGGCTCTCGTCACTCATGCGCTGCTTGCTGAAATCCGCCAGCAGCCCGCAGGCATCCAGGCTGAAGCGCTCAAAGCGCGTCTGATCCGCCGCAAACCAGTCCGCCAGATGCCGTGATTTTTCCTGTCCGGCACGCTGTGCCAGTTGAGACCAGATCGTACTGATAGTGAGAACGTCCTGTTCCGGTACCATGTTTAGCGCCCTATTCCTCTATACACCAGCCCCTGTTCCCTGACAAAGGCAGGCTCATAAATATTGCGGCCATCCAGGATCAGCGGCTCGCGCATCACCCGCTTCAGTCGCTGCCAGTCCGGGCTCCAGTAGGGCTTCCACTCCGTGATCAGCATCAGCGCATCCGCGCCTTCTGCGGCTTCATAGGGGTCGTCACACAGGGTCAATGCACCCCGCCCCTGCGCCCACTGGCCAAGATCCGCCAGCGCCTTGGGATCATGGGCCGTCACCTTAACCCCCTGAGCCCACAAGGCCTCAATCACTTTCAGGGCCGGGGCATTGTCTACCCGGTGCGTCCCCGGCTTGAAAGCAACGCCCCAGAGTGCCACCTTCTTGCCCGCCACATTACCCTGATGAAACTGCCAGAACTTGCGGAACAGCACTTCCTTCTGGCGCTCGTTGGTCTGCAACACACGTTCCAGCAAGCCAGGCTCGGCGGCGCGTTCATTCAAGGCATCCACCAGCGCCAGCACGTTGCTGCTCAGGCCCGGGCCACCAAAACCACAGCCGGGGTACAGGTAAGCCTCACCAATACGCGGATCCGCGCCCATGGCCACCCGCACCACATCAATATCGACCCCCAGGGATTCAGACAGGCTGGCCATGTCATTCATGTAACTGATACGGGTTGCCAGAATCCCGCTGATCGCCAACTTGGCGAATTCAGCCTCACGCAGGCTCATTACCTGGATCACGTCCTTGCGACGATTAAAGGGGCGCAGCAGCTCACGCACCAGCGCCTCACCTTCGCCCTCTTCGCACCCCAGCAGAATGCTGTCCGGGCGGGTAAAGGTCTGGAAGGCGTTCCCTTCCTGGATCAAATCCGGCAACGCCACCAGCACCGCGCGGGCATCGATCTCTTTAACGATGTTGCGCAACAGCTCGGCGGAACCCACCGGTCCCACAGTCTGATTCACAATCACGCCACAGCCGGTGGAAGACGCCAGGCGCCGTACCAGCGCCTCTGCTACGCCCTGCTCACCAGGCTGCAAGGCCAGAAACACCGCATCCGGAATCTCCTGCGGTACATCCTCCCAGAACCCCGGCATCAAACGGCCGCTTTCCAGCTGGTCCGCAAAGAGACGATCCAGGCCCTGCTCCCGGAACAACGGCCGGCCATCCGCCAACCGCTCTCGAGACAGCGGCTCCACCACACACCAGTGCACCTGATGCCCCGTCTGGGCCAACGCCGTCGCCGTCACCTGGGCACACAAAGTGTCGCCATAAACCGTTATTTGCATAAAACCTCAGCTGTGAACTGCAAGCTGCAAGCTACAAGCTTCAAGCTGCAAGGAAAACCAAACCGGACTTCTGGCCCGGCATCACTATTCAATCACTGCATTTCTCGGATGAGGAGACCTGCGTATCACAAGGAACCCATGCGTGCTTGGCCATCTAGCCTTCCCCAGTAGGAGAGCCAACTTGTTGGCCGAATGGGGCCTGGACCATTCTGCAGTGGCAGCAGCAACCTGAAAGCCCTTCGGCCAACAAGTTGGCTTTATTCGCTGCGCTCCCCCCTTCGGGGCCGCACTGAGTCCGTTACTCCGCTGCGCTACTTTCCCAGACCTACAGGTCAAACAGCGTTTCTGGAATCCATACCTCGCTTAGGCTCGGATCGCTTGCAGGCAAGCTCCTACAGCGGCTTTCGTAGCTCCGTGAGACTCGGAACTTTTTGGATTTTCCCATCCAATCAAGCGTAGCTCGTGCTTGCCTTTGACTTCCCTTTCAACTTTAAACTTTCAACTTTCAACTGCTTTTCCGATTTCCGCCGCCATCATCGCTTTCGCCTGCTCGCCCAAATCGGGGTGTCGCGCGGCGAAGTGAAGAATCGCCTGCAGATAACCGGCCTTGTTGCCACAATCGAAAGTCTGCCCACGCATGGCATAGGCTTCCACTGGTGCGCGCTCCATCAGGGTGGCAATGGCATCAGTGAGCTGGATTTCGTTCCCCGCCCCGGGCGGGGTCTCAGCCAGAATGCCCATGATCTCTCCGGGCAGCACATAACGCCCCACCACAGAAAGGCGTGATGGTGCATCTTCAACCGCGGGCTTCTCGACCACCGCGGTCATGGGCGCACTCTCACCAGGGGGCGGCACGTCACCCTTCAGGGCCACAATACCGTATTGGTCCACACGCGCTTCCGGCACTTCCTCCACCATGATCTGGGCTGCACCACGGGCATGGTATTTCTCCACCATGACACCGAGATCCTCGTCCTGACCAGCACAGTCAACCAACACATCCGGCAACAGCACCGCAAAAGGCTCATCGCCGACCACGGGGGCGGCACAGGCCACCGCATGCCCCAGGCCCAGCGCCCGATGCTGACGTACAGAAATCACACTCACATCCGCGGGCAGAATATCGCGCACCTCGGCGAGCAGCGCATCCTTGCCCTTGGCTTCCAGCTGGTGCTCCAGCTCGAACTGGGTATCAAAGTAGTCTTCAATGGCCGTCTTGGCAGAATGGGAAACCAGAATAATGTCCTTGATCCCTGCCCTCACCGCTTCCTTCACGACATATTCAATGGCGGGCCGGTCCACAATGGGCAGCATTTCCTTGGGAATGGACTTGGACGCCGGCAACATACGCGAACCGAAGCCCGCCACCGGTAAAACCGCTTTTTTAACCATCACTCCCTCTTTTCAACAGCTGTTTACCCAGCCACAAAATTAACAGTCCAATAATCGTGCCAACCGCGTTGCCGGCCACGTCATTCCAGCTGGTTGAGCGATAGGGAATCCATAGCTGGGCCAGCTCAATCAGACCACCCAGCACCATCACCAGCGCAAAGGTCCATATGGCAGCCACCCCGTTCCAGCCTAGCAACAGGGCAATCAAGGCACAAAAGAACAGATGCGCGTACACATCAATCCCGCCCAGCGAAAGAGCCTTGCTGACCGTTTCCCTCATCTCACCCGGCAACATGGCACCACAGACAAACAACAGGGTGATGACAGACAACAGAGACATTCGCCAAACGCTATTCATCATTCACTTAACCGTTTTAACGCACGCCTCAACGCCCAAACCATACAACGCAGGCATACTCATCTATCCACGCAGGATTCAGTCCGTCAGTATACTGCCCTGCAGTCTCAACCAACACCGCCATACGCCACGCCAACCCCATCGCGGTAGAACCACCGCTCCTACAAAACACCAAGCCCCGGCTGCGGCTCATTGTGGGAGCGTGCTTGCACGCGAATAGCCAAAACCTTCGTCTGCAAGCAGACTCCCACAAAATGCCCCCCTAGACGGCCCCTCCCGCTTTGGCCTTTGATCTTCCTTGCAACTTGAAACTTGCCCCTGATCTTCCGCCTTTCCTTGCAGCTTGTAGCTCTCATACGCCTTTACCTAGAAGCTAGCCACCCCCATCGCGGTGGACGGCTGAGTCTCAGACCACAAAAAAAGCCGCCCCCGACACCGGGAGCGGCTTGGTTCTGGCTCCTCGCGTGTTGCGTGGAGCGTGCAGCCTGTTGCGTTACTTACACAATCGCGGCGATCAGCTGCTTCACACAGGCTTCGATATCATTCTCAGCGGTATTCACCACCACCTCCGGCTTTTCCGGGGCCTCGTAGGGGCTGTCGATACCGGTGAATTCCTTGATGATGCCCTGGCGCGCCTTCTGGTACAGACCCTTGGGATCACGCTTCTCGCACTCTTCCAGCGGCGCATCCACAAACACTTCCACGAACTCGCCGTCCTCAAACAGCTCACGGGCCGCATCGCGATCCGCACGGAAGGGGCTGATAAACGCCGTCACAACGATCAGGCCGGCATCGACCATCAGCTTGGCTACTTCGGATACACGACGAATGTTCTCGGTGCGGTCCTCGTCGCTCATGCCCAGGTTCTTGTTCAGGCCATGACGCACGTTATCGCCATCCAGCAGATAGGTGTGCTTACCCTGCTCGGTCAGCGCCACTTCCAGCGCATTCGCCAGGGTAGACTTGCCAGAGCCAGACAGCCCGGTCAGCCAGATACACTTCGGCTTCTGGTCCTTCACCTTGGCACGATCCGCCTTGGAGATATTGGACTCATGCCACACGACGTGGGCTTTGGATTCGTTGGCTTTTTCCTGGTAGGGAGACTTGTCAGACATGCGAGATTCCTTCAGTTGAAAGTTCAAAGTTGAAAGTTGAAAAGGACAACCCTCAACCCCGGGTTTCAGTGTGCTGAATACCTTTGATCATGGACGCCAGCATCTTTGAAAGCTGCTCAGACTCAGAGAGCCAGCGACCGGCTTTTTCCTCGGCTATATAGCCGATCTCCTGGCCTATGTAGATCTGCGTTCTCAACTCGCCCACAGACCCTTTCGCATAGCTCCAGAAGCGCGCTCTTTCCTTTGTGGAAAAGCGCTCAAATCCCTCTGCGATATTGCTAGGCACAGACAGGGCTGAACGGGTGATCTGATCCCGAAACCCAAAGTCCTTGTGCCCGTAAAAATACCGGTACATTTCTACACAAAGCGCAGATCCACGCTTCCATACATCCAGATTTTCAAATCGAAGCATCCATGCTCTCCTTGCGGTTGTTGTGCTTCATCCTTGAAGCACCTAATTGTTTTGCTCTTCCTTTCAACTTTGAACTTTAAACTTTCAACTCAAAGCCAACCGGGAAGGCCGCGGCTAAAACCCCCAAACCACCGGAATCACCGCCAAACTAATCCCCCCCACCACCAAACTCATCGGCAACCCGATCCGTACATAATCCCGGAAGGTATAGCCGCCGGGGCCCATGACCATCAGATTGGTCTGGTATCCCAGTGGGGTCATGAAGCTCGCGGAGGCGGCAAACATCACGGCGACGATAAACGGCATGGGGCTCACGCCCAGCTGTTCCGCCACACCGAGAGCAATGGGGAACACCAGCACCGCGGCGGCGTTGTTGGTGATCATCTCGGTGAAGGCCGCCGTCAGCAGGTACACGATGACCAGCGCCATGAACGGCGACACGCCATTGTCCGGAAAGGCTTCCTGCACAATCCAGGCAGCGGCACCACTGGCCTCCATGGCCTTGCCCAGCGCAAACGAGGCGCCAATCACCACCAGCACGGGCAGGTTCACACTCACGTTCATACGCGAACGGTTCACCGTCACACAGCGAAAGGCCAGCATCAGCCCGGCCGCCACCATAGCGGCTTCCAGCGTGGACGCAACCCCCGCCACATTGGCCAACACCATGGCCACCAGAATACCCACCGCAATGGGCGCCCGGCGGAAGTCTGGCGGGGTGGAATCCTTCAACGGGCTCACCAGCATGAAATCGCGACGGTAGCGATATTGCTCCACAAACTGTTCGCTGGTTTCCAGCAACAGGGTATCGCCCACCCGCAGCATCTGCTCCCCCACCTTGCCGGCCATGCGCTGACCATTGCGGCTGATACTGAGAATCGCCGCCTGGTAACGGGTGCGGAAGCCGGTTTCCTTGACGGTTTTGCCAATGCCCGGGAATTCCGGGCTCAGCACCACCTCCACCAGATGGCGTTGATGATTGTTCAGGCCCAGCTTGTGCACAGCCCCATGGGCCGACTGCAGCCCACTGATACGCTGCAACTCACGGGCGCACTCGGGCACCCCAACAAAGGCCAGCAGATCGCCCTCTTGCAGGGTCATCTCCGGCCCCACCGCGGTAAACAGCTTCTCGCCCCGCTGGATTTCGGTGAGGTAGCCGTAGGTGAGATTACGCAAGCCAGCATCCTGGATAGTCCGCCCCGCCAGATTACTGCCCTTGGCCACGATCATTTCCACATGGTATTCACGGGCATGCTCCCACTGGGCCACCATGCCCTCACGCTCCGGCAGCAGATAACGGCCCACCAACAGCATGAACAGCCCGCCACCCAACAGCACCGGAATGCCCACCCAGGCCACATCGAAAATGCCGAATGCCGGCAGGCCTTTCTCCTGCACCAACCCATCCACCACCAGGTTGGTACTGGTGCCAATCAGGGTACAGGTACCGCCCAGAATCGCCGCATAGCTCAACGGCAACAGCAACTTGGACGCCGACAGCTTCAATCGCTGGGCCCACTCCTGCACCGCCGGAATCATCATCGCTACTACGGTAGTGTTATTGAGGAAGGCACTGAGCAGAGAGGCAGGCGCAATCAGCCGCAGCTGGCTGGAAAACACGGATTTGGGCTGCCCGAGCAAACGATGAGCTACCCAGTAAATCGCCCCGGTATCCCGCAGCGCGGCGGCCACCACATACAGGGCGGCAATGGTCATCAAACCCGGGTTGGCAAAGCCGGACAGTGCCTCCCCAGGGGTAATGATCCCCGCCACCAGCACTGCCACCAGCGCGGCCATCATGGTGAGATCCGCCGGCACACGATTGGTCGCCAGCGCGCCCAACACAGAGGCCACAATCAGCAGGGTTATCAGAATATCCAGGCTCACTCAGCGAATCCTTCCGGCGAAGCACATAAAAGAATGATTGCCGCATTTTACAGCGAAAAAGAGATATAAGAAGGGGTTATTGATTCGATATTGATATAAGGAAAGAGCGCGACCATCCCATCCACCGGGCCATTGTGGGCGTGCTTGCACGCGAATAGCCCAAACTTTCGCCTGCAAGCAGACTCCCACAAAAGCCCTCCTCTGGACGGCAACGCCATCGCGGTGGAACCACCGCTCCTACAAAAGCACGCCAGCCCCTTGTCGGAACGTAGCGCAGCAGAGTAACGCACGAAGTGCGACCCCGAAGGGGTGAGCGGAGCGAATAGCGGTGGTTCCACCGCGAAAAAAGGGTTCAACGCGGATTAACGGGAAGTTACTGCTACCAAGACCTTCCCGTAGGAGCGTCGCTCGCGGCGCGATTCCAGAGCAGGATAAAAAAGATCTCATCACAGAGGTCTGAGAGGAAACCCATTGTTTTAACTCAGTGATCTCTGCGAGCTCCGTGGTAAAACTGGCTTTGCTGCTTGTGTGGGAAGTTCAGCTTGCTGAACGAATGCGGCTATCGACCAGGGCATGCTACCAGATTCTTCGTTCAGCAAGCTGAATCTCCCACCAGAGATCGATTTTACCGAAGGCGCAGTAAAGCGCTGGAATCGCGCCGCGAGCGACGCTCCTACGGGACAGGCTTTGTGTAAAGCATTCCCTCAATTCCGCGATGAACCGAAAAAAAGGCGCTTCACGCCTTTGCATTGACCTTCCTTGTAGCTTGTAACTGCTTTTCAATCCGGCAGTGACAGAGCACCCACCGCACGGCGCGGTAATTCACGGGTAGGCATGGTGGCGGTCTGTTCGCTACCCACAGACCCGGGGGCATAGCCAGCCACATAGCTACGCAGCAATGCCTTCATGGCATCATTGTCACCACGCTCAAGCGCCTTGCGGAACGCCTCAAGGGCAAAGTGGATTTCATCCCAGCTCAACGTCTCCTCGCTGGCCTGCATGATCATGTCATGCTCGGTGCGGACGCTGCATTCACCGATGATCAACTCTTCGTACAGCTTCTCGCCCGGTCGCAGACCGGTGAACTCCAGCGCGATATCCCCATGAGGGTTAGCCTCATCCTTCACAGACATTCCCATCAGATGGATCATGGTGCTTGCCAGGTCCACAATTCGCACCGGCTCGCCCATATCCAGCACGAACACTTCCCCGCCTTTTGCCATGGCCCCTGCCTGGATTACCAACTGGGACGCCTCCGGGATGGTCATGAAATACCGGATCACATCCGGATGGGTCACCGTTACCGGCCCACCACGGCGAATCTGATCGCGAAACAGTGGCACCACGGAGCCGGACGAGCCCAGCACATTGCCAAACCGCACCATGGAAAACACCGTGCCGGATTCGCGGGAGGCCATGGCCTGCAACACCAGCTCGGCAAAGCGCTTGGTGGCACCCATCACATTCGTCGGCCGCACCGCCTTATCCGTGGACACCAGAATAAAGTGCTTCACCCCTGCCGCCTCGGCACCTTGTGCCGACTCCAGGGTACCCAGAATATTGTTACGTACGCCGGAAGCCGGATTGGCCTCCACAATGGGGACATGTTTATAGGCTGCAGCGTGATATACCGTATCAATCCGGTGCATCCGGCAATGATGCTCCATGAGCCCCCGGTTCACCACCGAACCCAGGACCGGCACAACCTCAACCTTGAGCTTGCGCTCAGCCACTATCTGCCGCAGCTCTTTCTCGATCGCGTAGAGTGAAAACTCGCTCTGCTCGAACAGCACCAGGCGAGAGGGAGACAGCTTCAGGATCTGGCGACATAACTCGCTGCCAATGGATCCCCCTGCACCAGTGACCAAAACATGCTTGCCGCTGATGCAGCGGTGCAAGAGATCCTTGCGGGGAGGCACAGAGTCGCGGCCAAGCAAATCTTCAATGGCCACATCTCGCACCTCTTCAAGGCGCGCTTTGCCCATGGCGATATCCACCAGGGCCGGCACGGTCTGGACCCGCACATTCAGGGTTTCCAGCCAGCGAACAATCGCCATACGGCGAGAGCGGCTGATGGAGGGCAGCGCCATTAACACCGCAGACACTTTCTTTTGTTTCGCCGCCTGTTCCAGCGCGTCGCGAGACACAATCGGGACCCCGGCAAGCAAGGTACCGTGCTTGCTGGCATCATCATCTACCACCAGCGACGGGAAAAACTCCGTGCTGGACTGCAGGCCGGACACCAACTGGGCACCAGCGCCGCCAGCCCCGAACACCGCTACCGGCTGGCGATTCAGGCCACCGCCCAATACATTCACCAGAAAACGGCGCATCAGGAAACGGCTACCCCCCAGGTACAAAATGGCCAACATACCCCAGATCAGGAATACCGAGCGCGGCACCGACGCCTCCGGCACCATATAAGACAGGGCCGCCAAGGCACTAACGGAGACCAACACACCGACAAGCAGCGACCAGGCCACCTCGGCCCCCAAATAACGCACAATGGAGCGGTAGAAGCCCGCCAGGTAAAGCACCGGCACCGCCACCAGCGGAGTGGCCACAAACAACCAGATATCATCGAAGTGGGGGGTGAAGGTATTCAGACGCAGAGCATATGCCACCGCCACCAGCACCGGCAGCGCCACCAGGTCGGCGCCCAGCATGATGCAGCGCTTGAAAAAGCGCGATATAGATACCAGTCGGTATACAGAAGGGTAAAGCCACTTATTAGGCATTTGGGTCCATCCATGTGACCAGGAAACACAGTATTTCCAAAGTTGCACTGTGACTTAATTCACACTATCGAGTGTCAGGCATTATAGCCAAGCTGTCATATATTCCAACGAACAAGTGACACTTGAGTGTCATCGGAGGCACATTTTAACAGCCGTTTCTCCGCCTCACATACCCCATTTGGGGGTAAGGACACATTAAATGCCTAGCCGAAAGCATTGCTTTGCAATCCAATGTGCGCCGGAGTGCATAGCCAGAGCGCCGGTTTCGTAGTTGAACGCAATTCTGGCCAGTCTACCGCGTACAGACTCACACGGACGGTCATTTTTTCGACTTTATTACGATTGCACCAAGCCGCATTTCGCTTGGGGAAGAACGCCCTGTCCGTGGAAAGATCGCCTGCAGGCAGGCTCCTACGGGAAACCGCGGCCCTCATAAAGACGGAGGAACGCCAATCTTGCAGGCATCCACCCAGCAGGAGCAGCAGTTCCACCGCACCCACAAAACAAAGCCTCCCGGCCACGGGGTCATTGTGGGAGCCTGCTTGCACGCGAATAGCCAAAACCTTCGTCTGCAAGCAGACTCCCACAAAAGCTCCCCACCTGGACCACTGCTGCCCCACATTTTCAGGCCCCATCTTCTTTTGTGGGAGCTTGCTTGCAAGCGAAGCTTTTGTGTCGACCCCCGGTCCGGCTTTTGATTACCCTCACAGCTCGAAGCTCATATCTCAACGCTGCCTTTTTCTTTCCTTGTAGCTTATGGCTTGAAACTCCAATCGCGGTGGAACCACCGCTCCCCCCGACTGCGGTACACTGTGGGAGCGTGCTTGCACGCGAATAGCCCAAACCTTCGTCTGCAAGCAGACTCCCACAAAAAGCTCTCCCTTTGACGGCCCCTCCCGATTTGGCCTTTGATCTTCCTTGCGGCTTGAAGCTTGTAGCTTGAAGCTCTTTTACGCCTTCACCTCGAAGCTAGCCGCTAGAAGCTCGCCGCTGCCTTTCAAGGACACCACACCCTCACCTCCAGCCCCCAACGCCCATACCACGCCTCCAGCGCCGTCTTGAGCCCGGCCTTGGCATGATCATCGCCATGCACCACACGCACTTCAGTGGGAAATTCCTGCATCCCGCCCACAAAATCCAGCAGATCCTGCTGGTCGCCATGGGCGGAATAACCACTGATGGAGGTCACCGGCAAGGAAATCGGGTAACGCTCGCCATCCAGTTCCACCTCGCCCCCCTGCCCCTGCTGCTGGATAGTACGCCCAGGCGTCCCCCAGGCCTGATAGCCCACAAACAGCAAATTGTGCCGGGCATCGCCCAGCATGGCTTTCAGGTAATTCATGATACGCCCGCCGGCACACATGCCACTGGCGGCAATCACCACCGCCGGGCGGGCACTTTCCGCCAGGTGCCGCACCATGCGCACATGGGCCCCGTGGTCATCCACCGTCAGCAGCTGCTCAAACCCCAGCGGATTGCGCCCCTCGCCCAGCCGTTCCCGGGCCTCCACATCCCAGAAAGCATCCAGCTCCCGGTACACACGGGTAAAACGGCTGGCCAGCGGCGAGTCCAGAATGATGGGCAGTGCATCCCAGTCCAGATCCGGGTTGATGGCCTTGTCACGGTGCTTGTGGATCAACCCCTCAAGCTCGTAGAGCAACTCCTGGGTACGGCCAATGCTGAAGGCCGGAATCAGCAATGTGCCTCTGTCTTCCATGGCCCGCACCAGGGCCCGTTCCAGGCGAGCAGAACGGGCCGCACGGCCCTCATGCAGCCGATCCCCATAGGTGCTCTCAATCACCAGGCAATCTGCCCGGTAAGGCGATTGGGCAGAGCGCAGAATCGGCGCAAGCCGCGCCCCCAGATCACCGGAAAACACCGTCACATGCCCCTGCGAATCCCGGCATGACACCGACGCCGAGCCCAGAATATGGCCCGCTGGCAGCAACTGAATGAAGGCGGACTCCCCCGCCAGCGGCAACGGCTGCCACTTCTCATAGGGCACCGCCACTAGCCGCTGTTCCAGCAGGGTCAAAAAAGCCTCGACCCGGTCCGGCTGACGACTGATGCCCAGCTTGAACGCATCTTCCAGCACAATGGGCAGTAGCCGCGCAGAGGGCTCACTGCAGAACACAGGCCCGTCATAGCCCGCTGCAAACAGCCACGGCAGCCGCCCCACGTGATCAATGTGCACATGGGTCAGCACCACCGCCTGAATCCGGGAAATATCAAAATCAATAGACAGGTCCGACGCCGACGCGCCATCCGGACCCACATCACGGCCCTGAAACAACCCACAGTCAATCAGTACCGAGGCTGACTCACTCACCACCCACTCGTGGGCGGAGCCTGTCACCCCCTGAACCGCACCGTGGTGCACCACATAGGGAAACGCCCCCTCCAGGGCAGCATCACGACGATCCATGTCTTTAAACCCCGTTTCATTCAGCAACCACACACCTCACGCAAAACACGCGCAAACGTGACCGCTGCTATTCACATCCATGTTCATGCTGTATTTCGTAGGGCGGAAATGGGCGCAAGCCCATCTCCGCCGATCCCTGGTTTCAGTGGGAGCTTTCTTGCACGCAAATCGGCGCCATAAACAAGGGCTTCGCTTGCAAGCAAGCTCCCACCAGAACCCAAAACCACTACCAAAGTGAACAGCCTCACCCGAAGGAGCGGCGCTAACTATGCTCCCGCGCCCGGCGCCAATCCACGCATCTTTCCCAGCAGAGCCGGAACGATCGCTGCGACCGAGCGAGTAAGCCTTTCCTTTGTGGGAGCTTGCTGGCAAGCGAAGCTACCACCAACCAGGTTAGGGCACCTTCACCAGGCAAGCCCTATCCCACAGCGATTAAGGGGCGACAACATTGGTAAAATAGGAGGCATGAGGCTGGCGGCGCGACACAAATTCAATCATCGCCCCGCGGCATCACCACGCCAGCACTCACTCCCGGTGGGAGATTCAGCTTGCTGTACGAACAAACCCAGGCCTTGATGGTCTCTGTCTCAGCGCTCCCCCACTCACTTGCTACAGCTTATGTACTTCCCCCCGGAGCGCACATCCCCCAAAAGGTGAAGTCCGTTGAGGCTTAATACCTCCTCATTTCTAGTTCGTGGACTCTATGCCACACAAACACAGGCAGCGTCCCACAAAGACACCGACCATCCTGTCACTTGCAGACAACACAGAATCAATTAAAAGAGAGGCGTAAAATGAAATAACCTACCGGCCACCAAGGGCGACTTACCTGATCCGGCCGAAAACCGGTTGCATCAGCGGCTACACCCGGTAATTTCTGCTGTAAACCGACTACCGAATCCGGGGTTTGACACCCAGCCATGCCAATACATTAGGGCCGGGCAAGGTCCAGATACCCAATTTCATCCAGACCATAATCATGGCGACCAGATTCTGCGCCACCAATACAAAGGCAAGTGCCAAGGCAGCCCCCAAAGCACCCAACCATTGAGGCAACAAGATGAACCCCAGCAACCCCAGACTATTACAGAGCAATGCAATACTTCGCATTATGCGGTCGTACCCTGTCATGTTGAGCAGGAAGCCCACCGAACCGGTGGCGACATTTACCAGCTGAGCCAGCGCCAGAATCCGCAACAAGTTGGCAGCAGGGGCAAACCCATCGCCCAACAAGCCCAAAACCCACTCCGGGACCAGCAGACAAACCAACATGAAGGGAGACGACAGCACCAGACCAAGCAGGGCTGCCCTTCGTACAGTATGGCCTAGTGCCTCCATCTTGCCTTCATGAAACAGTGATGCAAAACGGGGAGGAAAAATGGCATTGATGACCATCAACACAAAAGCAACTGAGATCGCAATTTGTTGTGCTGACTTGAACAAGCCCAATTCCCCGGCGCTGAGCAACTTACCGGCAATAAGGATGCTGAGAACGGACTGTATGAAGACAGCAATCCCAATAATGAAAAAGGACCGGGACGCCGCCCGAAAATCATGTTGGGCTTCAGGCTCAATAACTTGCCAGTAGGCCGCACCAGACCGGGCGAGCCATAGCCAAATGACCACCTGCCCTTTGGCCGCAATCACAGCCGCAGCAATAAGGTATACCCAGCCAATATGTCCGATCTCTTGTTCCTCCGCCGGAAAATAGGCCCCGCTTAACAACAGTAACCCAGCAGCAACAAGAGAAATCGCACCATTTTCCTGCAAGCCAGCCGTGGCGGGTTTACGCACGCCTTTAAAAAAACCCGCCAGAATCAAGCTCCAGGTATAAAACGGGATCGCCAAACCGATACCCAAAAGCACATTGGCAAGCCCGGGCATAGCAAAGAAGGCTTCAATGTGCCCACGCATGAGACAGACCGCCACTCCCAGAGGAAGGCTGACGACCAGGCTGCGACGAGCGGCAAGATAGAGATAATCACGCACCTGAGGGGATTGATAGTCTCGTCCCACAAACCGAATAAGGGCGTTATCCATCCCCCTGCGCGCCAAGATACCAGCCCCTAACAACAAACCTTGGGCCAAGGCATAGACCCCAACACCACTGGGTCCATAGAGCTGCCCCATCACCACCACCAGGCCAAGCGAACCAAACGCCGAAACCCCCTTGGCAATAAAGGTACGGATCAGGGCCCCACCTGTTTCACCCTTTAATGCTTTCCAGAAGTTGGAGGCCGTCATATCAGGTGCCCATCTTGGCACCGGCAAGCAACATTGAGATCACCCGCTTGAGTACCTCACAGGTCTTGCCAACCTCATGGACAGTCAGCGTCGGGTGCACCAAAAACATCAGCGACGAATCCCCCAGCGCCCTGGCCACAGGCAACCGTTCCTTAGGCCCCAGCCCCAGATCGGTAAAGGCCTTTTCCCGGTACACCTCGGAACAAGACCCGGAAAAGCAAGGCACCCCTTCAGCCACCATGGCATTCATGATCTGATCCCGCACAGCCGCTACATCTTCCACGCCCTGCTCATCCACGAACACATAACACTTGTAACCCGCGTGGCCGATATCGTCCGGGACCGCCGGCACCCGCAAGCCAGGAAGCGATGCCGCCGTTTCCCAGATCGCCCGGCAATGGGCTTGCCTGGCGGCAGTCCAATCTGCCATGCGCTGTAACTGTATTCGCCCAATGGCCGACTGCATCTCCGTCAGCCGCCAATTAGTGCCCACGGATTCATGCAGCCAGCGAAACCCTGGCGGATGGTCACGCTCATAAACAGCGTCCCAGCTCTTGCCATGATCCTTGAAACTCCACATGCGAGACCACAGGGCGCGGTCATTCGTGGTCACCATGCCACCTTCACCGCCGGTAGACATAATCTTGTCCTGGCAGAACGACCAACACCCCACATGCCCCAACCCGCCGACTGGTTGGCCCTTATAAGTCGCCCCATGGGCCTGGGCACAGTCTTCAATCACAAACAGACCATGCTGATCGGCCAGGGCCATCATGCCGTCCATATCACAGGGCCAACCGGCCAAATGGACACAGATAACCGCCTTGGTCTTCGGGGTAATCACCGCAGCAACAGTTTCTGGGGAAATGTTCTGGGTATCCGGATCCACATCCGCAAACACCGGTGTGGCACCAGCGTTGATCACCGACGTTGCCGACGCCAGGAACGTGCGCGGCGTTACCACCACTTCATCACCAGCACCAATACCCAGCCCCTGCAAGGCCAGATCCAGCGCCAAGGTGCCGTTGGCAACAGCAATGGCATACTCGGTACCGGCAAAGGCCGCAAACTCGCGCTCGAATTCACGCCCCTCCTGGCCAGTCCAGTAATTCACCTTGTTGGAAAGCAACACACGTGAAACCGCATCGGCCTCTTCTTGGGTAAAAGCAGGCCAGGGAGAAAAAGGGCCGTTAAGCATAATTCAATTAAACTCAGGTAATGGTTTGAAAGCTTTTGCAGGAGAGCCAATATAAATGGTGTTCTTCTCAGTATTTTTTGTGAGAACCCCACCCATTCCCAGCATTGAGCCAGCGGCCATTTCAACGCCTTGCCGGATTGCAGCACCTGTCCCAACTTCCACGCCAGGGGATAACGTCACATTGCCGGAAAGCGCCACCATGGGGGCAACCGTCACAAAATCATGAATGATGCAATCATGCCCAACTGTAACATTAAGATTGAGAATGACATGTTCGCCGATATTGATATCGACCGTTGCTATAGTGCCGGCACAAATCAACGAGCCCTGGCCAACGTGTACGCTTTCGTCCATCCTCACGGAAGGATGGATCAATGTAGCGAATGCTGTCAGGCCTTCAGAAGCAAGTACATTGACAACTTTTTTCCTGACTCTCGGGCTACCAATCGCCACAACAAACTCTGCATCAGAAAATTTCGTCCAATCACAGGCTTTACCAAGCAGCCTATGTGCTCCATGCAATCCCGGCTCTACATTGTCATCCAAAAAACCGAGCACCGTTCTTCCACAGTCTTTGGCTAGCCACGCGATCTCGCGACCAAAACCTCCGAAACCGATAATCACAAGTTCCTTCATACTTTTACCTGCTTATTCGCCAGACGTACTCTGCACCTTTGATCCTGTAAATCTTGACATCGTCGCCTCACCATCCTGGCTGATGCCATCGCGCTTAACCACCTTCCACACAGTGAGAAACAGGATCTTGATATCCAGCCACAAGGTACGGTTTTCCACATACCACACATCCAGCTCGAATTTTTCTTCCCAGCTCAACGCATTACGGCCATTGATCTGTGCCCAGCCGGTCACACCCGGGCGCACTTCATGGCGACGCGCCTGGCGCTCTGAATACAGCGGCAGGTACTCCATCAACAAAGGGCGTGGCCCTACAAGGCTCATATCCCCCTTCAGCACGTTCCAAAGTTCAGGTAGCTCATCCAGGCTACTGGAACGAAGAAACTGACCAAAGCCTGTCAGTCGATCCGCATCCGGCAGCAGGTCACCGCTGGCATCACGAGCATCCGTCATGGTGCGGAATTTGGCCATTGCAAAGGCTCGACCATCCATTCCAGGGCGGACCTGCCGAAACAACACTGGGCTACCCAGTTTTATCCTGACCAGCACGGCCAATAGCAAAATCACCGGGCCAAGCACCAGCAGCCCACACAGGGCACCAGCGATATCCATCAACCGTTTCATCACAGCGCCATTTCCTTGAGCATTACCGCATTCACCTTATGTACATCGTACTTCTCTTCGGCAATCTGGCGTGATCGCGCGCCCATCGTGGCAACTCGATCCGGGCTCTCAATCAGCTTCGTCATGGCATTCGCCAACGATGCAACGTCCTGCACCGGCACAAGATAACCGTTATCGCCATCCAACACGGTTTCACGGCACCCTGGGGCATCGGTGGTAATAACTGCCCGCCCCATGGCCATGGCCTCCAGCACGGTGCGTGGCGTCCCTTCACGGTAAGAAGGCAACACATACACACTACAACTGGCAATAGCAGGGCGAACATCCGCAAGCTTGCCAAGAAACTCCACCGTACCCGATGCCACCCACTCATCCAGCTCCTGCTGGCGTATAGCGTCCGGATTATCATCAATCCAGCCCACTAGCCGGAACACCGATTCAGGATACTGCGCTTTTACCAAGGCAGCAGCTTGTGCGTACTCGCGAACCCCCTTGTCTCCAAGCAGTCGCGCAATAAGAAGGAATGCCGGTGCCTCTGGCAAAGGCGACACTGAATATTCCGCCACATCGACACCGGAGCCATTCACCACACGGGAAGGGATGGCGGGCTTCAACAGGTTCAACTGCCTGAACAACGACTCATCATCCGGGTTCTGGAAAAACACCAGACGATTTCGAGACAGGGAAAACCTATACAGCTTCTGAATCAACAGCCGCAGCACTTTACGCAAGCCTGTCGCCTCACCAGTAAAGGCATAGCCCAGGCCGGTAATCAGGGCAAAGCGGTGACGAACCCCACCCAACCATGCCGCCAAGGTACCGTAAATGACCGGCTTGATCGTATAGCCAAGCACGTAATCCGCCCGGATCTGCCCGACCAGCTTGCGCAATGCCAGCAACGCAGAAAGATCCTTCACGGGATTCAGCCCTGTACGTTCGAGAGGAATATCGTGAACCGTCACCTCCAAGCCCATAAGGCGCAAAGCAATATCAGATTCAGCCTCCAGCCCCGGCACCGCCACATGCACCGTGCAACCTGCCTGAATCAGTGCCTCGATCAACGGGCCACGAAACTTGATCAATGAATCCGGGAAACTGGCCACCAGCAAAAAGACCGGCTTTGTCATCGGTTGCTCCCTTCAATAGGCGGAGCGTCAGACTCGGCTGGGTACCGTGAACGGCCAATCACCGAAATCAGCAAAAAAATCAACATCGGAGTAAACATCCATTTCTGTCGCAGGGCGATACCCAGGTTCGCCGTCGTCATGGCAAGAATCAGCCAGGCACAGAACGAGTAGATCCAGAGGAACATGCGGTTGTGAGCCAGCAAATGAGGAGGCAGTGGCTTTTTAACAAGTGCCCAGCCACCCGCAACAAACAGAAACAGCAAGATAGTGTTATCCAGCGCCGCCGCCAGCGAAAACAGGTTGCGGGCCTCAATCAACGTGGGGCGGAACAGGTAAGTAAACATCTGCACAGGCGGACTCATACTGGAAATATCAACCGCCCCGCCGCCCTTAAGGTTATGTCCCTGGCGGCCTTCAATATATTCCATGACATCACTGGCATCAGCCTCACCACCAACGCCTGCGTAACTCAGGCCGATGGGAACAAGCGCAACAGCTGCAGCCAATGCACACGACCCGAAAACCACTCTCTGGGGCAAAGGTATTCCTTTCTGAAACACGAAAGAACCCGCAAGCCCAATACCAAGCAAGCCTGCCATATGCGGGCGCACTATTAACATCACAAGCATGGACACTGCCAGCAAAAACCAACGACTCTTCAAACTCAAGGCGGCCCATAGGGCCAACCCCATTGAGAAAAAGGATAATGCGTCCTTACCTAGCGCCGAGGACCAGAAACTAACAGAAGGCAAAAAAACAATCACCGTCGCCAAAAGACGTAAACTTCGCGTTTTATGCCACGTCACCTCTCGTAAAGCCGCATCAAAGGCAATCAATCCGATTGCGCCAAAAATCTGGAAAACCAGAAAGCATCCAAGAAATGAAAGATTCAAACCCTGAGTCAAAAAAGATGTGATAAACCGGATTCCACCCGTACCAAATGAGAACTGCAGATCAGTCGAGAAGCTATAGCGGAAATAAGCAATCGCATCGCCACCGAAATTAGTAATGTATAGATAGGTAACAATCGAGAACAAGGAGTGCCAACAATAGATAAGCAAGGCTCGGGAAGATGGGCAGCAAAAAACTCGCCTTAAAGCAAGACAAATAATGGCTCCCAAAATGAAGACAAAAAGAGAAGAGACAAGCTGGATAGCAGAAGAACCGAGATCACCCACAGAATAACCTCAAGATCGAACCAATTGGTCATAAAGGGCTAAATGCCTTTCAGCAGAATACTGGATACTGTATTTACTGGAATAGCGAGAAGCATTATCCCCATAAAAGCAACGAGAAGCATGAGATTCAATCAGGGAGCCCAAGGCGTGCGCATATTCAAGCGGGGTCGGATCATCGACAACCACGCCACTCTGGCAGGAGTGAATCACTTCCGAGCACCCACCTACATTGGTAACAATTGAAGGCAGTCCAGCCGCAGTCGCCTCCAGGAGTGAAATCGGCAATCCTTCCCACGAGGACGACATGGCAAAAATATCAGCCCCTGCCAACAGTTCCTTTACATTGGAGATATTACCCAGAAAGGTAACTTTACGAGAAAGCCCAAGATCGTCAGCCTTTTTCAACAGACGGGACTGATCCTCACCTTCGCCGGCAATGGAAACCGAAAAATCAAGATCAGCCAGCAACGAAACAGCCTCAAGAAAAAGGTCGTAATTCTTCTGTTCACATAACGTACCGACCATTGCGACATGTGGAACCGAGTCACGCCTGCCAACCACCGGCAATATACGGTCAAAATCGACGCCATTATCAATACGATGAACCGACTTTGCCGAAACTGAGCGCAACAGGTTAGCGCAAGCTTGAGAAATACCGATATAAGCCGCAACCCTGTAGTCGAAAATCCGATACAAAAATGAGGGCACCTTAAGAAGGATATTATGGTGCGTATAGACAACAGGAATTGAAGTAACAAAAAAAGCAAACAGCAACGAGTAATAAAGGTGACAATGAAGTAGATCCGGAGAATAGTCACTTACAATATTTCTGAGATGCCGCCCAGAATTAAAAGGTCGTCGCCTTGATCCCGGCGGCATAAACGAATAGGTAATTCCTGCAGAGTCAATTTCGCTAAGGTAACGCTCCTGATAATCAGGATCACGACCAATCTCCTCTGCGCGGCTAAGAAACACCAAGTGCACATCATGCCCCTGCCCAGCCATCGCCTTGCAAAGATCCTTGACGTACACCTCCGCACCACCGGCTGCAGGGGCAGCTATAAAATGCATCAACTTCATATTAACAACCTGCAGCCCTAAAACTCATATCCAAAAAGATCAATGTCATCCTTATAAACTGAACGCACTGTTTCTATCATTTCATTGTTGACATAAGCATCACGATAATTTTTATCCTGGGGAGCGGTTGAGTTTGCCATCTTCACATCAAGGGGACGTCCAAGACGCGCCTCAACAAAGCAGATAGTCTCTGCCAACCGCTCTACATAGCCCAAATGATCAACCATGACTTTCATGTTCTCATCACAAACAAAAGAATGTTGGGGCTGAAAAATAAAGTCACACTTTGAGAGATCTCTTGAGGGAAGCCAATCACAGACAAAACGTTCAAAACTGGAAAATTCAGGAATCTGATACTGTTCCGGCTTGCGAACACCCATTGATTCAGTTCGACCAATAAGAGCAAAACGATAGGCAGATAACGCCCTGTCCCAGGGGTTTCTCACCAAAGAAAACGTAAAACACTCCGAAAACAAGGAAGGAAAACGGGATTGTATTTGACTCGCCGAATAATGCCCTAAAGTTCTGCCGTATAAAGCAGTATTGATACTAGTTCCCGCTGCTTTAGGGACATGGATATAAATACAACCAGAGTTACTCCAAAAGCGGTAACGTCTGAAAATATTAATATGAAACTTTAATTCGTTTAACACGTAGAAAACACATCCAGGTAGTGCTGGGCAATCACACTTTCACGGAACTGATGAAGATGTTGATTCAGCTCACAACGATCAACGTCCTTAGGTTGGTTAATAGTGTGCAACACGGCATCAGCAAATAATTTCGAATTAGCAGGCTCGACAAGCGTGCCAAAACGCCCCCAACCAAGAACCTCTTCAGGACCAGATGGACAAGCTGTAGACACGACAGGCAGGCCGCAAGCCAATGCCTCTACAAGCACATTCCCAAACCCTTCCCAGTCAGAAGTTAAAATGAAACAGTCGTACTCAGGCAATACTTTATCTAAATCAGATGAAAAGCCACGGAAAGTTACAACATCTGTCAGTGCCTTTTGCTCAACACATCGCTTTAATTCACCCTCCAATTCACCCTCTCCATAGATATCAAGGGTGAATTCGTGCACCTGGTCACGACAAAGGGTCTCCATCACATCGATCATGAGCGGGTAGTTTTTCTGATCTACGAGCCTACCCACAGCAACCAACCTAATCTGTTTTTTTAGACTATTTTGTGAGACCGCAGGAAGAAGATTAAAATTGTCAGATATCACTGGATTATAGATACAAGAGACTTTCTTGACATCTATTTTGTAATAATCACAAAAACTAACCGCAGCAGACTTTGACACAACAACAACCCTGGAAGCAGACAGGCATGCCAAACGATGAAGATAATAAACAATCGATTTCTTTAATGATGCCTTGACCCTAGAATCTCTTAATTTCAGATCATTGTGGATTGTTGGGACCCTAACGCCAGAATAACCAGCTATTTTCGATGCAAACCAAGCGTCGACATTGGAGACATCTGTAAAACTTAAAATAAAATCTGGGCTTTTACTCCGTACAAGTGAGGCAAGTGAAATTATTCTCGACACCACCATTCTTTTAGATGGATGAATGATCCTCACCCTTGAATCAACCGGGTATTGTTTCTTACAAGGACGACAAAAAACCGTCACATCATGCCCTAAACCTGAGAAGGCGCTTGCAAGATTCGCAGCGACTTTTTCAGCGCCGCCACCTCCCAGGCTGGAACAAACAATCAATATCTTGATATTCATTTCTGAAAAGCCATTTTGCCGCGAAAAGCCCTTTTCAACCACAAAACAGATTGTGCAAAGCATCCAGCCAGTTTGGAGGGGAGTAAGGCCAATAGCAAAAATATAGAATATTCAAATGGAGATACAGAAAATCGAAAATATTTCAAATCAGATACTCTCAGCTGACCTAATTTGGCTTGGTAAGCCAATCCATACCTGATATGCCGATTGGAAAGCTTGTAAAGTGAACGTCGAACGCCCTGCTCACAACTCTGTGAAGTATAAATATCGGCGCATACGTTATATATCGCATTCCCAGAGATAGAAGGAGCAATTGATTTCGTTACTGTAGAATCCTCTCGGTGATAAATTGCAGTTTCTATTGTTGAACACATGACCGAACAAGAAGCATAAGCAAGCCTGATCCATGTAGCGACATCACCACCACGTGAATACTTGTTTTCGGGAAAACCACCTACTGTGTCAAATAACTCTTTTTTGACAGCAATCGTATTTGTATTAACAAGGCGTTCCTCGACAGAATAAGCTTCAAAAAAATCAGCACACGATAATAACCGCTCTGCCACAGGTCGGCCAACTGTGATTAAGCCCGTTTCATCATACTCCTGCCAACTAGTACAAACTATTTTTGCATTAGATTCCTGAATTAACCGATAATGCTCTGCGAGACTAGAATCAAGCCATTCATCATCTGCATCAAGAAATGTAATCCACTGGCCTTTCGCCATTTTTATGCCCAGATTTCTAGCAGCATAACCACCTGGCCCGGGGTTATCTCTTTCAAAAACGCGGATCCGAGGATCTGTTAGCGACCTCACAATCTCACTGCTTCTATCTGTGGACGGATCAAGAACAACTATAATTTCATAATCAGAATAAGACTGGCTTAGCGCAGACTCAATAGATCTCAAAACCACCTTTTCTTTATTGTAGACAGGAATAATTATAGAAAAAAATGGCAACTCACAGGAATTATTCATTTCTATGCAAACCCTAAGAGCGAACCAATGTAAGCTGACTTTTTAAATAATCAAAGTAAGCCTTGAAAACCAAGACAAAAACCTTGAAACCAAACACACTTAGAAACCCTCTTACCATTATACGGGTCGGCCTTACCCCCCCGAGGAACAGCTGACGCTTAAAACTCGTAACTACCAGACTCCTCATCCTATGTCGCCAGCACTTTCTAAAAAATAAAGAACCCACATTCTGTCTAGCTTTCAATGCAAGCATTGTTTCAATAGCTACACAAATCCCGAAAAGGTGACTTTGAGAGAAACCAGATGACATGATAGAGCCTTCTCTCACCCTCCGGAAAAAAAACACATCGGAAATGCAATAACAATCAACAACGCACATATAAAGAGGGAAAAGAATGTCTTCATCTTCATGAATGATGCTTTTGAATGAAAGGTTATTTTCCACCCAGAGCATCCTTCGGGACACATAAAGACAAGCGCTAGAATACAGGGATCTATTTTTATACAGCTCCCAATAAAGATCCAGGCCACTCTTGTATTTCCCTTCTACCTTCCTTTTATAATCTGGAGGAGAAAATAACTTTGCAGCATGATTTTCAAAAAATGTTTCACCAGAAAAAACAATGAGATCGGCATTAGGACTACAAGAAACATGACGCGCTATATTTTCAACGAAAAATGGTGACAAAATATCGTCTGAGTCAAAAAAATAAATGTAATCTGAACTTGCCAGATCAACACCTGAATTTCTAGCAGGCCCAAGCCCCTCATTATTTTTATCTAAAACTTGAACAATTGGATGGTTTTCATATCTAGAAATCACTTCTCGTGTTCTATCCGTACTGCCATCATTGACTATGATAAGTTCATCAGGAAGTATTGTTTGGGATAAAATCGATTCAATAGCCTCCGCAATGTAGCTCTCGACATTATACGCTGGCACAATTATCGATATACTAAAAGATGTTGTCATGGAGCACACTGATGCATGGTTATTAATTTCAAGAAAGCCTACGCTTTATTGCATTTGCTATTCTTTGTCGAAAATACTGTGCCGTTGCCAAGAGCACCTGCAATGGACCAATCAAATCCAGGACGGTGTAGAGCGATATCTTGAGTTGCTCACTAACATTTACCTCACCGTCATCTACTTGGCTTGCTATAAACAGCCTAGAATCAATCGTCATCCGCGCTTTTTCATAACGACTCTTTTTCGACCACACCCCACCTTCATGATGACGATAAATCGAATATATAGTGTCTCCAAGATAGACAGCTCCACCAAACTGGGAAAGAAACGCAGTTAAGCAAATGTCATTCGCAATAGGGGCATTTGGCAAATCCATCCATGGAAACCCGTAATTTCGAAACATGCGTGTTAGCGTTGGCACAAACGGAGCACACGACAACTCTTCCTTGGATAGCTCCATTTTGCTACATGGGTCCATTTTTCTAATAAACTCCCTCCTTTCATTCACTCTAAGCGCATTGTGGAAACACAAAACAGCTTCAGGATTATTTGAGAGGGCTTCAGCCTGAATTTGTAATTTATTTGGTGATAACCAATAATCATCCCCCTCACACAAAGCCACAAATTTTCCCCTTGCCTCGGGGAGAGTAAATGCCAACGGGCGCCTTCCCATTGAGTACTGATTATGCTTCTGAAAAATTGTCTTGATCACATCGGGAAATCGTTCTTGATAACCCTGAATAATTTCCTGAGTCCTGTCATTTGAAGCATCATCATGAACAATAATTTCAAATGGAAAACTGGTTTTTTGGGCCAAAAAACCATCTAAAGCATTCTCAATATACCGCTCATGATTATAAGAATGGCATATTACAGACACTAAGGGCGACTCAAAACTCCCAACCCATTTAGCAACAACCTCTTCTTGAGAAGAAACTTTTCCTGATTCTGGTACTACATCGCCCACACTTAACCCGTCAATAAAACCAGTTAAATCCTTATGCAGTGAAGACATGCTAGTTGCAACCATTTCCTTTCACCTGCCATCCCATCTAAAATTCCCACTTACTTTGTTACAAACCATAACCCCCCCTTCAACCCTGAACAAAACACTGACAACAACGTATATAGCCCCCCCCATGAGCAAAGCTACGATTAGCATTGGCACGTCAGGCATAAGACCCGTATTCGCTAAATACCAAGCCCCGCCACCGGCCAAAACAGAAGATGCTAGTGGCTTTACTGCGTCCCTAAACTGATTTAGAGGAGAATACCCAACCAAACGAGAAGAGTAATAAGTATTCGGTATAAGTGCCAAACAGGAGCCCAGCACTTGACTACAGACAATACCAAAAACACCATAAGGAACAGCTGCTACTAACATTGAAATATTTACAGATTTCTTGACCAGTCCAACTTTGAATATCAAGTCAGAACGACCTTTCACATTCAAAAGATTCATATTTAACGCATGCAAAGGGTACAGAGCACCGACAATACATAGTAATTGAAGGTACGGAACAGCCCCACCCCATCGATCATCAAAAAACACAGCAAATAGAACAGGAGAGACACCAGCCATCAGCCCCATTACGGGGGCAATGACAAACATCATCAACTGCATGATCTTTCGATACTTTAGCAGCAGGGCGGCATTATCATCTTGCAATGTGGAAAGTGCAGGATATGTTGCCTGCTGGACCGCACCCGTTAGCTGCTGAGAAAGAAGATTGCTGATTTTTTTAGCAATGAAATAGAGGCCGGTAATCTCTGCGCTAAAAAAGCGCCCAATCACAAGAACAAATGAGTTTTGATAAATGACGTCAAGCAATCCCTCTGCCAACAAGTTCTTTCCAAATCTGAACAGGCGCCAAAATGATTCGCCGCTGACCTGCAAGGAAGGCCGCCAAGCGCTTGCAAACCAAAGCACAATTGCACTTATCAGTGCTGAACCAAGCATCTGAACGACCAGACTCCAAACACCCCAGCCTATCCAGGCAGCCACCAGAGCCAGGCAACCCGAAACAATCACGCCAAGCGTATTGGCCTTCATCTGGTGCTTGAAGTTCATGTTGCGGCTTAAAATGGCAACTTGAACAATTTTGGTTGCATTGATAAACACAACCAGCCCCATCACCCGCACTAGAGGCGTCAATTCAGATTGCGAATAAAACACCGATATATATGGAGCACCAAAGTAGATAAGCAAATACGCCAGCAAGCTCAGTACAAGATTCATGTAAAACACCGTACTGAGATCCACATCCGAAACATTCTTGCTTCGAATCAGCGCCGCACCGAGGCCTGAGCTGACGAAAGCATTGGCCAGCTCAAACACAACAGTGACCATCGCCACAAGACCAAAAGCCTCCGGCGCAAGAATCCGCGCCAAAAAAAGCATGAACAGTGTACTTGCGCCACGACTCACCAACAGGCCTGTCAGATTCCACAACACTCCAACGCCGATTTTTCGATTCATCGCTTTCATTCAGTGAAAACCAGCATCATATTTATTTTCCCAGGAAAAATCATTACACGAAGAGTCTACACCCAGAAAATCAACGAATTTCCGATAGGCGCCTTTTTCTGCCACGTTAATCACCAGCAAGTCATTCGGGCGGTCTTTAAAATATTCCATGACTTCCTGATTATATCTCTCATAGTGTGCAATCATAATCTCTTTGTTATAAGGGTCATCATCTTGGGTTCCATGTACGCGGACCACGTTGTACATGAATCCGGACCAAACATAAGACGCGTTCTTCAGATCCTCAACGGTAGGAACGCGCCCCTCTTTCCCGAACATTTTTGCGTGGAAGCGAGTAATTGAGCGATACCACTGTTCGGGGCTATCTCGCACGGTCAGGATGAATTTACTTCCAGGATAAGCTTTGTCCAGATGTTTATAGGTTTCCGGATAGCTGAATGGAACATCCTGAAAAACCTGTGCTGTTTTGCAGTAGTCAATGATGGGCTGGAATTTCCCTTCAAAGTAATACTTGCCAGCGAGGATTTCGGCCTTTCTCTGGTTACCTACCGGGTAGCCCAAATCCTCAAAAACACGTTTCAAGGAAGTCGTACCAGTCTTGTTGCGGCCTATACAGAAAAACTTTACCTTCCCTGCAGCGTTTCGCTGATTACTAAACTCAGTTACTATCCGTGTAACTCGATTTTTATTTTACTTAACACGATCACGCTTATCCTTTGCTCTTGGCAAGTGCTTCAAACGCCCGTTCCGCATCACCCTGGGAATACTCCTTCATCCGCCACCGGTTAGTACTCGAGAAACTCGCCTCACCGGAATATGCATCCACCTTCTCAGCACTCAAGCCTTCGTGTTCAATCAGGCGGCGCGTAATCTCTTCGTAGTAATGTCGTGGGCGTTGACAGAAATCTTCATACTGCACCACTAACTTCTTATGCCCTGGCAACGACTTGATGCCCTGCTCCACACTATGATTGATGGCTGCAATTTGCCCTGCCACAGATTCCAGCGGATCCAGGCCTTTTAAATGTGGGTATTCTTTGATCTTGAAGGAGTACCAGGTATTGATGTCTCCGTACTGTCGTTTTCTTGCTTCCAATGCAGACTGGATATTGAATATCGGATCACGCCGAACCCAAATAAACAGGGACTTATCAAACTGTTCAGCCAGTTCTGCTATATTCTGGTTCATAATCATGGCTTTCATGGCGAATGGTTTTTCAAAGATGTTCGCCAATGCATTCAATTCATCACGCAAACCTTTTAGATTGCCTTTTGCCTGTAACTCCCTTCCAGGCATGTAATCCAGCTCATCAAAAGGCAAGAAACGACGCCAGAAGTACCAAAATTCGTTTGGAGCAAGCGCCCCTTTGGTTTTACCGTTATCAGAGCCAAATTCAATATCTGAGTTGAAATCCAGAATTTCATTACGGAAGTTATAGCGTGGATCCGTCAGTAGTTGCTGTATTTTTGCGCCCACCAAAGGGGCACCAAAGAAACGAGATAGCATATTCGTCGGATAAGCTACAAGGCCCGTCTGAGCTAACCACTGAATGAATAGCGTACTACCAGAGCGATGCGGCCCCATCAGAAAAATTTTTGAGAAACGCTCATCCGAGTCATTTAGATATCGCTTATTAGCGCTTTCTAAATTACCATTCAATTCATATAGTAATTCTTCGAGCGCAGAAACTCTTGCGTATTTCTCCGTCCGATTCTCAGGTGCAGCCATAGTTAAAACCTTTCACTTTATTTCGAGAAGAGAGATGAGTTTTTCCATATCAGTTTCGTTGTAGCGCTGATCACAGGGCAGGAACAAGCCTCTATTTATAAGGGCCCATTCAAAACCACCTTCCTCAACGCGGCATAACGCTTCAGTCCAGTAGCAGGGCAAAAAGACCCGTTTTCTTATAAGCTCTTCTCTAGTCGATGTTTCTACCTTCGGGAGGAACGGGTAGCATAGAGGGACGGAGTCCTCATTAATCGTGAAATTTAGTTGATTATACTCACGCAAATACTTGTTCAGGTGGCGAGCGTTACCAAGTCGGATAATTTTGGCCCTCTCGTAATCGATTGAGCGAAGCAGTCGTTCCGTTAATCGAGACATCCTCTTAATTTGCAACTTCGAAATTGCTTTCTCTGCCTCAAGGTATTGCTGATAAGCGGCTTCAGGGCTATTCGAAAGTCGGCTTATCAAGTGAGACATCCGCGTTTCTGAAGAGGCATCCCTTTGCTCAGGGAGCTGAATATTGCCTCCGTTTATGTAGAGCAACCCGCCATCAGGAACCCCAAAATATTTTCTAGGGGAGTAAATGGTAGCCAGGCTCTCAAATGGCTTATTAAAAAATGCCTGAGAATTGTCTATAACGACGTTGGCCGCACCATATCTCTCAATTACTTTATGTGCTTGACGAGAGCATAGACCAAAATAGTTTACGTACAAGAGCAACGAATGAGGATCAAGCCCGATCTCAGTCGTTATTTCAAATTCATCATTTATATCATAGAAGGTTATCTCAGTGCCCTGGCTACTCAAAAAGTCAATCATCGTATTGCAGATATAGCGGGGCAGCCAGACTTTCCCTATATTCAGCTGAGTAACAAAATGAGCAAACGCCGCCCTTGCTGAATTGAATTTATAGGCCTTATCCAGCCATTCAGCAGGATGTTCTGCTAACTCTAATCCCAAATAGCCACCGAAGGCTTCAGTCGACAACAGCACGAATGTCACGCTCCATATTGTCCAGCATTTCTTCTTGGCTTGAATACTTGAGAATCAAAGTACCAAGAGTGTCATATGAAACGCTGAATGCATTCACCTTATCACCAAATTTCACATGGATATCTTTCTCGACTGTATATTGGTTTGGAGACTTTTCGTGACAATCATTCAAATATCGATCATTCTCGCCTGCAAGGTTTCCATTTAACTTTGTTTGTAATTTTTCGAGATCTGAAAATCGAGAGAACTCTTTGGCCCGCTTTTCATGTTCATTCATAATGTAAGTTTAATTTTCATCAAGAATTATTGCAGATGGCAGACTAATCCAACTCAAATCGACCGAGCAGTGACTTGACTTCTACCGGGCAACAATTCATCAAAACATCTATTATCGATAGGTTTGGAATGAATTTTTCACCCGATTGACAATACTCAAGCGCTAATGTGTTAACGAATTTAAGATCGATTCCAGCCTTAGCGAAGTCCTGTTTCTTGTATAGCTCTCGACCACCTGGTGCATTGATATATTGATCGGCTCCGACAATATTACACAGCTCAATCAAGCGATCACGAGCATTAAAAGATCTGTCATAATTAATTTCACTCGTTTTCTTTAATGCTTTTTCAATATCCAAATACGAAAAAATCATCTCATAACTTTTCTTGCATACTGCCGCGATTGAGCGATCTTCGTTCTCGATAGTCTCACGAACGATCGGGAAAACGGACTCAAAATACGGTTTCTTTGAATAACTCTGTTCAATGGTTTTTAAAAACTTTGAAACATCCGATGAGAAGGCTAATTCCGATATCAATTTGTTCGATGATGCGCCAAGCACCGGCACAGTAAACCTTGATGCTCCATTCTGTGATAGGACCCTGTTTCGGTTAATGTAACCCTGCTTGATAAAAGAAACATCATCGTAGATCAGAAAAAGATCAGCTGCATAAATAAGCTGAAAGTAACCGATGTAAGGAAATAGATACGGCTGCATAACTGCCAACTTCATGCTTTCAGCTCCGCCTTTATCAAATTGACTATTTTCCTCTGACCCGCCTGGAATAATTGCTCGAAAATCGGCAAACACAAAATCCGACTAGCAATATCCTTAGAAATTGCCTGCTCTTCCGCCCCCCCCAGAAACGTCACACTTTCCAGCGACGGATAAAAATACCGCCGGGCTAACACTCCATTTTTTTGAGGGTAGAAGCTACACGTATCGCTTGCTTTTCGGTTTCGAACACCACGGGAAAATAGGCATAATTGTAGCCGAGCGCTTCGTTCTTGGCCTGTAGTCGTAGGCTATTTGGCAGTGCTTTTAGGTAACGATGCCAAACTTTCTCTCTGGCTTTGAGGTTGCCTGCCATTTCATCCAAAACGCACAACCCCATTGCCGCCTGCATTTCATTCATTTTGGCATTAATGCCAAGCTCTTCAATGCTCTCTGGCCTTGTGATTCCGAAGTTGATCATTTTCTTCGCCCGCTCCAGGTCTTCCCTGCGCTTGAAGATAATGGCTCCGCCCTCTCCGGTGTGAAACAGTTTGGTGGCGTGAAAGCTGAGGGTTGCGGCATCACCGTATTTAAGCAGGCTTTTGCCTTTATATTTAACGGCAAACGCATGGGAGGCATCGTAGATGACCTTAAGCCCATGGCGGCTGGCTATTTCATCAATGGCTTCTACGTCGCAGGCATTGCCAAAAACATGTACGGGCACAATCGCTCTGGTATTCGACGTTATCGCTTGCTCAATATTTTCCGGGCTTATGCACCAGGTGTTCGGATCGATGTCCGCAAAGACCGGTTGGACTCCATCCCATTTCAGGGAGCTGGCGGTAGCGATGAAGGTGAATGGTGTTGTGATGGCCTCTGGCTGCTCGCCATGCTCGTTACCACTTACCCCTAAGGCTCTGTATGCAATCTGAAGTGCCAGGGTACCGTTAGCCACCAGAAGCAGGTTCTCCACACCCAGATATTCTTCCAGGCGGTCAGTAAGCTTTTGCACCAGAGGACCGTTGTTCGTCAGCCAGGCGCGTTCATAAATACCGTCAAGATACTTGTCCAGTTTTTCCCGACTTGGCAGGTATGGCTTTACGACGGGTATCACTGTGGCCCCCTGATGATATCGAGCAAGTACTGGCCGTAGCCGTTCTTCGAGAGGGCCTTGCCTGTCTCCTCCACTTGATCAGTACTTAGCCAGCCATTACGCCACGCGATTTCTTCCAGGCAGGCAATCTTGTAGCCCTGACGTCTTTCGATGGTTTCTACGAACTGGGCCGCTTCCAGCAGGCTTTCGTGGGTGCCGGTATCCAGCCATGCGAATCCCCTGCCCAGTTGCTCAACCGTTAGATCGCCGCGCTCCAGGTAGGCCTGGTTTATACTGGTAATTTCCAGTTCCCCTCGATCGGAGGGCTTCACGGACTTGGCGATTTCAATGACATCGTTGTCATAGAAGTACAACCCCGTTACAGCGTAATTGGATTTAGGGCTTGCCGGTTTTTCCTCGATGGAGATAGCGCGTTTGTTTTCATCAAAGGCAACGACTCCGAACCGCTCAGGGTCTTTCACCTGATAACCAAACACGGTTGCGCCTGATGTTCTGGCTTCTGCGGCTTTCAGCTTGGGACTGAAATTCTGACCATAGAAGATATTGTCTCCGAGTACCAGGCAAACGCTGTCATCACCGATGAAGTCTTCACCAAGAATAAAAGCCTGTGCCAGGCCATCGGGGCTTGGTTGTACGATGTAACTCAGTTGCACTCCGAACTGGCTGCCGTCACCCAGCAAGCGCTGATAACTGGCCTGCTCTTCTGGCGTAGTGATGATCAAGACGTCTCGTATCCCTGCCAGCATCAGCACGGACAACGGGTAGTAAATCATTGGCTTGTCGTAAATTGGCAGCAGCTGCTTGGAGACCCCCATGGTGATGGGGTAGAGCCGTGTACCGGAGCCTCCGGCCAGAATAATACCTTTCATCTTTATTCTCCTTTGCCCAAGCGCTCACGCCGGTAACTGCCGTCCTGCACTCGCTGGCACCATTCGCTGTTTTCGAGATACCACTGCACGGTCTTGCGGATGCCGGTTTCGAAGGTTTCTTCTGGGGCCCAGCCCAGTTCGCGTTCGATCTTACTGGCGTCGATGGCGTAGCGCAGGTCGTGGCCGGGACGATCCTGAACGTGGGTGATCAGGTCGCGGTACTGATTCAGGCCTTCGGGCTTGTTGGGTACCAGCTCTTCGAGCAGGTCGCAGAGAGTGTGCACCACGTCGATGTTCTGCTTCTCGTTATGGCCGCCGATGTTGTAGGTCTCCCCCACTTTGCCTTCGGTTGCCACCTTATAGAGGGCACGGGCATGGTCTTCCACGTAGAGCCAGTCGCGCACCTGGGTGCCCTGCCCGTACACCGGCAGGGGTTTGCCTTCCAGGGCGTTGAGGATCATCAGCGGGATGAGTTTTTCCGGGAAGTGGTACGGCCCGTAGTTGTTGGAGCAGTTGGTGATGACCGTGGGGAAGCCGTAGGTGCGCAACCAGGCGCGGACCAGATGATCGGAGCTGGCCTTGCTGGCCGAATACGGCGAGCTGGGGGCGTAGGGGGTGGTTTCGGTGAACAGGTCTTCCGGGCCGTCCAGATCGCCGTAGACTTCATCGGTGGAGATATGGTGGAAGCGGAAGGCCTGTTGGGCGGCTTCCGGGAGCGTGGACCAGTATTGGCGTGCCGCTTCCAGCAAGGTGTAAGTGCCGATGATGTTGGTTTCCATGAAGGCTGCCGGGCCATCAATGGAACGGTCTACGTGGCTTTCTGCGGCGAGATGCATCACCGCATCAGGACGGTGAGTTTTGAACACCCGGTCCAGCTCAGCCTGATTACAGATATCTACCGGCTCAAAAACATAGCGGTCGCTGTCGCTGACTTCCGACAGGCTTTCCAGGTTGCCGGCATAGGTGAGCTTGTCCACGTTGACCACGCTGTCGTCCGTGCTCTCGATGATGTGGCGGATAACGGCGGAGCCGATAAAGCCGGCGCCGCCGGTGACCAGAATCTTCATGCTTTCTCTCATGCTTGCAGCGTTTTTACATACCAGGGCATGGCCTTTCCGATGCCGTCATAGATGCGGAATTGGGGCTCATAACCGAGCAGGTCTTGTGCCTTGCTGATGTCGGCCTGGGAGTGACGCACATCACCGGCACGGAAGTCCCGGTAGCTTGGGGAGGCTTCGTAGGTGACGTTGCTGTCTTTCAGCGCGGTTTTTAGGGCATCGAACAGGGTGTTGAGTGTGGTTCTGTCCCCCAGGGCCACGTTGTACACCTGGTTCCTGGCGTCAGCTTCTGCGGTAGCAGCCAGGATGTTGATCTGCACCACGTTTTCGATGAAGCAGAAGTCGCGACTGGTTTCACCGTCGCCGTTGATGAAGACTTCTTCGCTCTTGATCATGGCGGCGGTCCATTTGGGGATCACCGCGGCGTAGGCGCCGTTGGGGTCTTGCCGTTTACCGAACACGTTGAAGTAGCGCAGGCCAATGGTGTTGAAATCGTAGGTGCGGGCGAACACGTCGGCGTAGAGTTCGTTGACGTATTTGGTCACGGCATAGGGAGACAGGGGTTTTCCGATACGGTCTTCAATCTTGGGCAGGCCCGGGTGGTCGCCGTAGGTGGAGCTGGAGGCGGCGTAGGTGAAGCTTTGTACGCCTTCGTCCTTGGCGGCCACCAACATGTTCAGGAAACCGTCGATATTGGCCTGGTTGGTGCTGATGGGGTCGTTGATGGAACGGGGGACGGAGCCCAAGGCGGCCTGGTGGAGGACGTAGTCTGCGCCGGTGACGGCTTTTGTGCAGTCTTCCAGGTTGCGGATGTCGCCTTCGATGAAGGTGAAGCGGGCCCATTGGTCGGCGGTGACGGTTTGTTGGACTTCGTCCAGGTTGTGCTGGTGGCCGGTGGCGAAGTTGTCCAGGCCGATGACGGTTTGGTCCAGTTGAAGGAGGGTTTCCAGCAGGTTGGAACCGATGAAGCCTGCTACGCCGGTGATTAGCCAGGTTTTGGGGCTGGCTTTTAGGTCTTGCTGTATTTGTTCGTAGCGGGTTGTCATGGTGGTTCCGTTTGATCCGTGTATTGTTCGTTTACAAGCCTTTAGCTGTGAGCTATGAGCCGTGAGCTACAAGCCTCAAGCCTCAAGCTGCAAGGAAAGGCAAAAACCGGGCTTCACCCTGTTTTTCCTGGCCCTTCGGGCCTCCGCCTTCGGCGGTTCGCTCAACGAGTTGAGCTCCTACAGGGGGCTGTGCTGCTTGCCTTTTGTAGGAGCGGTGGTTCCACCGCGATGTGTTGCGGCAGCGGCCCTTTCGCGGTCGAACGACCGCTCCTACGGTGAAGCTTCGCCTGCAGGCAGGCTCCTACGGCGTTGTTCGCTCCTCGAGAGGAGCTCCTACAGGTTTTTGTCTTTTCCTCGCCGCTCGCAGCTGCCTTTACAACCTGAGGTCTACTTCCTCCTTCGGGAGGGTGTATTTCAGGTCGTAGAGGATGTGTTCGGGTTTGCCGTAACCTCGGATGTCCTGGGCGCCCATGGCTTTGAACTGGTTGTGGCCGACGGCCAGGAGGATGGCGTCGTAGGCGCCCTGCTCCGGTTTTTCTACCGGGGTGATGCCGTATTCGTGTTCGGATTCTGCCGGGTTGATCCAGGGGTCGTGCACATCCACCTGGATGTTGTATTCCTGCAGTTCTTTCACCACATCCACCACGCGGGTGTTGCGCAGGTCCGGGCAGTTTTCCTTGAAGGTGAGGCCCATGACCAGTACCCGGGCGCCATTCACCTGAATGCTGCGGGCCAGCATGGCCTTGACCAGTTCGCTGGCCACGTGGCGGCCCATGCCGTCGTTGATACGGCGGCCGGAGAGGATGATTTCCGGGTGGTAGCCGATGGCCTGTGCCTTGTGAGTGAGGTAGTACGGGTCGACCCCGATGCAGTGCCCGCCCACCAGGCCGGGGCGGAACGGCAGGAAGTTCCATTTGGTGCCGGCGGCTTGCAGCACTTCTTCGGTGTCGATGCCCATGCGGCTGAAGATCATGGACAGTTCGTTGATCAGGGCGATATTCAGGTCCCGTTGGGTATTTTCGATCACCTTGGCGGCTTCCGCCACGCGAATGCTGGACGCCTTGTGGGTGCCGGCGGTGATGATGGAGCGGTAGAGGCTGTCCACGGTTTCAGCGATGTCCGGGGTGGAGCCGGAAGTCACCTTGGTAATGGTGGTAACGCGGTGTTCCTTGTCGCCCGGGTTGATGCGTTCCGGGCTGTAGCCGGCGAAGAAGTCTTTGTTGAAGGTAAAGCCGGAGACCTGCTCCAACACCGGAACACAGTCTTCTTCGGTGGCACCGGGGTAGACGGTGGACTCGTAGATGACGATGTCACCCTGCTTCAGGGTCTTGCCGATGGTTTCGGAGGCCTTGATCAATGGCGTCAGGTCCGGGCGCTTGTGCTCATCGATAGGGGTGGGCACGGTAACGATATAGACATTGCAGTCGTTCAAGGCGGTGGGATCGGCACTGAAGGTCAGCTGGGTAGCGCTGGCCAGTTCGGCGTCATCCACCTCCAGAGTGGCATCGTGGCCGTTGTTGAGGGCATCGATACGGGGCTGATTGATGTCGAAGCCTACCACCGGGCGGTGTTTGCCGAATTCGACGGCCAGGGGTAAGCCCACGTAGCCCAGGCCGATGACGGCCAGTTTGATGTCTTGCAGTTCCATTTGGTCTCTCTTTACCGAATCTCTTTACCGGGTTTGCGTGCCGGTTTCTGTAGGAGCGGTGGTTCCACCGCGATTTCCCTGGTTTTCTGCCATTTCGCGGTCGAACGACCGCTCCTACATTACATTCTTCGCTTGCAAGCAAGCTCCCACGAAGACGCTATGGGGGAGGTTTTCCCTTAGGCGATCCGTCTGCGGGACGAGCCCGGCGTGGGATCGCCTGCAGGCGTGCTCCCACGGGGTGGGATTAATTCTTTAGGACTATGTCCATATTTTACCGCTTTACCCGTTTGGGCACGTCCCCCATTTGGGGTATTCCTCTGCCTGTATCACTGTTTCTTTGTCTCTTTTTGTCGGTGTTCCGCTTGAGAAACGTAAGGAGCCCAGCTGCAAGCTACAAGCTGGAGGGGAAGTCAAAGGCGGGCTCCCGCCTTGGGCTGCGCCCTGTTTGTCCTGGCCCCTCGGGCCCCGCCTTCGGCGGTTCGCGTCTCAAGCGACGCTCCTACATTTTGTGACTTTGCAGGAGTGGTGGTTCCACCGCGATTTCCTGGTTTCTGTCATTTCGCGGTGGAACCACCGCTCCTACAAAAAATCTTTCGCTTGCAGGCAAGCTCCTACGGTTTTGCCTTTCCTTGTAGCTTGTAGCTTGTAGCTTGTAGCTTGAGGCTTGTAGCCTACAGCTGCTTTTCCTCAATCGCTGCTTTTGCTGTATTCGTAGGCATAGTAGCCGTATTCGTTGGTGGCGCGGCGTTCCATGCAGTTGAGGATGGCGCCTTTGATTTCCACCTTGTTCTGGGCGAAGCGGGTGAGGGCTGCGTCCACTTCTTTCACCGAGTTCATCCCGAAACGGGTCACCAACAGGCTGCTGCCTGCTACCTGGCCAACGATGGCGGCATCGGTAACGGCCAGAATCGGTGGGGTGTCCACCAGGATCAGGTCGTACTCATCACTGAGGGAATCCATCAGCGCCTTGAAGCGTTCGTGCATGAGCAGTTCGGACGGATTCGGTGGCGCCTTGCCGCGAGTAATAAAGTCCAGATTATCAATGCTGGATGACTGAATGATGTCTTCCTTGCTGCTTTGCCCTGCGAGGTAAGCGGACAGCCCAATTTTGTTGTCGGACTGGAAGTAACGGTGCAGATGGCCTTTGCGCATGTCCGCATCGATCACCAGCACTTTCTGGCCTGTTTGGGCCAGCACCGCGCCCAGGTTGGCGGACACGAAGGACTTACCCACTTCCGGGCTGGGGCCGGTGATCATCAGGATCTTGTTGCTCGCATCCATCATGGCGAAGTGCAGGCTGGTACGCAGGCTGCGCAGGGCTTCGATGGCCAGATCAGTTGGATCATCCTGGGCCAGCAGCGGAATGGATAAGGCTGATCCCTTGAGCCTGCGGCTGCGGCGCTGCTTGAGTTCCGTTGTCCGGTTGGCCTTGACCTGCTTTTCAGACAGGGGGATAGAGGCATAGACGGAGACGCCCTGCTCTTCCAGTTTTTCCGGGGACTCGATGCCTTTTTTCAAGAGCGCCTGCAGCAAGAGAATACCCGCAGAGCCGATGGCACCGAGGAAACCGGCAATCAGCGCTATAACCGCTTTTTTCGGCTTGATAGGCGCCGGCTGCACCAGCGCCTTGTCGATAATGCGCACGCTGCCCACGGTGCCTGCCTTGAGGATGCGTAGTTCCTGGGTCTTGTTGAGCAGGCCCACATAGATTTGTTGAGTGACTTGTACATCCCGTGTCAGGCGCAGGATTTCCTGCTGGGTTTCCGGGAGCGCCTTGATCTGCTTGTCCAGATTTTGCTTCTGCTCAATCAGGGAAGCTTTTTGCCGCAACAAGCTCTGGTAGGCCGGGTGCTCGCGGGTAAAGCGGGTTGCCAGTTCGCCCTCTTTGCCCTTCAATTCTGTGATGCGAGACTCAATCGCCACGCTCCTCTCGAGTACAGAACGGGTTTCCATGGATAGATCTACTGATTCACTTTGCAAGCGATAGGCATTGAGGCGCTCTTCAAACTCGGTGAGCTTTTCCTTGATCTTGGGTAGCTGCTCGCCGAGAAACTCCAGGCTGTTCTCTGCCTCGGCAGTGCGCCGCTCGACATTCTGTAGCAGGAAAGCCTGACTAATTGCGTCCAGGGTTCGCTTGATGCGCTCCTTGTTCGGGCCGGTCATTTCCAGGTTGATCATCCCCGTTTCACCCACTGGTTTGACGGTCAGGGCTGAACGTAACCCATTGACTGACTGGACCTCTGTGAGCTTTATCAAACTCAGCGGCTCATTGCCGTACTGCCATTCGTTCAATTCCAGCTGGACACGGCCATCTTCACTTTGAAGGGGCTGGGTTGCCGGTCCTGTAGCAACCCGACTCTCGCCCAGATATAAAGCCGGCAGACCATCTTCTTCGCGTAGGGTGAACGCCCTGCCTCTCAAATCTTCTGGAACAGTAAATCTGGATATCGTGACAAACGTTTCGCTGTCTCGATAACCGGCAAACAGAGGCTTGGGCACAAATGCAGGAGCGGGATCCGGAGCGGTGAAACGGCCAATATACGGTATCCGCTGCGGAGACACCCTGATGTTCATTCGCAGGTCGTCGATGACTTCACCCAGCACCATGCGGGAAAGCAGAATCTGAATCTCTGCGCCGGCAGACGCTTCCTGTTTAAATATATTATTAAGCTCAGACAACCCAGGCACACCACTGCTCTTCTTTTCCAGCTGAAGCAGAGCGTCGCCTTTATATATCGGAGTGGCAAACATGCCATAGAGCACACCCAGGCCCAACGCCAGCAGGGCCGTGGCGATGATCAGCCATTTATTGTCCAGCAGGATGCCGAACAGGTAGCCGAAATCGATGTCGTCGTCACCGGGGTTGGCTTGCTGCCGTTGTGTCATGGTGCTGTTGTTTGCCATTGGTTATCCGTTATTTATGTACCGTAGGAGCCTGCCTGCAGGCGATCCTGGTCAAGCTGCTAGCTTCGAGCTGTGAGCTTCGAGCTGTTAGAAAAAGCAAATGCAGGGCTATCGCCTTGTTCGCCATACAATGTTCGCTTTGCTCACCCCTTCGGGGTATTCGCCTCTCAAGCGAGGCTCCTACATTTAAAGGCTTTGCTTCTTTCTGGTCTTGCTAAAACATCGCCTGCAGGCAGGCTCCTTGGGGGGCAACCCCATGTAGGAGTTCCGCTTGAGGGACGAAGGTTTTGCTTTTACCCGTTTTGCGGGTGAAAGCCTGGCCCTTTGGGCCCCGCCTTCGGCGGTTCGCGCCCCAAGTGGCGCTCCTACAGTTACTTCTTCGCCTGCAGGCAGGCTCCTACGGGTTTTGTCTTTTCCTCACAGCTGATAGCTGATAGCTCACCGCTGCCTTACAGTTTTTTTGCCCAAGCCTGGGTGGCGGCTTCCATCATTGGGTAGATCCGTTCGAAGGCGTCTCTGCCGCGCTTGTAGGGATCGGGTATGTCGTGCTTGCCGTTCCAGTTGGTGAGCAGGAAGGCCTTGCCGCTGGCTTCCGGGAAGGTTTTGCTGAGCCGGTCTTTCTGACTGCTTTCCATCACCAGAATCAGGTCGCTGTCCCTGCACATTTCGCTGGTGAGCTTGCGTGCAATATGGGGGCCACATTCCAGGCCGTGCTGCTGCGCCACGTCCCGGGCTGTGGGCTCCATGTCCTGCCCTTCCAAGCCGATCAACCCTGCGGATGCAATGGACAGGCCCGGCTTTAGCTCGCTCAGCATGGCCGCCACGGTAGGGCTGCGGCAGATATTGCCGTCGCAGACGACAAGAATTCGCTCAAACATGGTTAGTCCGCTAGCGCCTCTTGAGTTCGATTACCGAGATAGAGCGCGGTCACCGACGGCAAGATGAGGCTAAGCACCCGGTTCCACCTGGCCAATGGCGCCGCCGTGACATAGACAATATCTCGTTCCTGAAGCCGGAAACTGTCTGCCATGACTAAGGCGGCAGCGTCCTTGGCATTGAGCTGATAAATATCAATACCATGCTCGGATCCCTCAGGTGCCTTGCGGAACACGAATACGCCGGAGGCATCGGATTGACGCTGGTTAAAACTGCCATTATTTGCCAGTGCTTCTGCCAGCGTGATGCCATTGCGGCCCATCTGCATACTGGAAGACTTGCCCACTTCCCCCAGCACGAACACCTTCGCATCATTCACCGGGTTTACATTGATCACGTCGTTCGGCTGCAACAACACGTTCTGGCTTGTGTTGCCATACTGATAGATGTCCCGCAGGGAAAGCCGATAATCTTTACCCTTGCGCGTCAGCACCACGCTAGTCCAGTCAGCACTTTCCGTGAGCCCGCCGGCTTCGCCGATGGCATCGATCAGGCGGGTGGGCACGTTGGTGACTGGATAGAGGCCCGGCTCGTCCACTTCGCCGGTAACATAGATCCGCTTGTGCCGGAAGGCCGCTACGGAGACATCCACCTGGGGGTTTTCGATATAGCGGGACAGACGCTCGGTGATCATGTCACGGATCTCGGTGACCTTGAGCCCTTCCACATTGATGATGCCCACATAGGGGTAAAAGATGGTGCCGTCATTGTGGACCCAGTTACCGGATTCTTCCGAGCTGCGCAGGGAGCCTGCCGGGATAGTCAGCTCCGGGTGATCCCAGACGGTGATCTGCAGTACATCGCCAGGGCCCACCTGATAATCGTACTGGTCGTCGGAAAGATTGATCTCTTCCGGTACGCCCTTGTCCACCGGGTGAATGCGCTGCTGCTTGAGAATGGCCGTGCCAATGGCGTGCACTTCCACCACGTCCGGCAGCGGCTCGCCTTCGGATATTTCGTCCTCGTCGAGGAACCAGCCGGGGGTCGGCGAATGGTAGGAACCGGGCACCACAGTACACCCCGCCATGAGGGCAATCCCCAGTGCCACAAAACATTTAACCGATGCGTTCATTGAAGCCTTCATTGTGTTCATCTATTACCAGGCGAAATCCCGGGTCCATTCAGCCCCTGCCGTCCAACGCTCACGTTCTTCAAAGGGCGTGACGATGGGCTCGTCGCTGGCGGACACCAACCAGTGGAAGGTGCCGCCCAGTAGGGGGTGGCCAATACGGAGTTCTGCCAGTGTTACATCCTGCTCTTCGATGGATTGCAGGATTTGATTGCCGTCCTCTGGCACCTGGGCACGCGTCACACCCTCCTGGTTGAGCGTGGCCTGGGTCAGATGCAGGGCGAGGGTAACATTGCTACGAAAATATTGTTGTATGCCAAAAGTAACCGCACGGGCATCTCCTTCCCAGGTACTGGCGATGTTTCGGCCATGGTGACGGAAGCCACTTTTGTAGGTGCCGTGCTCGTACATGGTGTTATAGCGGCGTTCGCTGATCCAGCTACCGGCCACGGTTTCAGTCGCCTCCACGAACCAGCGCTGGGAGCCATTGCCCAGGCCCGAGACCAGATCGAAACCCGCCAGCGAGGAGAACTTTGAGGGCAACCCGCCCGCTTCATCTTCCCCCATGAACTGGCCGTACAGGCCCATGGGGGTATTCCAGGGGCTGAATGAGTAACGGAAGTCGAACCCGGCGATCTGGTTGCTGGGGTCGTCATCGTCGTCAAAGCCGGTACTTTCGCCGTTATCCTTGCCGATAAAGGCATCCCAGAACGCCTCCAGATCCTGGGGGCGGCCTTCCCCGCCCCATTGGGCCAGGCGTGACAGCCCGATTTGCAGGGAATCCAGCGGCTGAAACACGAAGCGGGCCCCCAGCACTTTGGCGTCCGGGATGGCGCGGTCATGCTCCAGCTGCCCAGCGATGAGCTGCAGGTCCCAGGGGCCGATCCAGCGCAACCAGGGGGTCTCCGGGGCGGTGAGCATGTGGCGGGACAGCCACAGGCCCGGCACCGGACGGGCATTATTGGACAGCGCCAGGGAGCTTTGCCAGCCCGGCCCCCACCAACGGTCAATAGCCCCCACGCCCAGCTGCCAGTTCCCCATGATGCCGGCGATGTAGGAATCATCGAAGCGCAGGTGCTGGTCGTCCCGGTCGCCGTCGGCGTAGCTCACGGCCAGCCGGCCGGACCAGTGCTGGCCGGTGGTATAGAGCGCAACCTGCCCGGTAAAGGAGTCTTCAGGCTGGGTATCAAAGGCGGTGTACAGCGGCTCCTGATTGGCGCCGCCCAGGGTAACGGTGGCACCACGGGTGTTATTGCGGGCCAGACGTTCTGCGGTTTGCAGGTACTGGTAATGATCGCTGGTCTGGCAGGCCCGGGCCTGGGCATCCGGTAGCTGTTGCTGGCTCAGGCGCAGGGCGCGGTCAACGGCGGCCCAGCTAATCGGCCAGCTCAATGTCAGGCCTTTCAGACAGCCTTGCGTCTGCAACACTTCAATGTGGTGGCGTGCGGTCAGGTCGCCAGTGGGTACCCAGGGGGTGGCGCCATGGGCGTTGGACAGGCCAAGCACTAACAGGCTGGCAATCCAGTAACTTGCACGGCGAGACACTCTCACAAAGGACATCCTATCCTGACGGTTGCGACTTAAGGGGCGCATTATGAAGGTTCGATCTTGTCATCTATATGACAAGAAGCCGCATTTTACAGTTTGTTTACCGTAATGCGAACGGTTTGCGGCAGTTCACAACAAGAAACACACAAACGTGGTTGTTCTACCCCCTCGGCGGGACCGGTGTTGAAGGGTTGGCGTCAGCGGGAATCAGAAATAGCCCGCCCCGGGGCCTAATGCTGCTCGTTTCATTAACTGTGGTTATGGCGTCTTGTGGGAGCGTGCTTGCACGCGAATGACGCGCCGTGAAATAAAGGCTTCGCGTGCAAGCACGCTCCCACAGCTTAAATGAACAGCATTACGGCGTGGGGCCGGCCTTGTATAAGAAAGCAGGCAGGCTACTTGCTGGCCTTTCCACTAAAGACCTCACCCTTGAGGGCCGAATCCGGCGGGGATCGCCTGCAGGCAGGCTCCTACCGAAAATCGTCGCTTTCGGCCATGCCCTGAAGAGGACAGCTCTCCCACAGCGAACCTTGCCTGTTTGTCCTTGTGGGAGACTCAGCTTGCTGAGCGAATGGGGTCTTTCTTGGTCTGGAAACAGAATTGTATGGAGAGAGTTATCCGGGCGCCTGCTATCGCGGTCGAACGACCGCTCCTACGGTTATCTCCCGCTCGCGGGAGAGGGGTTGGGGAGAGGGAGGCCAGTCTTACGGGGCACTCCAAGCTATTGAAATAAAAAGAAATGCCCTTCGCTCTCCTTCCCACGCAAACCGCAAAGGAGACCTTTCTTGCTAGATGGGAGCGGCATTGCGCCATGCCCTGCCCCGGTTTCGGCAGGATCAGCGGGCATCAAGTGGCTGTTGGGGAACCCTGTTCAGGTTTTCCAGGGTATAACCTTGCTCCACGGCCACCGCCTTGAGCGCTTCCAGGGTTTGTTCACTGATCTGCGGCTCGCGGGCCATGATCCACAGGTAATCCCGTTTCTGGCGGCCGATGACGGTGTAGCGGTAATCCTCATCCACATACAGCACCCGGTAGTCAGCCTTGAAGGGCCAGATAAAGCGCATGCCCCAGATGGCGGGGTTCTCCCGGCTGACAAACCCAGTGGGGGTCATCTGCTTGAACTCCCCGTTGAAGCTGTTCTTGCGGAAGGTGAAGGTGGTCGCCACCTTGTTGGGGCCAACCCGCTGATAACGCTCCACGGCATTATGGGCGCCCTTCTCCGGCAAGGTGGGGATGTTGGCGATCACATACCAATCCCCCATGAAGCGGTCGAGATCAAAGGGGGACGCGACTTTTACCGGGTCTTCAGGAACCGTTTGGCAGGCTTGCAGCATAAGAAAACTCGCGATCAATAGTATCCAGCGCATTATGAACTCCAATGTTGAACACAGTATTGCGGCGCACGGGACAAGGCGGGGTGAAGGAGCGGGATAGTGGCAGACAGCGCCTGGAGGGGGCAGCTGTGGGGCGTCAGGAGGCAGCGAGGCGCTTATGGGAAATTCAGCTTGCTGAATGAAGATCCTTTAGCTCCCGGCGAAGCCAGCCCGTTCGGCCAGCAAGCTGGCTCTCCCACAGACAAGACGCCCTGCTTGTTATGTGGGAGCTCTCTGTGCCCTTTGGGTAGGCTTGCAAGCGAATCCTACACCGGCAACACCTAATCGCTTGCAGGCAAGTGCCTACAGCGAACGACCGCTCCCAATGTTGATGGAAGTGGCCGGGAGCGGTCAGGCGTCGGCGGTGGCTTTTCTGGTGGCGGTGCGTTTTTTCGATTTGGGTTTGGCCGCAGCCTCGACCTTCACTGGCACGCCATTGATTTGCGCCATGGCGGTGACGGATTCTACCCGCGAGCTGGTAATCACGTCGTTGATGCTGGCGCCGCCGGCCCGGCGGGCCACATCCAGCTGCACGCCCTGGCGATCATGGCCCCAGCCATGGGGAACGCTGATCACACCGGGCATGATGTCATCACCCACCCAGGCTGGCAGGGTGATGCTGCCGGCCTCAGTGCTGAGCACCAGCTCGTCCCCTTCCTGGACTCCCAGCCTGTCGGCGTCCTGGGAGTGAATCAGGACGTTGCAACGGCTTTTGCCTTTCACCAGCCGCTGGCTGTTGTGCATCCAGGAGTTGTTACTGCGAATATGTCGGCGCCCCACCACCAGCATTTCATCCGGGTTGGCCGCCTTGGGCACCGGCAGCCCCTGAAGTGCACGGAAGTACAGTGCCGGCACCAGGTTGATGCGCTGGTCGCGGGTAAATAACCGCTCCGGCAATGCCGGTTGCAGCGGCCCCAGATCGATGCCGTGGGGATTGTCCTTCAGGCTCTGCAGGGTAAGCCCTTTGTGTTTGCCACGCAGGAGCTTCCAGGCCTGACTGGGCAGGGTATGCAGGCCATCACGCTTGAGCGCCTCCATGACCTTGCCCCCGGCCCCGTACGGACCCAACCGCAGGCCCAGATCGATGATGCCTGTGTCCTTGATCTTGCGCATAAAGCGGTCGGCGGCGGCGATCTGAAGCCGGTCGCGGGCGGTTCGGGCTTTCAATCGGTTCAACCGGCTCGCCAATCCGTTGAGTATCTCCCAGTCATGCAGTGCGCCTTCCGGCTTTTCGAACAATGGCGGGGTGTACTTGACCACGTTGCGCACCGCCACCGCCTGGAACACCGGGTCGAACTGACCATGCTCCAGCTGCCCGGTAGGGGGCAGGATGATATCCGCATGACGGGTAGTTTCATTGATGTACAGGTCGATACTGACCATGAACTCCAGGCCTTCCAGGGCGGTGTCCAGTTTGTTGCCATCCGGGCAGGACATCACCGGATTGCCTGCATGGGAAACAAAGGCCTTTACCTGCCCCTTGCCCGGCGTCAGCATTTCGTCGGCCAGGGTGGTGACCGGAAACTCACCGGAGAATTCCGGGTAACCGTGCACCCGGCTGCGGTAGCGATCAAAGCTGCCCGCCTCGCCGCCCAGCGCACCCAGGGCCACAATGTCGAAGGCCGGCTTGGTAAACATGACGCCGCCTTCGCGGTCCAGGTTGCCGGTAATGATATTCAGCACGTACACCAACCAGGCGCTCAGGGTACTGTGCGGGCTGGTGGTGAGTCCCACCCGGCCATAAATTGCCGCGCGCGGCGCCGCAGCGATATCCCGGGCCAGCTTGCGGATGGCTTCCGGGCTGATACCCACCGCCTCGCTGACTTTCTCCGGGGTCCAGTTCTCGGTGAGCTTCTGCAGGTCACCCTTGCCATCCAGCAGAGGGTCCAGCCGCCCCGGCGCCACCAGTAACTCTTTATAGAGCACCTGAATCAACGCCAGCAGCAGATACACGTCGGTGCCCGGACGAATGAAATGGTGTTCGTCGGCCACGGCCGCCGTTTCAGTGCGACGGGGATCCACCACCACCAGTTTGCCACCGCGCTGCTTCAGGGCCTTGAGGCGGTTTTTCACGTCCGGCACCGTCATGATGGAGCCATTGGAGGCCAGCGGGTTGCCGCCAATCACCATAAAGTAATCGGTGTGGTCGATATCCGGGATGGGGAACATGGCCTGATTGCCAAACAACTGCCAGGCCGCCAGCTGGTGGGGCAATTGATCAACAGAAGTGGCGCTGTAGCGCTGACGGGTACCGATGGCCTTGATCAGCGGCAGCAAGCTGAACAGCGCGCCATGGTTGTGGGCAGTGGGATTGCCGAAATACATCGCCACCGAATTCTTGCCATGCCGCTGCTGGACGGCGTGCAATCGCTGGGCGGTCTCGTCCAGCGCTTGCTCCCAACTGATGGGCACCCAGCCATCCACGGTGCGCTTTACGGGGTGGCGCAGCCGATCAGGGTCATGATGAAGATCCTGCAGCGCCACGGCTTTGGGGCACACATGCCCGCGACTGAACGGATCATCCTTGTCACCTCGGATAGCGAGAATCTCGTCGCCGCGGTGCTCAACCTCAATGCCGCACATGGCTTCACACAAATTACAGGTGTGGTAGTGGGTGGTTTTCATCCTTGACCTCTTTTCGGGGGGCCGGGCTGGCACAGCATTGGCTGGCGCCGATCTCGCCCCTTTATAGATGACCTACGTTGATACCAGAGCTGCTATCAGGATGCCATGATTTGGCGCAAGAGAGCAGCATCAACCATGGGCTCCCAAAGGAAAGGCAGGGGCTCAATGTGGGAGCTTGCTTGCAAGCGAATGCGGGCCGGGCCCCTTCGTCTGCAAGCAGACTCCTGCGAGGCCGGGAGAGTTTTCAAAATGCTGCCAGGAAGCGCCATATAAGTGCACCCGACATTGCTTTTCCCTTTTAATAACCAAGAACCGAAAGCCTAAATCCCCGCACCGCGGCGCTGTACTGTGAATAAAACCTTTTGGCTGCCCCCACTGCGCGTTCGTCACCCTTAACGGGGATTAAAATAATTGCTTAACCTCAAGGTTGGCCTGCTTTGTGCAGAACGCAATGAGAGCGTCACCCTTGGTAACACTCCCTCGCCCCAATTTTGTACACAGAAATCTGTCAATGGGCTTTTTCTGATTTCAAAATGTGACCCGCGTGTGAAATACGCATAAATTTAAGCGTAAGACATTGATTTAATGTACCTTTACAGGCTGTTCATTTTTTAACCGCACTGTCATTCACCCAGAATTTACAGCGATTTTGAGGGCTTCGGCACCAGCTATACACAGAGATATCCACAGATACTGTGGAAAACCAAACTTAACCCCAGCCGGATATAACTGTATTGGAAGACAATTAGCACGAATCGCAATATCTACTTGACGGTTTTGCACAATGGCTGTTTGCCCTGGATCGACACACTGTCACCTTCCGGTCACAAGTCGCGGAGCAAATTTCAACCCCTAACCTATTGAAATGGGTAGAAATTATTCAACGAACAAAAAAGGACCAAAGTGCGAAAAGCGCCGCTATTGCTGGGCTCCGGCCGGTTGTTGCCAGCTTATCAACATTTTTATCCACAGGATTTGTGCACGCTTTTCGATGACTTATTAATCAACACACTTTTCGCTCCGCTGTGAGGGAATTTTGACCTGGTGAAAAACCATCCAAAACGCCAGAACCCCCATGAATAAAAGGCTTCAGCACTTTATTCGGCATTCCCTAACAGTGTTATCCACAGCGTCCGGGGATAGTTTCAGGGGTGTGGATACACAGTGTTGCCTCCAGTAGCCCACAGGATAGACGACAGCGAGCCCATCAACGTCCCTTTCTGCATCCTCTAACCACCGGTACCAACCGGCATTAACATGCCTATACCTCGGGATAGGTTGTTACCGAACCGGACCTGGGACTGAAATCTCTGGGGAGGTTCCTGTGAGAGCGGCCGTTCGACCGCGATAGCAGCCACCCGGACAACCCTTGCTATCTAACACTGCGACCACAATCGAGAAGTAAAGCCCGTTCGCTCAGCAAGCTGAGTCTCCTACAGAAGACAGTGTGAGATTGCGTTGCGAAAGGCGTTTCCGGTTTTGATTTTCTTCGTCCGGCGTCAGGTGTCCAGCGTCGCGCGCCCCTTCATCGTCCCAACACCTTGAAGCGTTGGCGCAGGCGAAAGCCTTGATCATCGATCAGGGTCAGGGTATGCCAGCCGGGATCTGCAGTGATGGCCTTCTCATGAAAGTGTCGGGTCTGCCCCAGGAAGTGGTCATCCAAATGCCAGTACAGGGAGGCAGACGGGTTATGGTGAACCGCACGGAAGACCGCCCGGCCGAGGGAGCCGTTGAGCTCGGTGGGGATATAGATGGCGCTGCCCGCATGGGGATAGACCAACGCCATGGGCGGTTCACTCTGCAGGGCCAGAGCGCCGGCGATGCAGTCTTCACGCCAGGCCGGTAGCGGACGGTAGTCCGGGTGATGGCGACGATAGAACCATGCCTGAGCCGGGGGCAGCACAAACCAGTCGCGGTGCTGCATGGCCGCCACCCTCTCACAACCGCTATGAACCCGCTGGCCGTTGCTGTCCAGGTGAATGCGCCGATGGTGCGGGGTTACGGTCTGGAAATGACTCTGTCGTGGCGCCAGCTGATCCCGGGTCGCGCACTGTCCGCCTGCCAGGTAACCATCATCCGCACAGACCTGCACGGTCTTCAGTTCCGACAGGGGCGGCTCCGGCCAGGGGGACGGCCCCAGCAGGCTGAACACATCCAGCATGAGGGGGGCCGCAGTGGCTGTTCCTCCCAGGCTCGGGGCCGGTTCGCCGTTACCATTACCCGCCCATACCCCCACGGTATAGCGGCCATTACTGCCCACAGCCCAGGCATCGCGCAGACCATAGCTGGTGCCGGTTTTCCAGGCGATGGGCTGGCTGGAACTGAACTGGCGCCATTGTCTGGCCGTACCGGGCCGGGCCACATCGCGCAGGGCCTGCTGGGTAAGCCAGGCAGCCCCGGGGCTGAGCATGAAGGGCACGTCCTGGCCGCTGGATTCACTACTCTGCAACGTGGCGACCGGTTGCACCGGACGGCCACTGGCCGCGGCCATGAGCCGGGCATAGATGGCGGTGATTTCATCCAGCCGTCCTTCTGCCCCTCCCAGGATCAGGGTCAGGCCATAGTCTTCTGCGGGGCGAAACAGGGTGCTCATGCCCATGCGCTGCAGGCGGCTGTGAAAACGGCCCCCTCCATAACGGCGCAGCATGCGCACGGCGGGAATGTTAAGCGACTGGCTGAGCGCTTCGTGGGCGGGCACGGCACCACGGTAACTGTGATCATGATTCTCCGGGCTGAACCCCCCGTAATTGGTGGGCAGATCCGCAATCAGTGTTTCCGGTAGCAGCTGGCCATCATCCAGCATCAGACCATAGAGCAGTGGTTTGAGAATGCTGCCGGTGGAGCGCGGTGAAGCCGCAATGTCCACGTCGGCACCGTACTCGCTCCGGTTGCCGTGGGTGACATTGCCCACATAAGCGCGGGTCTGCTGCTGGTGGTGATCAATGACCACCACAGCCAGATTGTGTACCCCTTCCCGTTCCAGCCGCTCACCATGTTGGCGAGTGAGATCCCGTACCCGTTGCTGAAGCGGTGCCTCCAGGGTGGTGACTAGCAACTTGCCCTGCCCCTGCTTTTCCAGGGTATTCATCAGGTGTGGTGCCAGCGCGGGCAACGCTTGCGGTGGTGGCGGCAGGGGTTCCAGCAGGGCCAGTTGCAGATCCCTGTCATTCAGTTCGCCTTTCTCATGCAGGCTGGCCAACAGGCGATCACGTTTGGCCTTTAACCGTTGCTGGTTTCTGCCCGGATGGATCCAGGACGGCGCGTTGGGCAGAACCGCCAGCAACGCGGCTTCCGCCCAACTCAGTGCGTCCGGTTCACGCTGGAAGTAGCGCCATGAAGCTGCACGCAGGCCCACGGTGTTGCCACCGAACGGCGCCCGGCTGGCATATTCGGTGAGAATCTCCTGTTTGCTGAGATGCCACTCCAGCTGCAGCGCCAGTGCCGCTTCGCGGGCTTTCTCTTGCAGGGTCCGTGGCGGATCATCGCGTAGCAGGCGGGCCAGTTGCATGGTGACGGTGGAGCCACCGCTCACCACCCTGCCCGCCTTGAAATTCAGCCAGGCAGCCCGGCCAATGGCCAATGGGTCGATGCCCGGATGCCAGGCAAACCGCTTGTCTTCAAAATCCAGCAGCGCCTTGCGGTACTTGTCTGGCACCTGTTCCACTGGCACGAAACGCCATTGCTGATCTTTGGCAATGCGGGCATCCAGCATGCGGCCATGGCGATCGAGCATGAGGGTGGCATAGGGGGTATTGTGCAGGCGCTCCGGTAACGGCCAGACTTGCAGTGCTGCCAACAGCACCAACAGCAGGATCAGGAATGCCAAAAGGCCAGGCCGCCATCGAAAGGTCATAGAGTCGGGCTCTTCGCCGATTGGTGAGGAGGATTTCGCTTGCCGTGGATATGGTCATGCCAGCCGGCACTGCCGTTGACCTTTGAGAGCCGGGCTGCGCGCCAAAAGTAGCCAGTCACAATATAGCAAAATGGTCACAAATCCCCTACATCAGGGCATAGCCGACGCGGGCCCTGTGGCGCAGAATGAATCCGCATTTCATTTCTGCATGATAAAAAGGGATCTCTGCATGGACACGCTGCAACACTTCTACATTAACGGCCAGTGGACCGCGCCTTCTGCCGGCAGTACCCAACACACCATCATCAATCCTGCCACGGAAGAGTCGGTGGGCTCGCTGGCCATGGCTGACGCAGCGGACATCGATGCCGCCATCGCTGCGGCCCACGCGGCGTTCCCCAGCTGGAGCGAAACCCCGCTGGAGACCCGGCTCGGCTATCTGGAAAAAATTCTTGCCCTGTATCAGGACAAGCTGCCGGCGATGGCCCAGGCCATCAGCCAGGAAATGGGGGCGCCGATTGGTCTTGCCACCAACCTGCAGGCCCCTGTGGGCCTGATGCATATTGCCAACAACCTGGAAGTGGCCCGTGAATTCACTTTCGAGGAAGAGCACGGCTCCTCCATCATCCGTCACGAGCCGGCAGGCGTCTGCGCCCTGATCACCCCGTGGAACTGGCCCATGAACCAGGTGATGTGCAAGCTGGCGCCGGCGCTGGCGGTGGGCTGCACCGTGGTGCTCAAGCCCAGCGAGTTTGCCGCCCTGTCCGCTAATGTGCTGGCACAGATCATCGACGAAGCCGGGCTGCCGGCGGGCGTGGTGAACATTGTCTACGGCGATGGCGCCAAGGTAGGCCCGCAGCTGTCCTCGGATCCCCGTATCGATGTGGTGTCCCTCACCGGTTCCACCCGTGCCGGCATTTCCGTCAGCCAGGAAGCGGCTACCACCATCAAGCGCGTGTCGCTGGAACTGGGTGGCAAGTCAGCCAATATCCTGTTGCCGGACTGTGATCTGGACGCGGCGGTGACCCACGGGGTACGGGCCATGATGAACAATACCGGGCAAAGCTGTAATGCCCCCTCCCGTATGCTGGTGCCGGCAGACAAGCTGGCGGAAGCGGAAGCCATTGCGGCCAGGGCCTGTGCGGACATTGTGGTCGGTGATACCACTGATGAAGCCACCATCATGGGGCCGATCGCCAATGGTCGCCAATACCAGCGGGTGCTGTCGTTGATCGAGCAAGGTGTGAAGGAAGGCGCCAAGCTGGTGTGTGGCGGTACCGAAAAGCCAGCAGGCCTGGACAAGGGCTACTATGTGCAGCCCACCGTGTTCAGTGACGCCAACAACGACATGACCATCGCCCGGGAAGAGATCTTCGGCCCGGTGCTGACCATGATCCCCTATCAGGACCTGGACGACGCCGTGGCGATTGCCAACGACACCATCTATGGTCTGTCCGGCTATGTGTTTGGTGAGCCCGAGCTGGCCCGGTCCGTGGCCAACCGGCTGCGCACCGGCAACGTCCACCTGAACGGCGCGGCACCGGATTTCACCACCGCTTTCGGGGGTTACAAGCAATCCGGCGTGGGCCGGGAGTGGGGCAAGTACGGCTTTGACGAGTTCCTGGAGATCAAGGCCCTGTTCCAGCCCGCCTGATAACCAGCACAAAACCCCACCTTTTGTTTACTGGCATTGGCGCCCCGCCCGGGGTGCCAATGCGCCAATTACCCCTCCCTCCTGAATTGACACTATCTTTACATTGAATAATGTCACATTAAGACATTGAGTGGTCATATCGACCGCGGACCAGGAGGATTTATGACAACAACAGCCACCACCCGGATCAAGCAGAACGAGAAAAAGGCCGAGAAGGTACCGCAGGGTGCCACGGTCAACATCCCGCCGCGCCGTCTGGATTTCGAGTTTGATGAAACCACTGCCAAGCGCTATTTCTACGCGGATGACCCATTTCTGAGTGCGTTCTGGATCACGCTCTCTACCCTGTTCCCGGAAGGGGAGGATTTCTTTGTGCAGGCGGTACGTCACTATCGCAAGGAAATCACCGACCCGACCCTGAAAGCCCAGGTGGCGGGCTTTATTGGCCAGGAAGCCATGCACAGCAAGGAGCATGAAGCCTGGAATGAACTGGGTCAGAAATTCGGTTACCCCACCGAAAAACTGGACAAGACCCTGGGCAAACTGCTGGGTGCGGTAAAAAAGTACACCCCGAAGATCTTTCAGCTTTCTGCCACAGTGAGCCTGGAGCATTACACCGCGATCATTGCCGAGCAGCTGCTCCGCGATGAGTCCCACCGCGAACTGGCCGATCCAGAAACCCTGAAACTGTGGCTGTGGCACGCGCTGGAAGAAAACGAGCACAAGACCGTGGCCTACGATGTGTACGAGAAGGTGAGCGGCAACTATCTGCTGCGGGCCGGTACCATGATTCCGGTCACCGTGATCTTCTTTGCTGTGATCGGTGCCTTCCAGGCGCAGATGCTGGCCTCTGATGGCAAGTTGCTGGACCTTCGCAACAACTGGAAAGGGGTGAAATTCCTGTTCGGTGGCAAGGGTCTGTTCACCCAGCTGTGGCCGCAGTATCTGGATTTCTTCAAGCCGGGCTTCCACCCGTCCCAGCACGACACCGATGCGCTGCTGGACGAATGGCGCGAGCGTCTGTTCGGTGCCGACGGCATGCTCACCGAGCAGCACGAGCAAGCCAGCCAGAAGAAGAAAAAGAAGCTGCATTAAAACAGCTTCGAGCTGTCAGCTTTCAGCTGCGAGGAAAAGCAAAAACGGAAAGCCGCCTTTGGGCGGCTTTTTGTATTTTGGGGAGCGCCGGTGGCACAGGTTACCGCAGGAGCGGTCGTTCGACCGCGATGCCCCCGACATTCGCGGTGGAACCACCGCTCCTACAGCTCGGCGCGTCCTTCCCCGTTTGCTTCCTGTGCCAGCTCATGTACAACATCGGTAGCCAAGGATGTGATACATGAAGCTTCTGCGTTTTTCTGCTCTTCCCCTGTTCTTACCGTTAGCCGGGTTCTCTGATTCCATCACGCTGGACCCGGTCATGGTGACCAGCACCCGCATGGAGCGCCCGCTTGCGGATACTCCCGCGGCTCTCACCGTGGTGGATGGACACGACGCCCAGCAGGGCCAGCCACGGCTGCAGCTGGATGAAAGCCTCAACCGGGTGCCCGGTCTTTATCTGCAAAACCGTTACAACTTTGCTCAGGGTCTGCGGCTTTCTTCCCGTGGCTTTGGCGCACGGGCGCCGTTCGGGGTACGCGGGCTGCGCCTGAATGTGGACGGCTTTCCGGAAACCCTGCCCGATGGACAATCCCAACTGGACAGCATTGACCTGTTTACCGTGGATCGTCTCACCGTGCTGCGAGGTCCCAGCTCCCTGTTCTACGGTAATGCCACCGGCGGCGTAATCGACATCACCACCTTTGCCGCTCCGCTGGCGGAATCGGCCAGCGCCACATTACTGGCCGGGAGTGACGGCTACCGTCAGGCCAATGTGCAAGCCAGCGACCAGCGGGATCAACAGCATCATGCGTTCAGCCTCACCGCGCTGGCCGATGACGGCGACCGGGCGCAAAGCGAGGTGCGTAAATACCTGCTCACCGGTCAGGCCGGCTGGCAACTGCCTGACGACCGCGCCGTCACCCTGTATATGAGCGCCATGGATACGCCCATGGCCAATGACCCGGGGGGCCTTACCCGACAGCAGGTTCGCGACAATCCCCGCCAGGCCACTCGCTTTGCCTCGCAGCTGGATGCCGGACAGGACGTGGATCAGCAACGCCTCGGGTTTCACTACCGGGATGAGTCACTGGGTAGAGGCATGCTCAATGCCCGTGCCTTTATCAGCCAGCGGGACTTCCGCCAGCAACTGCCTTTCCCTGGCAGCAGCCTGATCAATTACGACCGGCTATTTTACGGTGCCCGTCTGGATTACACCCTGCCCCTGAGCCTGTTTCAGCGCCCCAACCGGTTACTGGTGGGCCTGGATGCGGATCGGCAGGAAGATGCCCGTGGACGGCGCGCGGTGAATCCCCTCGGCGACATCACCGCGCAGACTGCCAATGAGGACCAGCACGCCACCGCCACCGGCCTGTTTCTGCAACTGGACAGCCAGATGACAGAAAGGCTCATGCTCACGGTGGGCGGCCGGGCGGACCGGTTGCGCATGCGCATTGAGGATCACCTGCTCGACGATGGCGACGACAGTGGCCGCAGGGACTTTGAGGAGAGGAGTTACAGTGCCGGGCTGGCCTGGCAGGCGACGCGCACCCACACGCTTTACAGCACGGTCAGCTCCGCGTTTGAGAGCCCCACCTTCACCGAACTGGCCAATCCTTCCGGCGCCGGCGGCTTCAATCCGGCACTGGAACCGCAAACCGCACTGAACCTGGAAGTGGGTGCACGGGGTGCACTGACAGAGCGTTTGTTCTATGAGGCCGCCCTGTTCCGGGTCGACGTGGAGGACGAAATCACCCCCTATGAACTGGGCGGGCGCACCTTTTACCAGAACGCCGGCGAAACCCGCCGGGACGGGTTCGAACTGGGACTGGAGCATGCGACCACTGACCGCCTGACCCTGGCGCTGTCCTGGACCTGGTCCGACTTCCGGTTCCGGGAATTTGTCGACACCCAACAGAATACGGATGTGAGCGGCAACCGCCTGCCCGGTCTGCCGGAGCATCACCTGTATGGACAGGTGGAGTGGCAGGCTGACAACGGGCTCTTTGCGGCGGTGGAAGGCCTGTTCAGTTCCCCCCGCTATGCGGAGAACACCAATACCACCCGAGTGGGCAGCGAGATGATCGTGAATCTGCGGCTGGGCAAGGAATGGCAGGGAGCGCAGCAATCGCTCACTCTGTTTGGTGGCGTTACCAACCTGTTCGACCGGGACTACATCAGCAACCTGCGCATCAATGCCAACAGTGACCGACCGGTGGCGGCACGGGGGTATTTTGAACCGGGGCCGGGTAGCGGGGTTTACGCCGGGGTTTCGGTTGGGTGGTGATGCCATGCCGCGAGCTACCGGCGTAGAAGTGAAAGGCTTCATTCAGCAAGCTGAATTTCCCACAGGGACTTGGAGGTTTATTGCAGCTGTGGGAGCCAGCCTGCTGGCGATCCGAGCCCAGGTGAGGAAAGAACCGTTACGAGTCTCAAGAAGCCAGTCTCGAAGACCAACCCCCGAAGACCCCATTCTGTTTTGCCTTTCGCCACTCGAAACGCGTCTCTCGCTTCTCCCTCCCCTGCCTCGCTGTCGCTCGGATCGCTTGCAGGCAAGCTCCCACAAAACCCCGCGCCCTATCGCGATAAAACCGTAGGGCGGAAATCGGCGAATGCCGATCTCCGCCATGAACGCCCACGCCCGGTCGGAGATGGGCTACGCCCATTTCCGACCTACGTTTTGCCGAAGCGCTTGTGGGAGCCCAGGACAAGGAGCCAGCCTGCTGGAGAAAAGATCGCGTGCAGGCACGCTCCTACGGGGAGGGCCACTGGGTGAGGCTGTGGGTGCCAACCGTCTGAGTATGGCTATTGCTGCAGAGCTTCTCCCCCCACAACAATTACCCTCTCCGCAGGAGCGGTCGTTCGACCGCGATGCCCTCAAATTCGCGGTGGAACCACCGCTCCTACAGTCCCAGTCATGCATGAGGCAGCTGATGGCGATGACCGCATCCCTTGCAGGCAAGCTCGCACATAGCCTCTATTGCCGCTGTAAGAACTCCTCTTGAGGGGCGAAGGGTTTACGGTTCTTGCATCAGGCTTCCGGCATCCAACCTCAGGCGTCACGTCTAAAACGCCGACACCCCGCCGTCCACGGCCAGGCTCTGGCCTGTCATGTAGCTGTTGGCCGGGGACAGCAGCATGAGCATGACGGTGACGATTTCTTCCGGCTGACCGAGGCGCTTCATGGGGCTGCCGGAGGCCAGCATGGCGTGGACGGTTTCCTTGTTCTCGGATAGTTCCCCCTCGTCCACCATGGGGGTGTGGGAGTAGAACGGGCATACCGCATTGACGCGAATATTACGACGCGCGTATTCCACTGCCGCGGTTTTGGTCATGCCGATCACCGCGTGTTTGGCCGCCGAGTAGGCGCCAATCTTGGGAGCGCCCCCCAGCCCTGCCATGGAGCTGACGTTGACGATGGCGCCGCCGTTTTCCTTCATGGCCGCGATCTGGTGCTTCATCCCGTACATCACGCCTTTCACGTTGATGTTGATCTGCTGATCGAGGATCTCATCGGTGAGCTGATCGAACGGCACAAAGGCGTGGGCGATACCGGCGTTGTTCACCGCCATATCAAGATGGCCGAACTGGGCCAGGGCGGTGTCCACCATGGCCTTGCAGTCGGCTTCGCTGGCCACGTCACATTTCACTGCGGCCACTTTCACGCCCTGCCCGGCCAGTGTATCGGCGACGGCATCGAGGGCATCGGTATTGATATCACCCAGCACCAGGCTGGCGCCACGCTTGCCCAACTCTTCGGCCAGCAGTTTGCCGAAGCCACTGGCGGCGCCGGTGATGATGACGCTCTTGCCGGTGAAATCGAGAATGGGATCCATGGGGTGTTCTCCTTCGTCGAACAGCTGCGAGCTATGAGCTTCTAGCTGCGAGTAAAATCCTGCTATACAAGAAAGATTAACTACGAAGCCGCTGTAGGAGCACCACTTGAGGTGCGGATGGGGGTGGTACAGGTGCCGGAAGCCCATCCTGCGTTCCTGGAATCCTTACCTCGCTTAGGCTCGGATCGCCTGCAGGCAGGTTATTCGCTCCGCTCACCCTGCGGGCCGCACTGCGTGCGTTACTCCGCTGCGCTACGTTCCTACAGCGGCTTCGTTGCTTCTGCGCTCGTAGCTCGTAGCTCGTAGCTCGTAGCTCGTAGCTAAATCTAGATCGTGAAACCGCCGTCGACCACCACGCATTCGCCGGTGACGTAGCTGGACGCATCAGAGACCAGGTACAGCACGGTGCCGGCCATTTCTTTGGGCTCGGCGTGGCGACGCATGGGGATCTGGGCGATGGCATGCTTGTAGATGTCATCGTTGCTGAACAGGGCGCCGGCGAACTTGGTCTTGGTGAGACCGGGCAGCAAGGCGTTCACGCGGATGTTGAACTGGGCGCATTCCTGGGCAAAGGATTTGGTCATGCTGATGACCGCCGCCTTGGAGATGGAATAGATGCCCTGCATGTCACCCGGGTGCAGGCCGTTGATGGAGGCGGTATTCACGATGGCGCCGCCGCCATGTTCGCGCATCAGTTTGGCGCCATTCACTGACATGTAGAAGTAACCGCGCAGGTTCACGTCCACGGTCTTGTCGAAGGCATCCACCGGGGTGTCGAGGATATGCCCGAAGTACGGGTTGGCCGCGGCGTTGTTGACCAGGATATCCAGCTTGCCGTGGCTCTCGCGGATGTGAGCGAAGATCGCATCCACTTGCGCCATCTCGCCGATGTGGCAGGCAAACCCTTCGGCACTGCCGCCGTCCGCCTTGATGGCATCGGCCACCGCCTGGCAATCATCCTGCTTGCGGCTGGACACGATCACATGGGCGCCCTGCTCGGCCAGCAAACGCGCGATTTCTTCACCGATACCACGGCTGGCACCGGTGACCAGGGCAATCTTGCCCGTCAGATCAAACAGCTTGGTACTCATCACTTACTCTCCCTATCAAAAACGCGGCACGCTTCACGCAACAGGCAACAACGCGTCAGACGGGGTTGCCAATCGGCAACGCCCTGCCCGCGCGTCTTTTTTGTGTTTTGGATTCTGGCGTGTTGCCTGATGCATGGTGCGTGTTGCGGGGGCTTACGCCCCGTTATGAATAATCTCCACGGCCATATTGGCCAGGGGTTCTACCAGGGCACCGACGGTGGCGGCTTCCTTGCTGGAGGCGTTGCCGTCTTCGGCGCGCTTGGCGACGCCCTGACAGATGGCGGCCAGACGGAAGAAGCTGAAGCACAGGTAGAATTCCCAGTGCTCAATCTTGTCGATGCCACGGCGCTTGCAGTACATCTCCACGTATTCCTGCTCGGTGGGGATGCCCAGTGCCTTGCGGTCCACACCGCGCAGGCCGGCCATCTTGGCATCGCCCTGGGGCATGCGCATGCCCATACACTGATAGGCCAGATCCGCCAGCGGGTGACCGAGGGTGGACAGTTCCCAGTCCAATACCGCGATCACCTTGGGCTCGGTGGGGTGCCACATCATGTTGTCGAGACGGAAATCACCGTGGGCCAGGGCCACCTGCCCATCGTCTTCCGGCTTGTGCTTTTCCAGCCACGCCATCAGCTCGTCCATGGCCGGAATGTCTTTCAGCTTGGAAGCCGCATACTGCTTGGTCCAGCGACCCAGCTGGCGCTCGAAGTAGTTGCCCGGCTTGCCGTAATCGCTCAGGCCCACCGCTTCCAGATCCAGGCTGTGCATGGCCGCCAGCACCCGGTTCATTTCGTCGTACATGGCCGCTCGCAGGGCATTGCCCTCTTCACCTTCGCCCATCTCGGGGAGTGCAGCGCCCCAGAAGATGCGGCCTTCACAGAATTCCATCACGTAGAACATGGAGCCAATCACGTCACGGTCTTCGCACAGGTGCAGCACGTTGGGCACCGGCACGTCGGTGTTCTTGAGGGCGGCCATGACGCGGTATTCGCGATCTACGGCGTGGGCCGACTGGAGCAGCTCACCCGGCGGTTGACGACGCAGCACGTAGGCTCCGGAGGGCGTCGTGATCTTGAAGGTGGGGTTGGACTGGCCACCCTCAAACTTGTCAGCTTCGATGGGGCCCTTGAAGCCAGGGATCTGCTGTTCGAGGTACTCGGCCAGTTTTACGGTATCCAGTGTATCCACCTGGGACATGGAGCTCTCCTGTTGTTCTGTCTGCTGCGCAAATGGCTCGTCACGGCGCCGCCCTCCCTTTTTAAGAGAGCAGCGACGCCGGACACGATCGGTTCAGGCGAATTGTTTGGCCAGGGTGCGGCCCAGCTGCATCATGTGCACCTGATCCGGCCCATCTGCCAGCCGCAGGCTGCGGGCATAGCTGAAGAAGTGGGCCAACGGGGTGTCCTGACTGACACCCACCGCACCATGGACCTGAATCGCCCGGTCGATGACATTTAACGCCATATTGGGCGCAACCACCTTGATCATTGCGATCAAATCCTTGGCGACTTTGTTACCTTCGCGATCCATCAGGTCCGCCGCCTTCAGCGTAAGCAGGCGTGCCTGCTCGATTTCGCACCAGGATCTGGCCAGATCTTCGCGCACGGAACCCTGTTTACTCATGGGCTGACCGAACACTTCCCGCTCGTTGACCCGCTTCGCCATGAGCTCGAACGCCTCCTGGGCGGCACCGATCAGGCGCATGCAGTGATGAATCCGGCCCGGGCCCAGGCGCCCCTGGGCAATCTCGAAGCCGCGGCCTTCGCCGAGGATGATGTTTTCCTTCGGCACCCTGACATTCTCGAAGATCACTTCCGCGTGGCCTTCCGGGGCATCGTCATAGCCAAACACCTTCATGGGCCGCAGGATCTTGACCCCCGGGGTGTTGGTGGGCACCAGCACCTGGGACTGCTGCACATAGCGGTTGGGGTTGTCCGCGTCGGTCTTGCCCATGACGATAAGGATCTCGCAGCTCTTGCGCATGGCGCCGCTGATGTAGAACTTGCGGCCGTTGATGACGTAGTCGTCACCATCACGCTCGATGCGGGTCTCGATATTGGTGGCATCGGAGGACGCCACCTCCGGCTCGGTCATGGCAAAGGCACTGCGGATGGAGCCGTCCAGCAGCGGCTCCAGCCACTGCGTCTTTTGCTGCTCGTTACCATACCTGGCCAGCACTTCCATGTTGCCAGTATCCGGCGCGGCGCAGTTAAACACCTCGGAGGCAATCAGGCTGCGACCCATTTCCTCAGCCAACGGCGCATATTCCAGATTGCTCAGACCTGCACTGTAATCGCCATACTCTTTCGGCAGGAACAGGTTCCAGAGACCCTTATCTTTCGCCTTGGCCTTGAGCTCGTCCATTACCAGTGGGGTTTCCCACGGGTTGGCGGCCAGCTCTTCACGGAAACGGGCTTCCGCCGGGCGGATTTCGGTGTTGATGAAACTACGGACCTGTTGCACCAGATCCTTCATCTTGTCGGTGTATTGAAAGTCCATGTCGCTCTCCCTGGTCTCTCGTTGTCTGTTGCGATGTCAGCCGTGGCGGTCTAGTTGCCGCTTTGCTTGCTGCGTATTGATCTTGCGGTTTCTACGTCCGGCGTCGGGCGTCAGGCGTCCGGCATCAATTCAGAAATAGGTAATCGCGTCGAACCGGTCCGCCCGGTCCAGATGCGGTACATTGTTGAAGCTGGCCACGCGCACCACCTTGCGGTTGAAGAACCCGTGTACCACGCTGGTATTGCGGATCTGCAGGTTGAGTTCGACCACGGTATCGTCAGCAGTATTGAGTGCATGCTTCATGAACATGCCCATGGCGCCGCCGGAGCTGACGATCACCACTTTTTCCTTGTCACTGTAGGTCTGCTGGATATGGTCACGGGCGGCGGCCACACGGTCGGAGAAGTTTTCCCAGGTTTCCGGCAACTCCCCTTCCAGCTCACCATGGCGCCAGGCTTTCATGGCCGATTTCAGGGCCCGGTAAAAGGCCGATGCGTGGGCGCTGTCTTCCTTTGCCTTGTCTTCGGGGTGCTGGGCCTGCCAGGCATGCACGAGGGAATGGAAGTCGAATTCGTTGAGGCCGGTGTGAATCTCGCCGGGCAGCTGCACGCCCAGGCCGTCGCAGATCCCGGCGCCGGTTTCCTGATGGCGCACCAGATCCCCGGTGATCAGGCCATCAAATTGCATGTCCCGTTCGGCAAAGTACTCGCCCAGCCAGCGGGCCTGCTGGTGCCCCAACGGGGACAGCTGGTCGTAATTGTCACTGCCGAAAGACGCTTGTCCGTGGCGGACAAGGTAGAACTGGGCCATGCGCTTCTCCTCAGCGGGTGTCATTGATGGCCCAGACTAGATCAGCCCGCACTGTTAGTGAAATTGATATTTTGAATCCTGACCAATAAGTCTCATGCATGAAGATAGCTACAAGCTGCAAGCCTCAAGCTACAAGGCGCGAAAAGGGGTATCAGGTCCGGATGCGCCGTGCCCGCGGGATTGAGTTGAAAGTGGAAAGGGGAAACCTGGTCGGCGGTAGCGGGTTGGTTATCGTAGGGCGGAAATGCCTTAGGGCATCTCCGCCACCTCTGTGACCATGGGGCGCTTGTGGGAGCTTGCTTGCAAGCGAATGGGCTGGATACAAGGATTTCGCGTGCAGGCACGCTCCCACATAGTGAGTGGTTACGCGGGCACGGCATCTCCGGTTCTGGCCACCCATCCCGCGCCTTGTAGCTTGAGGCTTATGGCTTGCAGCTCCCCTCCCATAGCCGCCCCCTATCCTGGCAAGGGAGATTTTCGCTTGCAGTGGTAGCGGGGGCTGGTTAGGCTTTGTCCATTGTTTAAAGGAATTCATGCAATGAAAGCGATAGCCTCATCCCAACAGCTCGTGACCGCCCTTCCGGCGGAGCGTATTGCTGTGTCCGTCGCTTTCTATTTTGGGTATTGGTTTAGCCGCTCGCGCGCCTGACCTTTCCCAGGCGCGCCCGCTACGGGACGCCTGCCGAAACCTTCGAAAACCCCGGTCGGTATCCCGCCCGGGGTTTTTTATTGTCCGCAAACTACTGAAAACACGGCAACGCAACGACGGAGACACAGCATGTATCGATATCAACCGACCACACTGCCACTGCGATTTCGTCACTGGCCGCAGCCCCAGAACCGATTACGACGATGACAACGAACACAGAGATCAAAGGACAGACCATGCAACAGCTTCATAATGCTACCGCCGACACCCCACCTTCGGTGGATCCCAGCCGCCGCAGTCTGGCACTGCCTTCCCCTGCCGTGCTGCGCGAGCGTCTGCCAGTGGATGCGGCACTGGCTTCACAAATTGCCAGTCACCGCCAGACCATTCGCGACATCCTCAATGGTGAAGACCCGCGTCTGCTGATCATCACCGGGCCCTGTTCACTCCATGACCCCAAGTCGGCGCTGGAGTACGGCCACAAACTCGCCGCGCTTGCCGATACGTTGTCAGACCGGGCCTTCATCGTGATGCGGGCGTACGTGGAGAAGCCGCGCACCACGGTAGGTTGGAAAGGCATGCTCTACGATCCCCACCTGGACGGCAGCCACGACATGGCCACCGGCCTGAACGTGTCCCGTCATCTGCTGCTGGATCTGGCGAAACTCGGTCTGCCTCTGGCCACCGAGCTGTTGCATCCCATGGCCGCGGACTACCTGGGTGATCTACTCAGCTGGGCCGCCATTGGCGCACGCACCACCGAGTCCCAGATTCACCGGGAAATGGTGAGTGGCCTGCCCCTGCCGGTGGGCTTCAAGAACGGCACGGATGGCAGCATCGGGGTGGCCTGCGATGCCATGGGATCGGCCTCTCACCCGCACAGCCACCTGGGTGTGGATGATGACGGTCGCGCCGCACTCCTGCAGACCGCCGGTAACCCGGATACCCATCTGGTCCTGCGTGGCGGGCATGATGGACCCAACTACGATGCCAGCAGTGTTGCCATTGCCGTGGCAGAACTGCAGCAACGTGGCCAGAACCCGCGTTTGATCGTGGATTGCAGCCACGCCAACAGCGGCAAGAATCCGTTACAACAGCCGGCGGTGATGCGTGACCTGCTGGCCCAGCGAGCTGAAGGTCAGGCGCACATCGCCGGGATCATGCTGGAGAGTCATCTGGAGGACGGTCGCCAGGGGCAGGATGGTGAGCTGGCTTACGGGGTGTCCATTACCGATGGCTGTCTCGGGTGGGAGAAGACTTGTACGTTGCTGGAGGGGGTATAGCTACAAGCTTCAAGCCTCAAGCTACAAGGCGCGGGATGGGTGGGGAGTCGTTTGAACCGCCGTGCCCGCGCATTTTCGTGGACGATATACTTTTGTGGAAGCTTTCCTGTAAGCGATTTAGCGTAGGTCGGAAATGGGCGTCAGCCCATCTCCGACGGTGGAATAGGCTTGGGGAGGGGCATGGCGGAGATCGGCATACGCCGATTTCCGCCCTACGTTTTTTCTGGATCGCCGCAGGAGCTCTCTGTGGCCTTCAGGGTATGCCTGCAAGCGATCCGTGCGACAGCGAGGCTGGACGGCAGAGCAGCGAGTAACGAGTTTCGAGTTGCGAAAGGCCAAACAGGATGAGCTTTCAGGTTTTTGGTTTTCGAAACTCGCTTCTCGGGACTCGTAACGATTTTCCCTCGCCTGGGCTCGGATCGCCTGCAGGCAGGCTCCTACGGGTGCTTAACCATGGCGCCGATGAACCTGATAGCCCATGTCGCACCTGTCAGCTCATAGCTCACAGCTCACAGCTCACAGCTATTCTTTCCCGCGCTGGTTTTTCAGATAAACGACGAAGGCCACGCTGGCGATCAGCAGCAGGAAGAACACAAAGGCGGTGAGCTTCTCATACAGGGTCAGGTCATTTAGCACCGGCTTGCTCCGTTTGCGGTCAGGAATACAACAGCGAACCCACGCCCATCTTCACCACCTTGCCGCCGATGCGGCAACGCAGCGCCTTGCCGGCATGCTTGTCGAATTCTGCACGCAACAGGCTCTTGCGAGTGTCCGGGCTACCCCGGTCCACGGAGAAGGTATGGGTGCCATCGGCGGTGTCTTTCTGTTCTGCCAGGTAGGCAATGAACTCGGGCATGACATTGCCAATGGGGGGATACACATCCCTGGGCAGGTCAGGATTAAGGATGCGACCGTGGAATTCGGATTCCCCGGTAATGGTACCCGGCGCAAACAGGAACAATTCGGTGGTATAGACGTGCCCACTCAGGGCCTCCCAATAGCCCGTGTTCAGGCTGGCCGACAGAACATGCTCCGGCTTGGTGAATGGCACGATCAGGGTGGGCTTGTCCACGCTGACCACCATGGGTTTGTACTTGCTGAAAGAGATATGTTTTTCATCCGTATTCAGCGCTGCCGCCAGCTTGCTGATCTCCGGGGTGTAGTGATCGATGGTAGGCGCCAGTTCGCGGGCAAACTGAATGGCTCCCGGGCCGCCTTCCCCCTTGTCCACAAAGCTTTGTATCAGCTGGTCATTCTGCTTGAGCAGGAAGGAAGCGAAGGCCCCCTCATCCTGGGTCAGCCCCATTTCGTAGGCCACATAGGACGCCGCAAGGATGGTGTGGGCGCCAAACAGTTGCTGGCCCCGGCCGTTATAGACGGACGCAGGACAGCCGCTGTCTGACGGGTCGATGAAAACGGTTTCGGTCTGCTGGAACTCGCTGGCGATGGCCGCCTTGCTACGCGAATCAATGGGTTCATTGCCCAGGGTAACCACAGGAATTTGGGTGCCCTGAAACGGGGCCCCGGCAAACACGTCCAGCAAGGCATAATCGAGCGACATATCATCCATCCTCATGATTGTTGTCCGTCCTTCGACTATGCCCGACGGGAGGATTATTGCAATGGAGCAAAGAACGCCTGGCGCCGGATACATGACGCCAGACAAAGAGAACACAAAATCTGTGCACCAGTTCGCCTGCAGGGCATCGCGTTCAGAGTTTTTTAGCGTCAGGCGTCCGGCGTATCACGGCATCGGTGCGGTGATACCGCCAAGCAGGAAGGGCAGCAGGCGTCGGGTGATGTCCGCTTCGGTCACGTCCATGTTGAAATCGTTTCGGCTGATTTCTTTCAGGGATTCCATGCCGGACAGGGTAAAGATGGCGGCCCCGAGGCCAAATTGCACCCGCCAGAACAATTCCCGGGGAGGCATATTGGGCAGGGCGCGCTGCATGTGCTCCTGCAAACGCCGGAATACCGCACCGTACTGTTTCTGCAGATAATCCCGAAGGTGCCCTACCGGCTGGCTGTAGGCCTGGCCGGAGAGTCGGAAGAACACGGCGGCCCGTTGCGGATCTTCAGGGTGAGTACCGAGCGCAAGGCGGGAAATCAGGGAGAGCAGGTTTTCTGCCGTATCGGGCACCCCGCTCTCTTCCATTTCCGCGAGCTTGGCATCCAGCGCCTGTGAGAAGGGAGACAGGAAGCGTTCGAATACTGCCTGTATCAGGGCTTCCTTGGAACCGAAATGATAGTTCACCGCCGCCAGGTTGACCCCGGCCTTGCTGGTGATCGCCCGCAGGCTGGTCTCCGCAAACCCCTTTTGGGCAAACAGCACCTCTGCGGTATCCAGAATCCGGTCTACTGTTCCTGGCTGTGCCATTGCCCCCGCCCCCAGCGTTCAAAACATACGTTTCAAACATACGTTTGGAGCGGGGATCGGTCAAGGTTTCATGGTTAGCCCGGGGGATCAATTTGGTGAAGGAAAGCCCGACTGACAGGTGAGGGGGCGACCGTTTGCTATGCCCTCCGGATGCGACCGCGATCCGCACCTGTTTTCGCGCCAGAACTGCCGCTGCGACAATAAACGGGAAGTCCTTTTCCTTTGTGGGAGCTTGCTTGCAAGCGAATATACCCTCACCCAGGTTTGCCCCCCCTTCGCGTGCAAGCACGCTCCCACAGAGCAGAAAGGGATACGACTCTGGAGCATCTGGAATCAGAACAGATTCGCTTGCAAGCAAGCTCCCACAGCTATAGCGGGGGGCAGCAGTGTTTCATTGGTAACCTGCAGGGAGCGGTCGTTTGCTATGCCCTCCGGGTGCGACCGCGTTCCGCACGTGTTTTCGCACCGGAACTGCCGCTCCGGCAAAACAGGAAGTCCTTTCCTTTGTGGGAGCTTGCTTGCAAGCGAATATACCCTCACCCGGGTGCCCACCCTTCGCGTGCAAGCAAGCTCCCACAGATGCCCTGCGGTGAGGGGATCGGTTTCCTTTTCAACTTTACACTTTGAACGTTCAACTCATCACTCAGAAGTAATACACCAGTTCTGCCTGCACAAAGTCCGAGCGGCTGATCGGGCCCAGGCCCGGGTTGGTGTTCACGTTCCTGATGGCATCACGGTACAGCGCCGAGGGGCTCAATGGATCCGCCGCATCGGTATAGAAACGCGCTTCCAGGGTGGCTTTCAGGTTGTTGCCAAAACGCCGGCTGGATTCGAAGCTGATCGCCTTCTCTTCTTCTTCGGTGTCATAGATGATGCCGGCCAGGATCTCGGTGGACGACACATCGTTAAAGGTGAAACGGGTTGCCAGCAGCACATCACTGGCCAGCGGTGAGGCCAGGCTGTCGTCGCGGTCTTCCCAGATGTATTCAAGAATCCAGCCCAGATCCGTGGCACTGCCAAACAGCCCCACCTGGGTGTATTCAAAGCCCCCGTCAAGAGCGTTGAAGCGCTCCCCCTGTCCGGAGCGGCTGATGCCTTCCAGCTTCCACAACCAGCCGTTCTGCAGGTATTGCAGCTCCAGACCGGTCTGGTCAATCACATTATATAACGGTGTGAATTCCGGATCGGAACCGGCGGGTAACGCCCCGGTTGTTGCCAATGCGACCAACTCTGCCTGGGTCAGGTTCCGAGGGATCAGCAGCGGGTCCCGGCTGGTGCCGGAGAAATGCGACAGGGCCAGTTCGATGCCATTGTCGAAGTACTGCTGGTAACGAATGGCAAAGTCCACCCGGCCATCTTCTCGGGAAGATTCATACACTGCGTCATCGGATACCGGCAGGGGGGTACGGGGGCGTCCTTCCTCCCCGGCGTAGGTGCGCTCCCGGAACCCGGGAAGCACAAACAGGTCCACGATCCCCCAGTCCCGCACCAGCGACAGGTTGATCATGGGCTGGCCCAGCTTTTCCTCACCGTCCACCTGATCCACCTGGTCGGTCTGGTTGATGATGTCCACCAGATGGCGCCCTTCAGTGACGCCCCAGAACACCTTGCGGATCCCCACCCGGGATTCCCAACCGTTGCCCACGTGAATCCACGACAGTTCGCGAATATCCCAATGGGTCCGCTCGCTGTCGTGCTGGTCCACGCGCACATAAGGTATGAAGGTAAAGAGGTCATCCCGGTCATTCCACTCATGGAAGATTTCCGGTTTCAGGTAGGCGGAGCCGTTAGCGGAATAATCAGCATCGGGATACGGCGATTCCTGGGTGAAGTAGCGCGCTTCCAGCGCCACTTCACCACGGAACTCCCAGCCCATGGAGGCCAGCGGCATCGCCAGCAGCGATGCCGTAAAAAGTGCTTTTTTCATGGCTTATCGGGCGCGCTTGAGGCTGTTCTTGTTGAAATCCGCTTCGCTGAGCCCGGTGTCATACTGGTAGTTGCTCCAGAACAGGTCAGTGGCCTTGCCGGTCTGGTGATTGACCATGGACATCTTGGCCGGCTGCCAGAACTTGTCTTTGTACTGGCTGAAATCGCTGGATTCCAGGGTCTTCAGCAGGCTGCCGCGACGATCGTAGTAGTCCACTTTCCAGGTGCGGTATTCGTCCTTGTCCAGCCAGACCACCATCTTGGTATAGCCGGAATGCTTGTCGGTGGGGTAGCGCTCCATGACGTAGCAGGTCAGCTTGCCGCAGGCTTCTTCACGCAGGTACTTGTAGGTGTACTTTTCCACTTCCTGACCACGCATGTCTTCAAAGCTGAATTCGCTGCCCATGAAGGGGCCGGACTTGTTACGCGAGGCAATGGTCTTCACCCGGCGAAGCGCCGGCAGGTACAACCACTGGTCATCGTCTTTGGTCTTGTAGCTGAAGGTCAGCATGGCTGTGCCACGCACATCACGGGGGGTATCGAAAATGGTCAGGCTCTTGTCACCCTCGTCGTCACCCTGCCCTTCCAGGGTCTTCACTCGCAGTTCGCGCTCCGCGGTGTCGCCACGTTGGGTGATCAGCACCATCTTCATGTCAGCCTGAAAGTCACCAAATCCTTCTCCGCGGGCATCCGCCTCACGAGCAATTTCCAGCCCTTTCTCTTCGGGGGTCTGGGCGATAGCGGCAAACGGGAAGGCGATGGCCAGGGCCAGCCCGGCAGTGAGCAAACGAGATGTCATGGGTACCTCAATACGGTCAGGAATCATTGTTGTAGCGACGATGGTGCACGCAACACCGTGTTTACCATGATACCTTCCGCGCCGGAAACAGCGATGCCAATGGGGCCAAAATACGCCTTGCCCGTGTCAACATATGTCACGGATCCAGCTTAAATGTCAGACCGAACCTGCTTCACTGCTGCCGAAATAGCCATGCCGCAGAAAGAGCAGCACCTGGTTGATCACCGCCTTTTTGCGCATGATGAAGGCATGACTGGCAGGCACTTCCAGGTAGTCCCGCATCTCGTCAAGACGGGTGCTGGGCAGGGACACCTTGCCATCATCCTCGCCGGGGATCATCCACGACAACCAGGGGTCCACGGTGCGCGTCCCGGCGATCACGCCGATTTCCGCCACCACCGGGTCGAGCCGGGCAGCAATGCCCTGCGGCCCGGTCCCCAGCTGCTGGCCCGCCGGACCGGTCAGTTTCTGGAACAGCCACCAGTCCTGGACACGGTCCACCACTTCACTGCCGTGATTCGGAGGGGCCAGCATGACCACCCTGCCCAGCTCGGGAATGGCCTGCTCTTGCAGGTAACTGCGCACCAGGATGCCACCCATGGAATGGGTCACGAAATGAATCTGTGGCGCCCCGCGGGACCGGCACCAGTCCAGCGCGGTACCGATCTCCTGCTGGGCCAGCACCTCTACCGGGGCAGAGGTAGACGGATAATCCGGGTTGTAGACCTGGTAGCCCACGTCACTGAGGGAGGCTTCGATACGGGACATGGCCCAGGCGGAGCGACGCAGACCATGGAGCACCACCACGCAATCGGTTTGACCACCGATTAACTCAGGGGGCAGATCTGCCCTCGCCGGCTGCAAACTGGACAATAGCCAGCCCGACAGGACCAGTAGCAGTACAGACATCCAGCGATAGGGGTGGGTCATTGGGGCTCCGACAATGGCAATTTCCGGAGCAGCGATGCCCGGCAGACCAAGCATTCTGTCTGCCAGGGGGAATTTCAAGAACCAGCGTCCCTAGCGGTCGTCTGGCCCGGCTGAGTTGCCGTTTACCACTCTTCCAGGTAGCCGACGCAGTGTTCGATGAGTTCCCCCACCCGCGCAGTAGCCTGCTCCAGCCGCTCCAGATCCCCATCCGCCAGGGGCGCATAGCGATCTTCCGCCATCAGGTTCAGGGTATTGGCTTCACTGGGCGGGGTTGGCCGGCGGGCCAATCCTGCAGCACCCAGCGCCGCCTGCATTTCCGTGTCCAGCCAGGCGACCAGATCGGCACGATCTTGTCGGGCCTGGGCAAGCACCGACACCTCTGGCGCCTGCACCCCCGCATCAGCAAAAGCCTGCTCCAGCGCAGCCAGACTGAACAGATTGTCAGCCCCTGCCACCTGATAGGTCTTGGCGGACTGACGGATCATACCGACCAGCGCGGAGTACAGATGAAAGACCACTGCCCCGCGCAACGCCAGACGAATCGTCGGCGAGGCATCGGCCTGCTCCCGGGTCAACTGGCGAAGCATGGCATTGGCAAAATAGATCCGCTCACGCAGACCACTAACGGTGTTTTCACGAACCATTCGGGACATAACAAAATCCTGGAAAGAAGCTGCAAGCTACAAGCCTCAAGCTGCAAGGCGCGGGGGAGGCCATCGCGGAGATCGGGCCGTGCCCGCGCTCCTGTGTCTTCGCAGCACGGAGCACAGCGCCCTCAGAGCAAGAGACGCGAGCCTCGTGTTGTAGCTTGCAGCTTGTAGCTTGTGTCTTTACTTCTTCGCTGCCGCTTTCTTCTTGGCAGCGGCCTTCTTCTTCGCGGCGGCTTTTTTCTTGGCGGGGGCCTTCTTCTTGGTCTGCTCTTCCACCCATTTACCGTCGCGGTAGAACGCCATCCAGCCGGTGGCCTTGCCGTCGATCTCGCTCATCACGTACTGCTCTTTGGCCTTGCGGCTGTAACGCAGCACCCCCGGATTGCCGTCCGGATCTTTCGCCGGCGCTTCCGCCAGGTACTTGTGCTTGGGATCCAGCTGCTCGGCCACGCTCTGGATTTCCGCGATCAGCGGCGGGCGGGTTTCCCGGTTCTTCGGGAACTTGCTGGCCGCCATGAACAGACCGGAAGCGCCGTCACGGAGCAGGTAGTGATCGTCGTCGTACTTCTCGCACTTGAGGTGCGGCATGGGGATCGGGTCGGCGCGCGGCGGTGCCGGCTCGCCACTCTTGAGCAGCTTGCGGGTATTGCCACAGGCCTCATTGGTGCACTTGAAGAACTTGCCAAAGCGACCGGTGCGCAACTGCATCTCGTGGTTACATTTTTCGCAGTCCAGGGTCGGACCGTCGTAACCCTTGATACGGAATTCGCCCTGTTCCACCACATAGCCGTCACAGTCCGGGTTGTTACCACAGACATGCAGCTTGCGCTTTTCGTCGATCAGGTAGTTTTCCATGGCGGTGCCGCATTTCGGGCAACGCTTCTTGTTTCGCAGTTCGTTGATTTCCGCTTCTTCATCATCCGCTTTCACATCCACGGCTTCTTCACCGGGCAGCAGATTCAGGGTAGCGGTACAACGCTCCTTGGGCGGCAGACTGTAACCGGAACACCCCAGGAACACCCCGGTGGAGCCGGTGCGGATCTGCATGGGGCGTCCACAGGTGGGGCAATCTATATCGGTGTCGGTGGGCAGGTTGGCTCGCATGCCACCAATTGCCTGCTTGCCTGATCCTTCACCCTGGGCGGCTTCCAGCTTGGCAACGAAATCCTTGTAGAACTCGTCCAGCACGTCTTTCCAGTTGCGCTCCCCCTCGGCGATTTCATCGAGGGTCTCTTCCATGCTGGCGGTGAAGCCGTAGTCCATCAGATGGGGGAAATTCTCCACCAGCCGATCGGTGACGATGTCACCCATTTTCTCGGCATAGAAGCGACGGTTGTCCTGGCGCACATAGCCACGATCCTGAATGGTGGAAATGATCGCCGCGTAGGTGGACGGGCGGCCAATGCCACGCTTTTCCAGTTCCTTCACCAGGCTGGCTTCCGTGTAACGGGCCGGCGGCTTGGTGAAGTGCTGTTCGGCATCCACCTGATCGATGGTGAGGATATCGCCTTCCTTCACGTCAGGCAGCAGGGTGTCTTCCTGGCCCTTGCGGGAGGCCGGCGGCTGGATGCGGGTCCAGCCGTCGAATTTCATGATGCGCCCTTTCGCCTTCAGCTCGTAATGGTTGCCGGTGGCCGTCAGGGTGCTGCTCAAGTACTCCGCCGGGGGCATCTGACAGGCGATGAACTGGCGCCGGATCAGCTCGTAGAGACGCTGGGCATCACGTTCCATATCTTTCAAGTGCTCGGAACGACGATTCACATCGGAAGGACGAATCGCTTCGTGGGCTTCCTGGGCGCCTTCCTTGCTGGAGTAGGACAGCGGTTTTTCCGGCAGGTATTTGTCGCCCAGGTTCTGGCCGATCCACTCCCGGCACGCGGCTACCGCATCGGTGCTCAGGTTGGTGGAGTCGGTACGCATATAGGTGATGTGACCGGCTTCGTAGAGCCGTTGCGCCATCATCATGGTTTTCTTCACACCAAAACCAAGGCGGGTACTGGCCGCCTGCTGCAGCGTGGAGGTAATAAAGGGTGCAGACGGACGGGATTTGGTAGGCCGCTGTTCACGCTGGGTGATGGTCAGTTGGCCTGCAGCCTCCAGCGCCTCACGATGGGCCTTGGCATCCTCGCCGTTATTGGGGCGGAAATTCTCACCGTTGTGCTTGGCCACCTGCATTCGCAGGGCTTCGCCTTGGGCACTGTGGGTGTCGGAGTACATTTCCCAATACTCTTCCGGGATGAAAGCGCGGATTTCCCGCTCACGCTCCACCACCAGCTCCACGGCCACGGACTGTACCCGGCCGGCAGACAGGCCGCGGGCAATTTTTTCCCACAGCAGTGGCGAGATCATGAAGCCCACCACGCGATCCAGGAAGCGTCGTGCCTGCTGGGCTTCTACGCGGTGCAGATCCAGCTTGCCCGGCTCTTCGAAGGCCGCCTGAATGGCTTTCTTGGTAATTTCGTTGAACACCACCCGGTCAAAGCGTGCATCATCGCCACCGATCACTTCCCGCAGGTGCCAGGCAATGGCCTCCCCTTCGCGGTCCAAATCCGTTGCGAGATAAACCCGGTCCGCCTTTTCGGCAAGACGCTTCAGTTCATCCACCACCTTGTCCTTGCCCGGGAGCACTTCGTAATGCGCATCCCAGCCCTTCTCCGGGTCGATGCCCATGCGGTTGATCAGCTGGGCTTTGGCCTTCTTCTTTTTATAGGCTTCGCGCTCTTCCTTGGGCAGGGAGCGGGTGTAGGCGGCTTCCTTGGCCCGTTCCTGAGGGGTGCTTTTTTTGGAGCCGCCGCTGACTGGCAGATCCCGCACGTGGCCGACACTGGACTTCACAATGAAGTCATCGCCCAGGTAACGGTTGATGGTTTTGGCCTTGGCAGGCGACTCCACAATGACTAGCGATTTTCCCATTCTCAGGTACTCAACATCCGATCTAAGGCTTGCGATGGGCGCTATTTAGACAGCGCCGGTATGGCCGGGTCAAGCAGGTTATGACTCTGGCTTCCTTTTTTAGTACTAGACCAGAGCACGCCTCCAGGGCAAGCCCAAGGCTCGGCAGACACTCACGCCAGGACGCTCTACCACCCCTGAAACCCGCATGGTGCATGGCATTGATCGGGATCAACCAGACTTATTCCCGGCGCTGGAAAGCCCCGGCAAGCACGTTATACTCAGGGGAAAAGCCGCTCATGGAGAAGATCGTGCCTACACCCTATCGAAAGATCCTGGTTGCCATTGATGGCAGCGATGAGTCCGTTCAGGTGCTTTCCCGGGCTGCCGGGGTACTGTCTGGCAATGAAGGTGAGCTGCACCTGATACATGTGATCGAGCCGCTGGCCCTGGCCTATGGTGCCGACGTCCCCATGGATGTGACCGACCTGCAAACCGGATTGATGGACCAGGCCCGAGCCATGGCGTCACGTTATGCTGCGCAATACCAGATTCCAGACGCCAATGTGCACGTGGAACTGGGCTCCATTGAAAAAACCATTCTGGACATGGCAGACAAGCTGGAAGCAGACCTGATCACTGTGGGCAGCCACACCCGCAGCGGCCTGGCCCTGTTACTGGGCTCCACCGCCCGCGGCCTGGTGCCCGGCGCCCATTGTGATGTGCTGGCAGTGAAAGTAGACCAGAAGGGTAATTAATAGTTAATAATGAATAATTAATAACGTCGCGAGCGATGTTTCTGTCTTTATAAACGCATGAGGCCGCGCCCGAAATCCGGGCGCGGCCCCATGCGTTTAAAAGCCAGGATTCGCTATTTCGCGAACTATTAATTATTCATTATTAACTATTAATTACCTATCCATTGCCTCTCTAGGTCAGTTGCAACGCCCCCGTATTCCCCTGCCCTTCCTCGTTCCAGCGACATAACAGTTCCGCCAGGCCCTGGGCCTGGACCCGCAGGGCTGCCAGTTCTTCCGCGCTGCCTTTTTCGCCATGGAAGACCGGCAACTTGCGCATGGATTGCACCAGCTCGTGATCCGGTGCCGCCATTCTTTTCACCTCGAGGGTCCAGCGGATGTGGTGGACAATCATATGATAGAAGGCAAGTCGGGTTGTCAGGGTATAGGGGCTGTCTTCTTCGCTGAATTCATTGAAGTCCAGACTGGCGATGACCGCTTCCCGACAGTTGTCTGACACCCGGATATCGGCGCTGCGTGGTGTGCCCAGCAACATGGACAGGGTGCCAAACACCTCCCCCGGGGAAACATAATAAAGAGGGGATCCCGAAGCGGCATCACCGAGCACTTCCAGCTGCCCCCGCAGCAGGAAATACAGGGTGGAGTCCACGTCACCGGCACGAATCACATCCTCGCCGGAACCGGCTACCCAGAGGCGGGTATTACGCTCCAGCAAATCGAACTGCTCCGCATCGTCTCGGTAGATCTCGTTGAAGAACGGCACCCCCGACAACAACTGCCTGACTCGCTCCTGGCCGTAATCATTGTTATTGGCCCTTTCCATCTGATACCCCACAACCGTTGAAGGACACGAAAGTGTTTATGTTATTGGGCTGGAGAAGTGAGAACAATGTCTCACGGAAACAGATTAACTGTTTGCCACTGGAAATGGCCCATTTGGATCATTAACCGCATTGAGCCCCTGCCCAGGGTTACTTCTCTGCGGATTGCCGCACAAATGGGCGCCCCTGAAAACCCGGAACGCGCTGCATTGGCCTTATGGACAGGGTGGACAAATAACACTGTTCATATTATCAGTATCCATGCTAGCATCATTGATAACGTACAACGGTGTCAGCATTGGCTGACACGGCGGACACCACCCCGCCGCCCTCTGCGTCTACATGGAGAAGGTTATGAGCAGCAAACTCACCGATCGTCAGCAGCAGGTACTGGACTGTATTCGCGAATGCATCGCCGACACCGGCATGGCCCCAACCCGCGCTGAAATCGCCGACATCATGGGCTTTCAGTCCAAGAATGCCGCCTCAGACCATCTCCGTGCGCTGGAACGCAAGGGGTTTATCCGGCTGCACAGTGACCGCTCCCGCGGCATCCAGCTGCTGGACAACGCCTACTGGTCCGAAGAAGAGCTCCCCATTGTGGGCAAGGTGGCTGCCGGGGTGCCCATTGAAGCCATCGAAAACGTGGAACGTACCGTTCCTGTTCCCCAGGGGCTGTTCAAGCAACGTCCTACTTATCTGTTGAAGGTACAGGGGGACAGTATGGTAGACGCAGGTATATTCGATGGCGACTTGATTGCAGTAAGAAAGTCTAACGTTGCCCGAACCGGCGAAATCGTAGTGGCAAGAATTGACGAAGAAGTGACAGTTAAGACATTAAAACTGAACAAGTCCAGTGCTACCCTGCTGCCTGCAAATGAGGCCTATGAGCCCATCAAGGTGCCAGCTGATCAGCTGGTGATTGAAGGCATTTTTGTGGGGTTGATCCGTGATCCGAATTCTTACTAGCTTCTTTATCCTGGTTTTGAGTAGTCATGTCATGGCAGACGAAAACTTGCTCGCACCCTGCCCGAATTCGCCCAACTGCGTGTCCAGCCTGAGTGGCAGCAAGGACCATTGGGTGGCACCTCTTGAGGTATCAGACACCCGCGACACCAGCCTGCAGCGCGTCCAGTCCGTACTCGATTCACTGCCCCGGGTGGACTACGACGTGGTTGGCCCGGCCCGCATTAACGCCCGGTTCAAGAGCATGGTGCTGCGCTTCACTGACGACGTGACCTTCTATGTGCGTGAGAACGGCACGGTTGAGGTCCGCTCCGCGTCCCGCGTGGGTTACTGGGATTTAGGTGCCAACCGTCGTCGGGTAGAATCCCTGCGCGAGAAGCTGGCAGAGATGCAATCCAATGACCGAAGCGCACGACTCGACAACGAATCCGCCCCTCCAGTGGGCTGATATCGGCGTCAACCTGACCGACAAGCAGTTCCATGATGACCGCGAAGCGGTCATCGCCCGGGCCCGTCAGGCCGGTGTTGACTGGCAACTCATTACCGGCACCAGCCTTGACGAGTCCCGCGCGGCCATCGCTCTGGCAGAACAGCATGATGACCTGTTTGCCACCGCAGGCCTGCACCCCCACAGTGCCCGCTTTTATTCCCCTGAAATGGAGAAAGAACTCCGCGACCTGCTCCGGCACCCTGCTGTACGTGCGGCGGGTGAAATGGGCCTGGACTTCAATCGGGACTTCTCTCCCCGCGCGGATCAACAAGCCGCCTTTGAGGCCCAGCTGGCACTGGCGGTGGAAGCCGGTCTGCCGGTGTTTCTCCATGAACGGGATGCCCACGAGCGCTTCCAGCCAATCCTGAAAGCCTTTCGTGATGATCTGGTGGGTGCCGTGGTGCACTGCTTTACCGGCTCAAAAGCAGCCCTGTTCGATTATCTGGATCTGGATTGCCATATCGGCATTACCGGCTGGGTGTGTGATGAGCGTCGCGGCAAGGCGCTTGCGGAGCTGGTGCACAGTATCCCGGATAATCGCCTGCTGATTGAAACTGACGCCCCCTATCTGCTGCCCCGGGACTTACCGGAACCGCCCCCGAAAAAGCGCCGCAATGAACCCTCAATCCTGCCGTGGATCGGCCAGCGCATCGCGACGCTGCGCGGCCAGGACGTCGAAGCGGTGGCGGCACTAACCAGCGCCAACGCCAGGACGTTGTTTGCTGCTCGGTAGAGAAGCGTTTTACCACAGGGAGCACAAAGGGAAATGCTATACGCCTCACGCAACAGGCTCCACGCTAAAGCCTAAGCATGCAGGACCGCACTTCCACCCGCGGTAGGCGCGCCGGTTATTCGCTTCGCTCGGTGAGGTGCGAACACCAGTCTTGGCGACGCTTACCACAGAGCGGAAATTCTCAGGCCATTGGCGCCACGGCGGAGACAGGCCTTCGCCTGTTTCCGCCCTACGCACAGATCCAGGTTATCGCATTGGACGGGCACATTCGCTCTGCAAGCTGAGGCTCCTGCAAGAAGCCACCCGCAGTTTTTTCTCTCTGTCCTCTGCGGACTCTGTGGTGAGAATGCTTTTGATCTGACCTTGTCAGGCGTGATCGCTGCGCCAGTGGAAATCCACTTTCAATGGGGGGATCACCTCGCCTTCCGGCTGGCCGACCATTTCTGCATGGGCAGAATGATGAAGCAAGGTGGCCTTTGGTGTGGAGACGTGGCTGAGCTGGTTGTTGGCGTGCTCCGGTCCGTTAAAGCGCTGAATCTTGCCATTCTGATCAGTGACCCAGAACCACTCACCGTCGAGTCTCACCCGCACGGTACAGACGGAAAGGCAGGCCGAGGTAATCTCGATTTCTTCTGCCTGACGCTTTTTCAGTTTGCTGGCTGTGATTGTCTTCATGAGGACAGGATTACCTCAGGATTGTGAATCCTGCGTCATGAGAGGGTGGTCTTTTTTTTGGTTCATCGCGGATTTCGGGGAAAGCCCAAACTTTCCGCAGGAGCGTCGCTGGCGGCGCGATTTCAGACCGGGCTCAAAAACGTTTTCATCACAGGGATCACTGCAACCTCAGTTCGGGAGCGGTTGCCAGAAGCTTCGTTCAGCAAGCTGAATCTCCCACCGGGCAGCGATTTCGCCCGGGCGAAGTAAAGCACAGGAATCGCGCCGACACCGAGCGCAGCGAATAATCGGCGCTCCTGTAGCTAGAGCCAGTGCGACCCTGGATGGTTTTGGCCTAAGCGTGTTGCGTGCAGCGCCTAACCTTTCTGCAAAAACGCCTGTACATCCAGTAATCCGAAAGGCCAGGCCAGTTCGTGGCCCTTGCGGGCCAGCACCGGGATACGTTCGCCATACTGCGCAATCAGATCATCTTCTTCGGCAACATCCACGGATTCAATCTCCACATTGGGATTGACCATCACCAGCATCTCTTTTGCCTGTTCACAAAGATGACAACCGAGGGTGGTGTACAACACAACGGTCATGGTTCCTCCACATGACGGATGGCATAGAGCACATGGATCTTGTCGTTGCGACGGAAGTCCTCCGGAATACTCCAACGGGTCAGATCTTCCACGTCGTACCACTTGGTGATGGATTCATCCAGTTTGAAGCGCCGGTAGTTACAGGAGAAATAGAGCACGCCACCGGGCTCGAGGCGACGCATGATCTTGCGAATCAGGTCCCCGTGATGCTCTTCCACCACAAAGTCACTACGCGACTTGTTGTTGGAGAAAGTGGGCGGATCGCAAAACACCAGGTCGAACTGCTCTTTGCACTCATCCAGCCAGCGCATGGTATCTGCCCGCTCCAGGGCATGCTGGTCGGTAGAGAAGCCATTCAGGGCCAGATTACTGGCCGCCCATTCCAGATATTTCTTCGAGGCATCAACCGTGACGGTACGCTTGGCACCACCCACCGCGGCATGCACCGTGGCCGAGCCGGTGTAGGCAAACAGGTTGAGGAAGCGTTTGCCGCTGGCCTGCTCGGCAATGCGCAACCGGATCGGTCGATGGTCCAGAAACAGGCCCGTATCCAGATAGTCCTGCAGGTTCACCAACAGCTGTGACTGTCCTTCGCGTACCGGACGGTAATGCCCCTGCCCGTCCAGTTTCTGATACTGTTGCTTGCCCTTCTGACGCTCACGGGTACGCAGGTGAACCTGCTCCCGATGCACACCCAATGCTGCGCGCACCGCTGTCACCGCCAAATCACGGCGTTCACGTGCTTTCTCCGGATCAACGGTCTTGGGGGCCTTGAATTCCTGTACCAGCACCTGATCCCCGTAGATGTCCACCGCCACATTGAATTCGGGTAGATCCCGGTCATAGAGGCGGTAGCACTGGATGTCTTCCCGCTCCAGCCATCGCCTCAGGTGCTTGCCGTTCTTCTTCAGCCGGTTAACCAGTGGCATGGCCTGCTCAGGCACATCGAAGGCCACACTGTCCGCCACTTGCACAACCTGGGCGGGTTGCTGCGGGCGTGGTGTATAAAGACGAATAAAATTGTTGAACGGGCCGTTCTTGAGCCGCCACTGGCTCTCCAGGTTCATCCCCGAGCGGTCCATGACCTGGGCGTCGGCCCCCAGCAGGATCACCTGCCAGCCTGGCGCCAGTCTGGCCATCATTCGGCCCAGCCCCAGGTGCAACCAGCCAGCCTGGTCTTGTTCGTCCAGACGCTCGCCCCAGGGCGGGTTCGTCACCATCACCCCCGCTTCTGCCACATCCCGGGGACGCAATGCGCCCAGCTCTCGGCGTTCAAAGTGGATAGCACTACGTACCCCTGCTCGCTCAGCATTTTGCTGGGCCAGCTGGATCGCTTTCAGGTCCGCATCAAAGCCTTTCAGGGACAGTGCCGGTACCGGTCGGTCTGCACTGGCTGCAGCTTCATCCATAGCCGCTTGCCACAGCTGCCGACGGCAGCCGCGCCAATGCTGAAAACCATAGTGGCGGCGCTGCTGACCAGGGGCCCGGCCCGCCGCCATCCAGGCGGCTTCGATCAACAGGGTACCGGAGCCACAGAACGGGTCCAGCATGGCGCCGGGGCGATCCGCCTTGTGCCAGCCCGCCGCCCACAACATGGCGGCAGCCAGGGTTTCACGCAGTGGTGCCCGGCCACCGGCCAGCCGGTAACCGCGCCGATGCAAAGGATCACCGGCCAGGTCCAGCCACAGGTGGGCCTCATTCTGATCCAGTCGGGCACGAATACAGCAACTCCCCCGCAGATCCCGGGAAATGGCAAACTGCGGCGGCAGTGCCTGGATAAAGCGCTTGGCGCTGATGCGATTGTCTCCACGCACCCCGGCACCATGCTCCACATTCACGTGGATCGGTGCACCGTTGCCTACCAGTGACAGCCAGTCCTGGCTGGCCGCCAGCTTCTCCGGTGCGATGTCCGGTGTTACCCCCAGTGTGGCCAGCGGTAACAATACCCGCTCGGCAAGGCGTGACCACAGACAAACCCTGAGTGCATCGGCGGTGCCACCGGAGAATTCCACATGAGCCTTGCCCGTCTCCGTTACCGTTATCCCCAATGCGCTCAGCTCGTCGGCCAGCAGGGGAGCAATCCCGGGCATGCTGGTGGCAACAAATTCCATTATCTCTTCCTCATAAGTGACTGTTTTGTGCAATCACGAAATTTAAATTTCCAGCATTTTCAGCAAGTTACACAAACTGTCATGGCACTGTCCTTTAGACGTCATATGCTTAAAGAACAGCGCTGATATTGCTACTTGGTATTCGACACTACTCTAGCCGTTTTCCATACTGATTTTGTCGACCCCGGAAGTGAAGTCCAAAACACAACGGGCCTGTTCGCATTGCCCGGGGTTATTTCTTTTTTGTACCGATGTATGTGAAAGGATAAGCGTCTATGAAGCGACAAAAACGAAACAGAGACGACCGCGCCTACAACAAAGGCTACAACGCTGGCCTTGATGGTAAATCCCGTGAAGACTGCCCCTTCGGCTCACTTCAGGCCCGAACCAACTGGATGGGTGGCTGGCGTGAAGGTCGCACCAACCTCGCTCAAGGCATGCTGGGTGTGGCCAGCATTCAGAATCTGAAGAATATCGGTTAATTCATCCCAAGTTCATCCAAGCCGACGCGCTCGTCGCGCCGACCCACAGGGCCCCACCAGGGCCCTTTTTAATTTATACGCGCAGGCAGGAAGTCGGCGCAGCAAGACGACCGGAGGAAGATCCTTGTTTAGCGGCCTTTTCGAGCCTGGAGCTCCCTGATCACCCTGGGAGGATTTCGTGCTGCGCACGGTTCGCCCAGGCAAGCTGGGCTCCTACAAAACCCGAAACGAGCGAAAAGCCGCTGTAGGAGCCCAGCTTGTCTGGGCGAATTCGGCCTTGTAAACAGCTAAACACCTCTGGCTCCCTTTTCGGGTTTCCCTGGCCAATGGGGAATTGCGCGTACGTCTACTTCCAGGCCCGAGCAATCTTGCTGATCAGGCCGGGGCCCTGGTAGATCAGGCCGCTGTAGATCTGGACCAGTTCGGCACCGAGTTTTTTCTTGGCCAGGGCATCTTCTGCACTGTTGATGCCACCTACCCCGATAATCGGTATGCGGCCGTTAAGCGCCTTGCTCATGATGTCCAGAGCCTGGTTGGCGATGGGGGTGAGGGGCGCACCGCTGAGGCCACCCTGTTCCTCGCCGTGGGGCAAACCCTTGACCCCTTCCCGGGACAGCGTGGTGTTGCCTACGCAGACACCATCAATGCGATGCGCAACGAACGCTTCGGCCATGGCCTGAAGCTCTTCCTCGCTATTGTCCGGCGCGATCTTGATCACCAGGGGGACCTTTCTCCGGTGCTGTTCGTCCAGACGGTCCTGGGCCTCTCTCAGGGTGGCCAGCAGGGTATTCAGTGCATCGCCATGCTGAAGCTCCCGTAGACCCGGGGTATTGGGTGAAGAGACGTTGACCACCAGATAAGTCGCGTAGGCATGTACTTTCTGCTGGCAGATCAGGTAATCATCCACCGCATTCTCAACCGGGGTATCCTTGTTCTTGCCGATATTGATACCCAACACACCCTTATAGTGACTGTGCTTGACCGCATTGACCAGGTAATCCACTCCCAGGTTGTTAAACCCCATGCGGTTGATAATGGCGTTGGCCTTGGGCAGCCGGAACAGACGCGGTTTCGGATTGCCTGGCTGCGGGCGGGGCGTAATGGTACCTACTTCAATAAAACCGAAACCCAGGTCAGCCAGACCATCGATGCAGTCGCCGTTCTTGTCCAGCCCGGCCGCCAACCCTACCGCATTGGGAAACTCGATCCCCATCACCTTCACCGGGGCCGACACCTGGCCTCCCGGCCACAGCTTGCCGGTCCGCTTGCGAAGCATGGCCAGCGTCAGGTCATGGGACTGTTCCGCGGAAAGGGTAAAAAGCAGGGGTCGGGCAAGGGAATACAACATGAGGGAATCCGCAACTAGTGAGCTGGCGGCATTATAGCCAAGGGGGCCGGTGACTTCGATGGTTTGTGTCGGACGAAGAGTCGCGGCACGGTTTACGCAACAGCCATCACGCAAAAGCTGAAATGCGTCGCCGCTTCCAGGGTCGGACTGGTGGCGCGTCCTTTGTGGGAGCCGGCCTGCAGGCGATGTATTGGGTCTGCGCCTGCTCGACATTGAGCACGTGTTGTAGCGCCAGGTGCCGGATGGATCCCCACGGCAGTGTGGGAGCGTGCCTGCACGCGATGGCTTGGGTGAAGATCGCCTGCAGGCAGGCTTGTATGGGGGCGGTGTTGGTGTTGGTGCTGGTGCTGGTGTTGGGCTTTGGGCGTCTGGCGTCTGGCGTCTGGCGTCTGGCGTCTGGCGTCTGGCGTCTGGCGTCTGGCGTCTGGCGTCTGGCGGGATGATGACCTACTTGTGTGACGAGGCAAGCTCGTCATCCCTGCGGGACGCCTTCGGCGCACCAAGCTGGCACCTGCGGTGCATCGCTTGTCACATGGCGACTTTGTCGCGAGGTAGGGAGAGGAGTTCACCGTATCCACGTGCTTCGCTTGCGAAGCCGAACAGCCGCTTTTCAGGCTGGCCCGAAGGGTGAGCGCAGCGAATCAAATATAAAAAAAGGCCCGTCAGCATAATGCGCTGAGGGGCCTTCTTTTATATTTAAGAGCCTGACGATGACCTACTCTCACATGGGGAAGCCCCACACTACCATCGGCGATATGTCGTTTCACTTCTGAGTTCGGCAAGGGATCAGGTGGTTCCAACACTCTATTGTCGTCAGGCAAACTGGTTTGGTTTTCCTGATGAGATCAGGAGGACCAAATAAGTTGCCTTACCGGTCGACGACTCGACTGACCGGCAAAGCCAAATTGGGAACGAGAAGTTTGCTATTCACTGTAGCAAGCTGACTTCTGACACACTGTCTTTACGCTGTCCTGTGGCCTGGAGCCAAGGGACTGCTTTGGTGTTATATAGTCAAGCCTCACGGGCAATTAGTACGGGTTAGCTTCACGCCTTACAACGCTTCCACACCCCGCCTATCAACGTTGTGGTCTTCAACGGCCCTTCAGGGGAATCAAGTTCCCAGGGAGATCTCATCTTGAGGGAGGCTTCCCGCTTAGATGCTTTCAGCGGTTATCCCGTCCGAACTTAGCTACCCGGCAATGCCACTGGCGTGACAACCGGAACACCAGAGGTTCGTCCACTCCGGTCCTCTCGTACTAGGAGCAGCTCCTCTCAAATCTCCAACGCCCACGGCAGATAGGGACCGAACTGTCTCACGACGTTCTAAACCCAGCTCGCGTACCTCTTTAAATGGCGAACAGCCATACCCTTGGGACCGGCTTCAGCCCCAGGATGAGATGAGCCGACATCGAGGTGCCAAACACCGCCGTCGATATGAACTCTTGGGCGGTATCAGCCTGTTATCCCCGGAGTACCTTTTATCCGTTGAGCGATGGCCCTTCCATACAGAACCACCGGATCACTAAGACCTGCTTTCGCACCTGCTCGACTTGTAGGTCTCGCAGTCAAGCACCCTTCTACCTTTACGCTCGTTGCACGATGTCCGACCGTGCTGAGGGTACCTTTGTGCTCCTCCGTTACTCTTTGGGAGGAGACCGCCCCAGTCAAACTACCCACCACACAATGTCCCCGACCCGGATAACGGGCCTGGGTTAGAACCTCAAACATGCCAGGCTGGTATTTCAAGGACGACTCCACAATGACTGGCGTCACTGCTTCAAAGTCTCCCAGCTATCCTACACAAGCAGGCTCAAAGTCCACTGTGAAGCTGTAGTAAAGGTTCACGGGGTCTTTCCGTCTAGCCGCGGGTACACAGCATCTTCACTGCGATTTCGATTTCACTGAGTCTCGGGTGGAGACAGCGCCCCCATCATTACGCCATTCGTGCAGGTCGGAACTTACCCGACAAGGAATTTCGCTACCTTAGGACCGTTATAGTTACGGCCGCCGTTTACCGGGGCTTCGATCAAGAGCTTCGCCGAAGCTAACCCCATCAATTAACCTTCCGGCACCGGGCAGGCGTCACACCCTATACGTCCGCTTACGCGTTTGCAGAGTGCTGTGTTTTTAATAAACAGTTGCAGGGGCCTTTTCACTGCGACCGCCGATAGCTTAGGGAGTAAATCCCATCACCGTCAGCGGCGTACCTTCTCCCGAAGTTACGGTACCACTTTGCCTAGTTCCTTCACCCGAGTTCTCTCAAGCGCCTTAGAATACTCATCCCAACCACCTGTGTCGGTTTGGGGTACGGTTCCTTATAACCTGAAGCTTAGAAGATTTTCCTGGAAGCATGGCATCAACCACTTCCCGGTCACAAAGGACCAGTGGTCTCGACTCTCAGCCTTAAGAACCCGGATTTGCCTAAGTTCTCAGCCTACAGCCTTTCCCCGGGACAACCAACGCCCGGTAGGCATAGCCTTCTCCGTCTCTCCATCGCAGTTATAAGAAGTACAGGAATATTAACCTGTTTCCCATCAGCTACGCATTTCTGCCTCGCCTTAGGGGCCGACTCACCCTGCGCCGATTAGCGTTGCGCAGGAAACCTTGGTCTTTCGGCGTGGAAGTTTTTCACTCCCATTATCGTTACTCACGTCAGCATTCGCACTTGTGATACCTCCAGCATGCTTCTCAACACACCTTCACAGGCTTACACAACGCTCCCCTACCCAGTGACATAAGTCACTGCCGCAGCTTCGGTATCCAGTTTTAGCCCCGTTACATCTTCCGCGCAGGCCGACTCGACTAGTGAGCTATTACGCTTTCTTTAAAGAGTGGCTGCTTCTAAGCCAACCTCCTAGCTGTCTGAGCCTTCCCACATCGTTTCCCACTTAACTGGAATTTGGGGACCTTAGCTGGCGGTCTGGGTTGTTTCCCTCTCCACGACGGACGTTAGCACCCGCCGTGTGTCTCCCGGATAGTACTCACTGGTATTCGGAGTTTGCATCGGTTTGGTAAGTCGGGATGACCCCCTAGCCGAAACAGTGCTCTACCCCCAGTGGTATTCGTCCGAGGCGCTACCTAAATAGCTTTCGGGGAGAACCAGCTATCTCCGAGCTTGATTAGCCTTTCACTCCGATCCACAGGTCATCCGCTAACTTTTCAACGGTAGTCGGTTCGGTCCTCCAATGCGTGTTACCGCATCTTCAACCTGCCCATGGATAGATCGCCCGGTTTCGGGTCTAATCCCAGCAACTCAACGCCCTATTAAGACTCGGTTTCCCTACGGCTCCCCTAAACGGTTAACCTCGCTACTGAAATTAAGTCGCTGACCCATTATACAAAAGGTACGCCGTCACCCTACAAGAGGGCTCCGACTGCTTGTACGTACACGGTTTCAGGTTCTATTTCACTCCCCTCTCCGGGGTTCTTTTCGCCTTTCCCTCACGGTACTGGTTCACTATCGGTCAGCCAGGAGTATTTAGCCTTGGAGGATGGTCCCCCCACATTCAGTCAAAGTTTCACGTGCTCCGACCTACTCGATTTCACTTGATCAGATTTTCGGATACGGGGCTATCACCCACTATGGCCGGCCTTCCCAGACCGTTCTCCTAATCATTCACAAGCTTAAGGGCTAATCCGCGTTCGCTCGCCGCTACTGACGGAATCTCAATTGATTTCTGTTCCTAAGGGTACTTAGATGTTTCAGTTCCCCTCGTTCGCTTCACATACCTATGGATTCAGTATGTGATACCTGCCTTATGACAGGTGGGTTTCCCCATTCGGAAATCTCCGGATCAAAGTCTGTTTGCCGACTCCCCGAAGCTTATCGCAGGCTACAACGTCCTTCATCGCCTCTGGCTGCCAAGGCATCCACCGTGTACGCTTAATCACTTGACTATATAACCCAAAACAGTCTCTTCATCGTTGACCTCTCGACCAACAACTCCAATCCCGTCCAGGCTTTTTCATCGTGATAACGATTCACCATAAAGACACAAGTGTCAGAAAGTCTCTAACGCTTGCATTCTCAATGAATACTTGGACTTCTCATTTCCCAAATTGTTAAAGAGCTTCTCATATCATCAAATATGAGACCGATTAAAAAACCGGAAACAAATAATCCGACTCTCTTCACAAGGAAGGGGAATCACTTGTTTCCGGCTTCTTGCCGGCAACTTTAACCAACAGACAAGCAAACGTGTGGGCCCTGAACAGGACGGAGATCTTTGTCGTTAAGGAGGTGATCCAGCCGCAGGTTCCCCTACGGCTACCTTGTTACGACTTCACCCCAGTCATGAACCACACCGTGGTAATCGTCCTCCCGAAGGTTAGACTAACTACTTCTGGTGCAATCCACTCCCATGGTGTGACGGGCGGTGTGTACAAGGCCCGGGAACGTATTCACCGTGGCATTCTGATCCACGATTACTAGCGATTCCGACTTCATGGAGTCGAGTTGCAGACTCCAATCCGGACTACGAACGGTTTTAAGGGATTTGCTTGGCCTCGCGACTTCGCTGCCCTCTGTACCGCCCATTGTAGCACGTGTGTAGCCCAGGCCGTAAGGGCCATGATGACTTGACGTCGTCCCCACCTTCCTCCGGTTTGTCACCGGCAGTCTCCCTAGAGTTCCCACCCGAAGTGCTGGCAACTAAGGACAAGGGTTGCGCTCGTTACGGGACTTAACCCAACATCTCACGACACGAGCTGACGACAGCCATGCAGCACCTGTCACTGCGTTCCCGAAGGCACCAATCTATCTCTAGAAAGTTCGCAGGATGTCAAGGCCTGGTAAGGTTCTTCGCGTTGCATCGAATTAAACCACATGCTCCACCGCTTGTGCGGGCCCCCGTCAATTCATTTGAGTTTTAACCTTGCGGCCGTACTCCCCAGGCGGTCTACTTATCGCGTTAACTTCGTCACCAAGAATACTAAGATCCCCAACGACTAGTAGACATCGTTTACGGCGTGGACTACCAGGGTATCTAATCCTGTTTGCTCCCCACGCTTTCGCACCTCAGCGTCAGTGTCAGTCCAGGAGGCCGCCTTCGCCACTGGTGTTCCTTCCGATCTCTACGCATTTCACCGCTACACCGGAAATTCCACCTCCCTCTACTGCACTCTAGCCTGCCAGTTTCAAATGCAGTTCCCAGGTTGAGCCCGGGGCTTTCACATCTGACTTAACAAACCGCCTACGCGCGCTTTACGCCCAGTAATTCCGATTAACGCTCGCACCTTTCGTATTACCGCGGCTGCTGGCACGAAATTAGCCGGTGCTTCTTCTGCAGGTAACGTCAAGTACTCACCGGTATTAACAGTAAGCCTTCCTCCCTGCTGAAAGTGCTTTACAACCCTAGGGCCTTCTTCACACACGCGGCATGGCTGGATCAGGGTTGCCCCCATTGTCCAAGATTCCCCACTGCTGCCTCCCGTAGGAGTCCGGGCCGTGTCTCAGTCCCGGTGTGGCTGATCATCCTCTCAGACCAGCTACGGATCGTCGCCTTGGTAGGCCTTTACCCCACCAACTAGCTAATCCGACGCGAGCTCATCCATCTGCACAAGGCCCGAAGGTCCCCTGCTTTCCCCCGTAGGGATTATGCGGTATTAGCTCGAGTTTCCCCGAGTTATCCCCCACAAATGGGCAGATTCTCACGCGTTACTCACCCGTCCGCCGCTCGACGCCTGGTAGCAAGCTACCATCGTTTCCGCTCGACTTGCATGTGTTAGGCCTGCCGCCAGCGTTCAATCTGAGCCATGATCAAACTCTTCAGTTAAGAAAAGCGTTTAAAGTGGCCTCTCATAGAGAGGAGCACTTAATGCATGCTCAGTTCGTCATCTGAATTAACAAAAACTTTGTTGACTCGTTCAGAACTGAAATCTTTTAAAGATCTCGTCCCGAACAGGTCCCACACGTTTGCTTGCCTGATTGTTAAAGAGCGTCTCGTCCGGCGCCGCGCTTCGCGTTGTTGCCCCGTCGAGGAGTGCGCATTCTAGGGATTTTTCCGGGGGCGTCAACACCTTTTTGCCCCTCATGGGCAAGAAAGTGAAATTTCCTTCAATCAGTCGATTTTCTGATCATTTTTGGACCAAAACGCCGGCCGATCAGGCCCTTTTCCGCTCAGGTTCGCGCCTGCCGGTTGGAGCGTGCCGCATGTTGCGTGAAGCCTGTTGCGGCCGTGAAGCGGCACAAAAAAAGCCCGGCTTACGCCGGGCTTGCACACACAACCAACGAAATCAGCGCGCCGGTTATTTCGCGGCGCTGGCCGGCTTGAGCAGGAAACGACCCAATGCCGGGAGTAACCACAGGGCACCGATCATGTTCCACAGGAACATAAAGGTGAGCAGGATGCCCATGTCCGCCTGGAACTTGATGGAGCTGAACACCCAGAAGATCACGCCTACTGCCAGGGTGATACCGGTGAATGCCACCGCCTTGCCCGTGGTCTTCAGTGTCTCCTTGTAGGCCGACTCCAGATCCATGCCCTGCTTCAGGTACTCGGACAACTTGCTGTAGATATAGATACCATAGTCAACCCCGATGCCAACGCCCAAGGCGATCACAGGCAGGGTCGCCACTTTCACCCCGATGCCCATCTGCGCCATGAGCGCCTGACAGAGGATAGAGGTCAAGCCCAGCGGCACGATGATACAGATCACAGCCCGAATAGAGCGGAAGGCAATCAGCACCAGCACGGAGACCACTGCGTAGACCAGGGCAAGCATTGGATACTGGCTGGCTTCGATGGTCTGGTTGGTGGCTGCTTCCACACCCGCATTCCCGGAGGCCAGCTTGAACTCGATGACATCCGGGTTGTTACGGGTCTCGGAAAAGTCCGCCACGGCCCGGGTGACCCGGTCCAGCGTCTCGGCCTTGTGGTCATCCAGGAACACGTAGATGGGCGTCAGGGAACAGTCCAGGTTGTAAAGGCTGTCCGGCATGAAGCTCATTACGTTGTTGAGTGCATACTGATCCCGGGAAATGGTGGCCCACTTCATGGAGCCCTCATTCATGTTGGTGGAGATCATCTTGGTGGCCGAGGCAATGGTCACCACGTCCTGCACGCCTTCAACATTCTGCAATGCCCACGCCATGTCATCTGCAGCCTGCATGGCCTGATAGGTATTACAGGCCTCCTGCGGCGTCTTGCCCATCACCACCAGTACATCGGCGCTGACCGAGTAGTTGGAGACCAGGAAGTTCACGTCATGGTTGTAGCGATAACGGTCCTTGGGCTCGTAACCACGGGGGCAGTCCATATCTTCACACGGGTCCGGCCACAGTTCCGGCGCCCCCTTGTCCAGGTCACCAATCTTGAGTTCCTGGCTCAGGTAAATACCACCGGCATAACCGACCACCGCCAGCAGCACCGAGGCCGCTGCCATACCCGGGCGGGTAAAGCGGGCAAAAAGCCCCGCCAGGGGATGATCTTTCTTTTCGCCAGCCTGGATCTTGCGTACCGCAGCACCGCTCACCCCGAAGTAGGACAGCAGCATGGGCACAATGATCAGGTTGGTGATAATAATCACCGCCACACCGATACTGGCCGCCATGGCCAATTCACGGATCACACCAATATCAATGATGTACAGGGTAAGGAAACCGATAGCATCAGACACCAGCGCCACCATGCCCGGCACCATCAGTGACTGCAGGGTGGATTTGGCGCCATCCAGCGGCGACAGGCCACCGGCCACATTATTGGCCAGAGTATTGACGATCTGCACCCCGTGAGACACCGCAATGGCAAACACCAGGAACGGTACCAGCATGGAATAGGGATCGATGGTAAAGCCCAGGGAGCTGACGATCCCCAGCTGCCAGATGACCGCCACGAAGGAACAGGCGGTAACGGTGAGCGCGCTGCGGATACAACGGGTATCGAGCAGCAGCAGTACCGCGATCAGGCCCAGCGTCAGGAAGAAGAACATGGCCACTTCCTGGGCCGCCGACATCACGTCACCGGCTTTCTTGGCCAGCCCGACAATGTGAATACGCACATTGGGGTACTTGTCCTGATAGGTCTGACGGATCTCTTCCAGCTTCGCTGACAAGGCGGGGATATCCACGCCATCGTCACCCAGCGCATCCAGCAGGTAGGCATGCACAATGCTGGACTGGAAGTTGTCCGCCACCAGCCGGCCCACCTGGCCGGAACGCAGCACGTTGGTGCGCAGCTGCTCCAGGCTCTGCTCAGTGCCATCGTAACCGGCAGGAATCACTTCCCCACCCTGGAACCCCTGCTCTGTTACCTCGTTCCAGCGAATGTTGCTGGTCCACAGGGAACTGATCTTGCTGGGGTCGACCCCCTCAAGCGCGAACACCTCATCGGTGATCTCCTTGAGGGCCATCATGTAGTCATCGTTGAAGATGTCCTCATCCTGGGTCTCCGCCACGATCAGACGGATATCGTTCCCCAGACTAAGGTCATTCTTGTGCTCGAAATAATTCTGGATATAGGGATGGTCCAGCGGAACCATCTTGCTGATATCGGTGTTCAGTTCGATCTTGGACGCCTGAAACCCCAGCAGTGCCGTTAACGCCACGAAGAGGAACAGCACGACCATGCGCGCCTTGAACAAGGCGCCGGCAATGTTTTGAGAAATGCTACCTGACATGCTGAGCCCCTTATTTCACGTCTTCAATCACGCGCAGACCACCCTGACCAGCGACCAGGATGCCGCCGCCCTCAAGGGGAAGCACTGCGGAGATGGATTCACGGCCCGGCAGGTACCGCAAGGAGAAATTCTTACCCTGATCGTGACTGGTGAGAATGCCGCCGGCATTGGTGACCAGCACCACGGTGCCATCCTCCAGCACCGCACCATCGTTCACGCCTCGGGACAACCCGCTGGGCACCTTGCTCCAGCTGACACCCCGGTTGCCTGTGAGCCAGATATTGCCCTGCAGGCCATACGCCAGCGCCTTGGCATCAGAGAGCGTAATGGCACCAAAGAAGGTACCGCTATAGGGGCTCTTGACACGCTCCCAGCTGGCACCCTGGTCCATTGAGCGGAACATGGCGCCCTTCTCACCCACCAGGTAACGGGTGGAGGTATTGGCCGCCGCAGTCATGTCATACAGATGCCAGCCATCACCGTTGTTAAGGCCTTCCAGATTCTTGGACCAGTTGGCGCCGCCATCTGTGGTTTCCAGATAGTACCCATAACCACCGACGGCAACGGCACGGTCACGGCTTTCGCAATGCACGTCCAGTAGCGGAGCACCGGAGGTGTCAACCGGCCCGGCACTGCCGCCCCCCACATCCGCGTAGGGGTCATCACTGTACATGTCGTCCCCGTAAGGATCGTCACTGTAAATATCATCGGCATAAGGATCGTCCGCATAGGGATCGCCATAGAGATCATCCATGGACAGATCATCCACAGCGATGTCGTCATCACTGCTGCCATCATCGCCAGTGCCATCGCCACCCAGGGGGTCACTGTACTGCAGGCTCCAGGTCTCACCGCCGTCGGTGGTGCCCAGCACCAGAGCATCGTGGCCCACGGCCCAGCCATGGCGAGCGTCTGCAAAGCAGACACTGGTCAAGAGCACTTCTGTCGGTGAGGCCGCCACTTGCCAGTGTGCGCCCTCATCGTCGGAGTAAAGAATCTTTCCACGATCACCCACGGCAACAATACGTCCGCCTGCATCTGCCAGATCCAGGAAACTGTTTGCCTTCACCAGTGGGGAATCGCTTGCAACAAATTCTGCCTGCGCAGTTGCAGACAGCGCGGCCGAAACGGCCAAAACCATTATTTTTTTCATCGTCCCATCTCTTCCCGAGGTTCTGAACCAGAACCGAGCACAAAACGACCGGGAGCCATGCGGGTCCCGGTCGTCCTGTTATTGCTGCCGCTCACACGGCAAGCATTGTTACTTCATTAACCACGACCACGACGACGCAGTGCGGCCGGATGGAAGTAGCGGTCATCCGGTACCGGCTGGCTGTAGTCAAGGATCGACGGTTCTTCGTTATCCAGGAACTGTACGTGGTAACGCTGGGCACGCAGATCGTGGAAGACATCCAGCGCAGTCCACTGTGCCGGCACTTCGTAGTAATTCTTGATGTAAGCCAGGCTGACACGCCACAGCTCGCCACGACGGTCGTACTGGTCGATGGCGGCGATCTGCCAGGAGTCTTCATCAATGTAGAAGCGACGCTTGTTGTAGATATGACGCTCGCCGTCTTTCAGAGTCGCTTCCACAACCCACACGCGATGCAGTTCCCAACGCTGATAATCAGCGTTCACATGACCTTTCTGCAGCAGGGTCTCGTAGCTTACGTCCGGGCTATCCATCTTGTAGTTGTTGTAGGGGATGAACATTTCCACCGGCTTGGCGTGCACCAGCTTCCAGTTGTACTTGTCCGGCGCACCGTTATACATGTCGGTGTCGTCGGCGGTACGCAGGCCATCCGCTGCAGCGATCGGGGTGTCATAGGCCAGGTTCGGCGCACGACGAACACGACGTTGACCGGCGTTGTAGCCCCAGGCCTGACGCGGCATCTTCTTCTGATCCTGCATTTCGTGTACCAGTACCGCACCACCGGCCAGACGTGCCGGCGCCTTGGTGAAGGACAGGTAGTAGAACAGTACGTTATCCAGAGTCTCGTAGTTGTACTTCGGATCGTAGTAACGGAAGTAGATCTCCTGCTGGGAGGTGATCAGGGAGTAGGCACCACTGCGCTGTACTGCCACTTCGGAGGCACGACGCACCACGTACAAACCACGCCAGCGCAGGATGTGGTTCCAGATCGCCTGCAGGGCCTGGTCTTCGTTAGGACCGCTGAGAATCGGGAACGGAATACCACCGAAGGTATCCTTTACGCCGGTCTCACCCAGCTCCGCCTTGGTGGCATTGCTCTTGGTGTTGTCGTAAACCCACTGCGGCGCAGAGGTAGAGCGGTGGCTCGGGTACACATTCAGTTTGAAGGTATCCGGATAGGTCTTGAGCATGGCCTGCACGCCATCCGGCACCTTGTCGGCATACTGCTCTACATTCTGTGCGGTAATGGTGAATACCGGCTTTTCGCTGGCGTACGGGTCCGGATGGTGCTGCCCCGGACGGGTGTAGCTCTTGGGAATGTCGTTGCGCTGAATACCGCCAGTCCAGTCCGGAATGCCCAGACCCGTGGAGATGGCCTTGCCGTTGCCTTTCACCTGGGCACCGAACGGGGTGAGGCTCTTGCCAAGTTTGGCGGCCTCGGAAGCAGGAACGGCCGCCTGTACATTGGCCGCCACGCTCAGAGACAGCGCCAGTGCGCTGCCCATTGCGGTCAATTTCTTCAACATGATTGCTCTCCGATAAACCGGGCCGCAACGCGGCCCGCAAAAAATTTAGAAAGAGTACTTAACAGAAACCGAAGCATTGTTTCGGTCGGCCAGTTTGTTTGAGTAATCAGCACCCCAGAAGGTGGTACCGGACATGGCCACTTCCAGGTTGTTCAAGTACACAAAATTCACACCCAGAGTGGCTGCTTTACGGCCTTCCATGAAGTTGCCACCGATGGGGGAATTGCCATCCACGTCGTGGGCAATACGTACACTCGGACTCATGGATACACCCGCAAAGACATTACTGTAGTCTGCCTTGACCACAGCACGGTAACCCCATGAGGTGGTATCGAGATCATAATCATCTGTCTCGCTACTCTCGACCACCCCATCGCCGTTACCGTTGAGGATGTCCGCTTCGGTACCAAGAATCGCCGCTGTGGAGTTGTAGTACTGATCCGGGGTTTCCAGGCCATCAATATGCTCTACGCCCAGTTCCAAAAGAGCGACAAGACCATCGGAACCAAATGTAGGACCGAAGTTGAAGATGTTCACCAGAGAACCGTTGTAGCTATCTACTTCATCATAGAAGTAATAAAGCTGACCGGCCTCAACACTCCGGGAACCATCGAGACAGCTACCGCCGAGCTCCATTCGCACACAGTGAGAAGTGAAATCAGCGATTGTCGGCGTCGCGTTCACCGCAACACCTGCCAGGTTCTGGATCAGGTTATCACCCACTTCATTGATGATGGCACGGTTAGGCCGATAGGCAATTTCACCCGCGAATGAAACGTTACCCACCGCCGTGTTGAAGCTCGCACCGATCATGTCCTGATCTTCAACGTAGGCCATCTGGTACTCAGTGGTGTCGATAGTCTCCGGCGCTCCAGCAGGACCCGCCGCATTGATCTGGTTCAATCGGGCACCCACGATCGGGGTCTTGGCATGGGTACGGGTGTAATACACCGCGAACTCTGTGCCGTTCAGGCCTTCGGCGAAGTAACGATAGGCCAGACCGAACTGACCGCTCTCGGAAGCTTCCTTGTCACGGATGCGATCCACGGTTACCTGGGTCGCTTCGTACTGGTAATCCGCGCCGTAGGCACTTGCGGTGTAAGCAGCAAATGCTGGCTCGATAAAGCCTGGCCCCGGAACCAGCCCGGCAGCTGCTGCGCTCTGTGCAACCACTCGTCCATCGATAATAACGTGATCAGCCCCTTTGCCAGGGAACGCATCATGGGTAGAGAAGTAGGTGCCCGTCGGAGCATCTTCAGAGTTCTTCCAGTCAAACTGGTAGAAGGCTTCAACGGTGGCATTGAAGGTCAGGCCGTAGGAGAAGTAGAGGCTGTTCAGCGGGAGCAAGGCTTCCTTGATCTCGGAGCCCGGCAGACGCAGGGCATTAAGATCGAAGTAGTTGGCAGTGTTGACACCATTCTGCATGAACAGCGCTTCGCCCCAGTTGATAACCTGCTGACCCAGGCGAACATTCAACGGACGCTCGAACAGGTCAAAGTTACCCCACACATACGCATCCAGAATACGTGCCCGCTCACCGGCATAACGCTCAGCGTCGCTGGTAAAATCATCGCCGATGCCATTGTTGGCGTAGTCAGAGTAGGTAGCATAACGCTGGAAACCCTGGGCGCCCGGGTAAGGCGCGGAGGCAAACAGGTCGCCCCCGTCATGGCCGCCACCCATGATCTGCTGATCATAGAACGCCGTACCGCGCAGGAAGAGGCCGTACTGGCCTTGCCAGTTCAGATCCAGTTCCGGGGTGATCTTGTAGACCAGCGATGCCAGACCGGTATCGAAATTGTTGTTGGCATCGTTCTTGTTGATCTGGGAACCGAAACCCCGACTGGTCATGGCAACCACATCATCGGTGGCGGCCAACATGGCATCCTGGGATTCCGTACGGAACAACGCACCTACCGAAACCGTGGTGTCCAGGCGACCTTGCCAGTCAGAATTTTCAAACCGTAGTTCAACCGCCGAGGCCGGCGCAGAGAGAGCCCCGAGGGCAGTGATACTGGCGACAGCCATCGCCAGCCTGGTTTTACGCAGGTGGTTATTATTCATGTAGCTACTCCGAGTTGCCAAATGGCTTTATTGTTCTTGCTGCCGTGTCCCTATACGGATTCAGATCCCATCTTTCCTACTGAAACACGCCACAGACAGCTAATACCTAATTCTTACACATTGAAACCCAAAATAAATCCCCCCTGAGGAGCGATTTACGACCGGCCGGTCACGTTTTAATTTTGGGCATCTCAATATGCAATTTATGACTATTTTCCAGTCAGGATACGCTCCAGCACCTCTTTCAGATTGGGGGATGCCTGCTCACTGACATCCTGCAGCAGCGTCCGAAAAGCTCCTTGCCGGCCCGGCTCAAGCCGGTGCAGGCGGGCAGCGGCATTGGCGATGCGTGCCGCAATCTGTGGGTTCAGGCCATCCACCGTGGACAAGGCCCGGGCAAACAACCGATAGCCCTTGTCAGTATTGAATGCAGAGGGATTGCTTCCGGCCAGGGCACCCAGTACAGAGCGCACCCGGTTAGGCACCTTCCAGTCAAAATCAGGATGGGCAAGAAGCTGCTCCACGGTATCAATCGTGGCCTCTCCAGGAGCGGAAGCCTGTACCGAGAACCACTGATCCATTACCAAAGCTTCTTCTTTCCATTTTTCGGCGAACTGTTTCAACGCCTGACCGGCGCCAGGCAAACCGTGATGCACCAGGACCCGCAGCGCGCCCAGTTCTTCCGACATGCAAAGCGGTAACTCAAACAACTCCACAGCAATCCTTCCCGCCTCCGGGTGTCCGCCAGCAGCAAGGTAATCCAGCGACAGATTACGCAACTGCCGGCGTCCCATGGCCACACCATCCATCTCCAGTTCGGTAGCCAACAGGTTTTCTGCCAGGGACAGCCAACGGGATTGCAGGGCGACACCCAGTGCTTGCTTTAATTGCTGGTGGGCCACATGAATGACTGCAGGGTCCAGCGGGGAATGACGATCACCCAGCGCCACCTCGGAAGGTAACGTCAACAACAGCGCAGCCTGTGCCGGGTCCTCCCCTGCCCGCTCGATCACCTGCTCCAGCACAGGCGCCAGCACAGCGGCTTCATCTGCCGCCCGTCCCTTGCCAATCACCAGACGATCCAGTGCCGCAAAGTACAAACGCTGGGCAGCAGACCAACGACAGTAACCATCCGTATCGTGGGCCAGCAAGGTGGCCAGCTGATCGGTTGTGTAATCGAATTCCAGCACCACTGGCGCCGAAAAACCACGCAGAAGCGATGGGGTCACATCCGCCTTCACCGGAAAGCGAAATGTCTGCTCCTGTGCATCCAGAATCAGCACCGTTTCCCGCAGGCCGTCACCGTCCAGCGCGACCGGCTCACCCTGCGGGTCCAACAGTGCCAGGCGTACCGGAATGACCAGCGGCAACTTGTCTGTCTGGCCCGGCGTGGGCGGGGTATGCTGCCGAAACGTCAGCACATAGTCGCTGCCCTGCTGCCCTGCCGTCACCGACAGAATCGGGGTGCCCGCCTGGCTGTACCAGCGGCGAAACTGTGTCATGTCATGGCCAGACACCGCTTCCATGCAGTCCACAAAATCATCGCAGGTGACCGCCTGCCCATCGAAACGGTCAAAGTAAAGGTCCGTGGCCTTGCGGAAGTCCTCAGCCCCAAGCAGGTGATACTGCATACGGACAATTTCGGCGCCCTTCTCATAGATGGTCAGCGTGTAGAAATTGTCGATCTTCTGGTATTCAGCGGGGCGCACCGGATGGGCCATGGGCCCCTGATCTTCCGGGAACTGGTGGTTAACAAGAAAATCCACATCGTTCACCCGCTGCACCGCAGCGGAATTCATGTCAGCAGAGAACATCTGGTCGCGGAATACGGTAAAGCCTTCCTTGAGGCTCAGCTGGAACCAGTCACGGCAAGTGACCCGGTTCCCGGACCAGTTATGGAAATACTCATGGGCCACCACGGATTCCACCCGCTGAAACCCCGCATCGGTAGTGGTGGCGGGATGGGCCAGCACGCAGGAGGTGTTAAAGATGTTGAGGCCCTTGTTTTCCATAGCCCCCATATTGAAATGACTCACCGCCACGATCATGTAGATATCCAGATCGTATTCCCGACCATAGGTCTCTTCATCCCAGCGCATGGCGTTCTTCAGGGACGCCATGGCGTGGTCCAGCTTGTCCAGATCCCGGTGTTCGGCGTAAAGGCGCAACGCCACTTCGCGACCGGAGACAGTGGTAAAGCTGTCTTCCAGGCAGGCCAGATCACCGGCCACCAGGGCAAACAGGTAACAGGGCTTCGGGAACGGATCCTCCCAGGTGACCCAGTGGCGATCACCCTCCTCGCCCTGATCCACCGGGTTGCCATTGGACAACAACAGGGGATAACGCTGCTTGTCTGCCCGCACGGTGGTCCGGAAACGGGACAGCACATCCGGGCGATCCGGGAAGAAGGTAATGTGTCTGAACCCCTGGGCTTCACACTGGGTGCAATACATGCCATTGGACATGTATAGCCCTTCCAGGGCGGTGTTGTTTTCCGGATCAATCTCCACGACGGTTTTCAGCACCGCTTGCGGCGGCAAACCTGCCAACGTCAGCTCCCCGTTTTCATACCGGTAACTGCCTTGCTCCAGTGGCTGCCCGTCCAGGGAAAGCGAGACCAGGGTCAGCCCCTCACCATTGAAGACCATGGAATCCGTCTCTCCCGCCTCCGGATTGCGTCGCAATGCGAGCTCGCTGGTGACGGTGGTGACACCCTGGCGGATATCCACGTCCAGCGTCACGCTATCCACCAGGTAGGCCGGGGGCTGATAGTCAGCCAGACGGGTGGTGATTGCAGCAGCGTGGGCAGTTTCCATTCAACAACTCCAGACAAGGAAAGATGCAGACAGTTTAACGCGTCCCCAAAACGACAACACCCCGCCAAAGGCGGGGTGTTGTCGTTTTCAGCGATGAACGAAATATCAGGGCGCTGCAGTCTCGACAAACAGAGACGCGGCACCCTCGCCCGCCGTACCAACAGAAATGCTGGAAGGGTTCAGAACAAAGGTAACCACCTCGGTCTGAAGTTCGCCTGTGGCAAGCGTTTCACCATTGGTAGCCTCGGTTACGCCATCCTCACTGGGGCGCAACAGGGAGCCGTGATGCCCAATAGCCAGATTGATCAGCAGATTCGCAGAGGCCGTCCCCGGAACACTGCTCGGCAAGGAGGCACCAGCAAGCGTCGCCAACGGAGTGGTGCCCGCCAACGGAGCCCCTTCAACGCTGTTCGGGATCACCTTGTCAGCGGTGTAGGTCTTGGTATCACCCAGCGCGCTGGCATCACCTCCACCCACGATTTGCTGCATCAATACCGGCACACCAAGGTCGGACAACGTGGAGGCAAAGTTCACCGGGTCGCCAGAGTCAATGGTGCTCTGAGCGGCATAGAGGAACTTCTCATAGTCCGAGGTGCCTTGGTTGACACCCGCCTGAGCCAGCCCCGCGTTAACAGTGGGACCAAGAGCCAGGGAATTGGAGAGCACCTGAGAGAGCTGACCACCCGCCGCAGACGCCACCACACCCGCAACCGGCTTCAGGTTGCTGGTAAAACCGGCCTGGGCTTCGGCGCCCATCGCCAGCTGGTTCACAGTGGCATACACGGACCCCACAATCCCCCCGAGGGATACACCGACCACTTTCACGTTAGAAGTATCCAGAGTCCCGAGCATCTGCGCGTCCAGATTGGCGCTGATCGCATCCAGGCTGGCGTTCAGGTTAAGCAGGTCCATGACCCCCTGACGCAGGTTGTCACGGGTGTTCTGCAGCACCCCCAGATTGATGAACTGCCCACCGGAGCCTGCAGCATCATTGAAGTGCCGCTCACGGGGCGCGTCTTCACCCAGACCAGCAAAGGCGGCCCCCAGACCCTCGGGGTTTTCCACATTCAGGCCATAAAGCGCAGAACCTGTGTCATTGGTGACACCATGCAGCGGCAAATCAATGGCCACCGTTGCCACACAGGCATTACCCAAGGCGTGAGCGAGCGCAACCACGGAGCTACGATCGCTGGTGATACCGTGAACATAAATCGCCACCGGGTAAGGAGCTGAACAGTTACCACCACCCGCAGCGGACCCGGGCAGAGTCACTTGCAGCGGCACGGTTTCCAGGCTCTGCTCCGTGGCAAACGGGTAGCGGTAGGTAACGTTGGTAGAGCCATCCACATCCTGGGGAACACTCATGCCCAGATTTGCCGCCAAGGTGGCATCGGGCACCCAGCTGTCCTGGGTATAGCTGGCACTGGTAGTGGTTTCAGGGGTGGTCAGGTAATAGGGCAGCTGAATGTAACCGGTATACAGGTTGGCAATATTGGCCGGCAAACCAGTCAGACCACCAATATCGGTAGCGGTTGCAGCCGGAACACCCACCAGTTCAGAGGCAACCGGCGTGGACAGAAGACCACCCGCCTGCAGACCATCAATGTTTTGGGAGGGCACACCAAGGCCCGCCAGACCAGCACGCGGGGCCGCCATACCCACCAACGGCGCAATCGGATCGGTGGTGGTAAAGGTAAAGGAAATAGCCACGCTGGCCTTGGCCGCGTCTACGGGCAACATACCGCCAGACAAGGTCGCCAGAAGACCACTGGCAATGGTTTCCCAGCCCTGAATGGCGCCGCGCACGGCAGCCAGATCACCTGCCACAGCGGGCTCATTTTCACCCAACAGATCGTAGGCGGTAGACGGCTGGATAGGATCACCGTTGGTATCCAGCACGCTATTGGTGACAAAAACCAGGTACTTGCTCTTGGGAAGCAGCGGCTTCAGGGGAGCAATACGGAGCACGTTATCCGTACCGCCATCCAGGGAAACCACGGAGGCGCTGATACCCGTGCTGGCAAAAGCGGCGCTATCAACCCCTACGATATTGGCCGGATCCAGGGCATCGTTTTCGCCAGTATCCAGCGGCACCAGAAATACGTTCGGCAACCCTTCACAACCACCGGGAACACACAGGGACTCCGCATCAATGCTGCCTTCAAAAGCGATATCGAAATAGGCATTGGTGGAGAAACCGTCAATCCCGTTCAGCGCTGCTTCCACCGGATTGGTAGCCACACCCACGTTGGCCGTGCCGTCACTGGTGGCCGCCGCGGCAAAAATCAGGTCTGTATTGAGAGGCAGATCCGAGGTCACCGGATTGAATTTGGGATAAGTACCAAGAGAGGCAGAACCCTGGCTCTGGTCCTCTACGCTATCGCTACCGCCGCCGCAGGCAGTCAGAGCCATAGCAACTGCGACAGGCAGTACTTTCTTATAAATATGCATGTGGTCTCCCGAACCGTTTGTTATTTAATTCTATTACCCAGGGGGCAAAATATCGGTACAGACAGGCAGTCTGCTGGTCCTTTCGGCTAAATAAAATTTACCTAGCCCGGAATTGGCCCTGGTAAGAAGAATACAGTATGTAATACCACCGACCAATGCCAGTAGAAAGCAAAATGCGCCGAAGGGCCAATAAAAGGATGACCCGTCGGTCACGGCTCACGTTATCATCACTGCAGCGTGTCTGGTCCGCGCAGGGTTACCGGCTGCTCTTCGCTGTCTTTCTCCTCACTCTTGCAAGCCTGCTCCATATAGCCTGTGCGCTGGTCTTCAGGCAGATTCTTTGCCTCCCAGGCCAGCACCGCCTGCATACACGTTTCCCGCTGCTCTTTGGTCAGCACACGGCCATCCGGCCATTTCCCCAGCTCCACCGCACGGCGCATGTTGTCGCAGATCTCAGGAGTCATGGAGGCAATCAAGTCTTCAAAGCTTTGGTAGGTCATGGTTTGTTCCGGTAGAAAGATGCCCCGCCGATTGGCGGAGATCGGCCCACGCCGATTTCCGCCCTACGAGAAGCAGTTGCCTGTCTTTTGAATTTCACTATTAACGATTAATTATTAACTATTCACTGCTCTTCAGTTGTTATCACCCGGCCGGGTGCTCCAGCCCAGCTTGGAGCGGCAGGCCTGATAGAAGTCATGGCCCGGGGGATGAATCAGGTGAAGGCGATGGGGCTTCTTGCGGATCACCAGCACATCATCCACTTGCAGACGAATACCCTCGGTCCCATCGCAGCTGACCAGCGGACGCACTTTTTCGGTGGTGATGTGAATCTTGATTTCCGAATCCCCGGCCACCACCAGAGGACGGCTGGTCAGGGTATGCGGGTTGAGCGGCACCAGCACCATGGCATCCAGCTTGGGGTGCATGATGGGCCCGCCACCGGAAAGCGCATAGGCGGTGGAGCCGGTGGGCGTGGAAATGATCAGACCATCGGAACGCTGGCCGTAGACAAAGTGGCCATCGATACCCAGCTCGAAATCAATCATGTGCACGCTGTCACCGGACAGCAGTACCACGTCATTGAGAGCACTCCCCTCGCCCGCCACTGTCTTGCCGCGACGAACCTCCAGGTCCAGCAGAAACCGTTTTTCGGTGGTGTATTCCCCGTCCAGCACCTGCCCCACACGGGACTCGATTTCAGAGGGAAGAATATCGGTAAGGAAGCCAAGGTGGCCGCGGTTGACCCCCAGAACCGGCACCTTGTAGCGCGCCAGGGTACGGGCGGCGCCCAGCAGACTGCCGTCACCACCGACCACGATGACCAGATCGCAGGCCTCCCCCATCTGTGCAGGGGTGGCGCCTTGCAGACCCATTTCTGGCAGGTTGTCGATGATGTTCTTGTCGAGAATGACGGTGCAATCACGGCCGTGCAGGAAGTGAATCAGCTGGCGCAGTGAATACAGCGCCTGCTCACTTTCTGAACGGGCAATCAGACCGATGTTGCGAAACTTGTCGTGAACCACAGTGATCCCGGGGCAGCGGCGGCTGCTGTCGGTTGCGGGGGCCGCTACCGTCAGCAGCGATCACCCCTGGGTCATGCTCTCGTTCAGGGTAGCAGCATTGGCATTCAGGCCGCCATCCAGGACGATCACATCCAGGCCGGCGTTTTTTAACAAAAATGCCGCGGTTGCGCTACGCCTTCCGGTATCGCAGTAGGTCACGTAGGTGCGGGAAGGGTCCAGAAGCCGGGATTTCAGGCGCAATACGTTGAGCGGCATATTGGAGGCGCCATCAAGGTGCCCCTGGTCAAACTCATCGCTGGTGCGCACATCCAGCCAACTGGCCCCCTTTGTGATGGCGTCCTGTACCTTGTCCACCGGCAGGGTATTGATGATGGGCTCACGCAGCAGGGCATCGAAATCCTTGCGGTCCAGACGCATCAGTACACCATCGGTGGCCATGGTCACGGTAGCGTTACGCGGTTTGCCGGATAGCAGCGCTTCTTCACCAAACCACTGCCCTTCTTCCAGCATGGCCACCGGGGTGGGCTCATTGTCCCCCATGCTCACGGCCACCTCGCAAACGCCTTCCTTGAGGATATAACAGCAATCGGCCGCCTCCCCCTGGCGAATGATCACATCCCCTTCCTTGTGCCGATAGGCACGCAGACGGCGAAAGATTTCCAGAATATTGGTGGGCGGTACCCGGTGAAACAGCTTGGAACGAAGCAGACGGATCATCCACTCGCGGTCGTTCTGATATGCCGAGTTGGCATTGATGTCGAGAATCACATAACCGGCGGACTGATCCCAGGAGAGGATGGTATCCAGCCGGAAACTGTCGAAGCGGACCACGCTGACTTCACCAACCGCACGAGCGGTGCTTCGCCGCGGCTGGGCGTGATCGAGAGGATGCCAGGAAGCAGAGTCACCCGCGCTGACCTGTTCGGTATTGCCATTCTCGTCAGTGAGTTCCACCTTGCCGCTCAGCAGGTAAATGGTGGTGTTATCTTCATCACCTAACGAAAAAAGCACATCACCTGACACATAGCGGCACACCTCCTGCTGATCCAGCAACCAGTCCAGCTGGTCGCCAGACAGTGCATTGACTGGCACAAACGTCTGCAAAAGGCTCTTATCAATGGATTCTCGCGCCATAACTGCCGCTCCCCGGTCTTTTTGATCACGCGCTTTCTGGTTATATCCAGACTAACTACTGCGAACTACTGCAAAAAGCCGACCACTTCCTGATTCCAGGGAACTAGTTCACAGTTTTTGTTTACCGAAACTTCAGCACATTATCGATGGCGGAGTCATTCCTGCAGTTCGGGCAACGGTTGGCATTGCGGTCTGAAACGCCGGGCTTGAACTGGTTGGGGACCTCCACACGGATCACCCGTTTGCCGCATACCTGCCCTTCCATCCCTGCGCTGACCTGACACACCGGATTTTCATAATGAGCCAGCCAGGCCCGGTAGTGATCCTCGGTCACCAGACATTTGCGCGCAGCAAAGGCCACCGGATTTTCCATATACTCGGCAATCTGCTCAGCGGGGATCGAGATATGCCCGGCCCCAGGGTGAAAGGCGATAAAGCTCAGCCCCAGATCTTCCAGCTTTTCCAGCACTTTCTGTGCCCCGGAGCTGGCTTCGCGGGTCTGGTTGCGCTTGAGTTCGGCGATCTCCTCCTTCTGCTGACTGATCAGATCGTCCCGGGTCAGCACATCCATTTCCTTGGCGTGAATCTCCTCGGACAGCTTTGCCCGCTCCTCTTCCAGGCGCTGCTCAAGTGCCAGCTTGTACTGCTCGGTAAGCACCTCCAACTCGCTGCCCTGGCTCGCACTCTGAAGCGTCTGCTCTTCCAGACTCTTGTTAAGGCTCATGACCTGGGCCTTGAGCGAATCATTCTGCTCCCGCAGGGCGCCGCTCTGGGCCTTCAGGGCCTTGAACTGGCCCAGCACCTTTTCCAGCTGGGCATTGAGGATCTCTTCTTTTTGCTGGGCCGCGTAGCGCAGCTTGCCGACCTCCTCGCTCTGGGAGTTCTCCAGTGTCTGGACCCGCAACCGCAGTTCCTTGATGATCCGCGCCAGCCGGACCCGCTCCTCATCGTCCTGTTTGCGGGTATCTTCATCATCCGGCGTGATGGTGGGGAGCACAGGAGGCGCGGCAGACGGCGCCACCGGCTCCATGTCATCGGCCACTTCCAGGCCCATCTTGGGGCCTCGCTCACGGATAAGATCCCGGATGGCGATGAAATCATTGGCACCCGGTTTCATGCCCGGATCCCACAGCTGATCCTGATGCCAGGCGACCGGACACTGACTGCGGCACGCCAGACGAATAGGACCGGCCCCCATATCAGGGCCCTGCGCGCCATGCTCGGCAAGGTGTCGCAGCGGCACGTTCCAGGTGGTATCGGCCATGCCGTCTTCGTCGAAATCGATGGTGAACAACACCAACGCCCTGACTCTCAAGTGACCATTGACCAGACAGTAGGCGCCACGGACTTCCTTATCGGCAAATTCGGGTACCCCGACCATGCCATCCAGAATGGCCTCGAAATCCGAGTAGAGCATGCTCTTGCTGATGCCCCGATGATCAAAAAACAGAATGGCTTCGGACGTCACTGCAGATGCAGACATGTGTGCCTTTCCTTTCCCTGAAATTATTTTAGTTGGCCCCTGCCCCGGGTCGACACACCCAGAAAGTGACGCCCAGAGTCAGAATGCTGCCAATTATAGTCAGCCCCGAAAATCAAAGTGTGGCCTGAATGGCTCGCAAAAAAAAGCACATTCATCAACTGCCTAGGATGCCGCAGACAGACCAGGACAACCACAACCGGGATCACGTTGTGAGACTTGAACGGGAAAATGCATCAACTGAACCCGATTCTCCTTGAAAGAGGCGCTTTCAGCTGGACAGGGATCGAGAGGAGGGGGGAGGGGAGGGAAGGATCAGACTGGAGAAAAAGACATGCCAGAAACACGTACGGGCCGAGACGGGAGGATTACAATTCCTCGCCGTCGTCTGCCCAGCCATCTTCTTCCAGCCACTCTTCCAGGCTTTCCATCATCTGGCGCTCTTCGAGGCGCTCTTCAAACAGCTCTTCCATGGTTTCTTCCTTCTATCGTTTTGCTATCGGTTTGGTCTTTTCACATGTTGTGAGAAGGATTAGACAGGGGAAACGTGACAAGTTCATTAAGAGACGCAACAGGCAGCACGCTTCACGCAACACGGGAAGATTAAAGGCAAGACAACGGCGAAAAAAAGCGGGCGTGCTGCGTGAAGCGTGGTGCGTGCAGCGTCTCCAGAAACAAAAAAGGCCCTCCTTTCGGAGAGCCTTTGATGCTGAATAGTGGCGGAGCGGACGGGACTCGAACCCGCGACCCCCGGCGTGACAGGCCGGTATTCTAACCAACTGAACTACCGCTCCACATTCCTTACGGAATTCTTCAAATTTTGGTGGGTGGTGACGGGATCGAACCGCCGACCCTCTGCTTGTAAGGCAGATGCTCTCCCAGCTGAGCTAACCACCCGCATCGCGTTGCGAAGTGGGCGCCATTTTAGGGATTGGGCCGGGGGTGTCAACGGCTTTTTTCAGAAAAATGATCGTTTGCCTACAAAATGGTCGAAACGGCTAAAAAAGGAGCAAGCTACAAGCTTCAAGCTGCAACACGGCTTATCCGCCGGTGGGTTTTCCAGGATTATCGCCGCGCTCAAGCCCGGTTCGCGGCCGCAGCCATTCTCGCCCCCCCCCGGCACCTGATCGCGTTGTAGCTTGTAGCTTGCTGCTTGTCGCTACTCTTTTTCCAGGGCCTCAATCTTCGCCTTGGCCTCTTCCAGCGTATAGCGCCCGGGCAGGTTGTCGCCGTTGGGTTTGGCGATCAGATAGTGGTGGATATCCAGGGCCCAGGTGTCACGATTGAGCTCGCCCTCTTCCAGGATGGTGTAGCCGGCTTGGCCCCAGGCCATGGCATTGCCGATCATGATTTCTCTCCGATCACCCGCGCCAGCATGATGTCGGCCAGGTCATCCAGACTGAGCGGGCCATCGCGATCGAACCAGTTGGGGGTCCAGCCGGTCATGCCGGTAAGCAGACGGCGCATGATGAAGGGGCCATCCCGGAAGGCACCCTCGGCATGCAGCGCATTGAGGGCATCCAGCCACAGCTGCTCATAAATGCTACGCAGGGCCAATGCCTTGCGCTGCTTGTCTTCGCTGAGGCAGCGCCACTCGGTCACCATCACTGTCATGGCTTCCGCGGTATCCCCCACAATCGACTGCAGCTCGGCGCGAATCAGCGCACGCAACTGCCCCTCAGCGGTGGGCTCGCCGGCCACGGCCTGCTCCAGACGGGCAGTATTGAAATGAATCACCTCTTCCATCACGGCGTAGAGGATGTCTTCCTTGCTCTTGAAGTGATGGAAGATCGAACCACTCTGGATCCCCACCGCCGCCGCAATGTCCCGCACCGTGGTCCGGTCAAACCCCTTGTCCCGAAACAGATGCGCCGCCGCGCTGAGCAGTCGCCCGCGGGGAGAATCATCAATTCCATTGATTGCCAGTGATTCAGCCATTGTTACCCTCATCAATTAAGCCGCGCATTATCCCGGTTCCAGGCGATGGGCAGCAAGGCTGGGGACGAGTTCAAAGTTGAAAGTTTAAAGTTGAAAAGCGCGGGGCGTGCCTTGCCAACCTGGCAGGCTTTGCCCGCGAACCACTTTCGCGGCGGCGCGGCTCAAGCGCGGAATGGTTGGCTCCTTATCCTCACTCGCGCCTTTCAACTTTAAACTTTGAACTTTCAACTACGCTTCTCAGCCCTTTACAAACCAAGCGCTTGCTTGGTAGCTTACGAAACCATGCTCAAACAGGCAAATGGAGCCATCATGACCGACCCGATTCGCATCGGCTGCGCCGCCGGCTTCTGGGGCGACACCAACAGTGCGGCTTTTCAGCTGGTCCACCAGACCGATATCGATTATCTGGTCTTCGACTACCTGGCCGAAGTCACCCTGTCGATCATGGCCGGGGCACGCATGAAAGACCCGAACGCCGGCTATGCCCATGACTTCGTGACCAATGTTATGGCCCCACTGGCCCGGGACATCAAGGCGAAGAAGATCAAGGTGATCAGCAACGCCGGGGGGGTGAATCCCCGTGCCTGTCGTGATGCCCTGCAGAAGGTCTTTGCCGAAGCGGGTGTTGAACTGAATATTGCCCTGGTCGAGGGCGATGATCTGAACCCCCGCCGTGGCGAGTTTGCCGATGCCACAGAGCTGGACAGCGGCGCGGCCCTGCCCCCCGTCACTCTGACCATGAATGCCTATCTGGGCGCACTGCCCATCAAGGTGGCTCTGGATGCGGGTGCCGATATTGTTCTGACAGGACGCATTGCGGATTCTGTTCTGGTGCTTGGCCCGTTGATGCACGAATTCAGCTGGGCCGATGATGACTACGACAAGCTGGCCCAGGGCTCACTGGCGGGCCATGTGATCGAATGCGGTGCCCAGTGCACCGGCGGCAATTTCACCGACTGGCGAGAGGTGCCTGACTTCCACAACATGGGCTTCCCGGTCGCCGAATGTTATGCCGATGGTCACTTTATTATCAGCAAGCCGGACAACACCGGCGGGTTGATTACCCCTGCCACGGTGGGCGAACAGATCGTCTACGAAATCGGAGACCCCCGTGCCTACCTGCTGCCCGATGTGGTCTGTGACTTTACCGGTGTACAACTGGAACAGGTGGGAGAAAACCGGGTCAGTGTCAGCGGCGCCAGAGGCCGCGCCCCCACCGACAGCTACAAGGTGTCCGCCACCTATCCAGACGGCAACAAGATCACCGCCTCCTTCCTGATGGGTGGCATCGATGCCCCCGAGAAAGGCCTGGTGGTCGCCGATGCCATCCTGAAAAAAGTCAGTGGTCTTTATCAGCAGCTGGGCATGGCACCGTTCCGGGAAACCAGCGTGGAAATCCTCGGCAGCGAAAGCACCTATGGGGATCAGCGCCAACGGCAGGACACCCGTGAGGTGGTGGTCAAGATTGCTGCGCTGCACGATGACAAGAAGGCACTGGGCCTGTTCGCCCGGGAAATTGCCCAGGCGGCCACGGGCATGGCGCCGGGTCTGTCCGGTCTGGTCGGCGGCCGGCCCAAGCCATTCCCGCGCATTCGACTGTTCTCGACACTGGTGAACAAAAGCCTCGTGCCGGTCACGGTGGATGTGAATGGAGAAACGGTGCCCGTGGCTATTCCCGCAGGTCAGCCGTTCGACGTGGAGCAACTGCCTGCCGACCCGACACTGGATCTGGCCAATGGCGATGTCACTGTGCCCCTGGTCAAGCTGGCCTGGGCGCGCAGTGGAGACAAGGGCAACCACGCCAATATCGGCGTCATTGCCCGTCAACCCGAGTACCTGCCATTTATCAATGCGGCGCTGACGGAAGCCAGCGTTGCCGATTACATGCAACACGTGCTGGATCCGAATACCGGCAGCGTCAGCCGCTGGGCCATGCCCGGCATGAATGCCTTCAATTTTCTGCTGAAAAATGCGCTGGGCGGTGGCGGCATTGCCTCCCTGCGTATCGATCCGCAGGGCAAGGCCTTCGCCCAGCAGCTGCTGGATATGCCTGTCCCCGTCAGCAAGGACATTGCTGACGAACTGCTCTGATGATTTTGATTTAGGCGTCGGACGTCAGACGACGGACGTCCGACGCTTTCAACAACAAACAAGGAAACACCATGTCATACCGCTCCGTTTTCAAACCCGACCTGTTTGCCGGCAAGAACATCATCGTCACCGGTGGAGGCTCCGGCATTGGCCGCTGTACCGCCCATGAACTGGCTTCTCTGGGTGCCCATGTGGTGTTGATTGGGCGCAAGCAGGAAAAGCTGGATGCGGTTATCGCCGAGATCGAGGAAGACGGAGGCAGCGCCATCGGTTTCTCCTGTGACATCCGCGACGAGGACGCCGTCAAGGCTACCGTGGCCGACGTCTATAAGGCGGTCACTGTTGTCCACGGTCTGGTCAACAACGCTGGCGGTCAGTTCCCTAGTCCATTGGCGTTGATCAGCCAGAAGGGTTGGGAAACCGTGGTGCGCACCAACCTCACCGGCGGCTTCCTGATGGCCCGGGAAGTATTCACCCAGGGCATGAACCAGAATGGCGGTGCCATCGTGAATATCGTGGCGGACATGTGGGGGGGCATGCCAGGCATGGGGCACTCCGGCGCAGCCCGGGCCGGCATGGTGAACTTCACCCAGACGTCCGCCTACGAATGGGGCAGCTGCGGCGTGCGGGTGAACGCCGTCGCGCCCGGCTGGATCATGTCCAGCGGCATGGACACCTACCCGGAAGGGTTCAAACAAACGCTCAAGACGCTCAAGGCCGCCGTCCCCCTGCAGCGCATGGGTAACGAATCAGAGGTGTCCGGTGCCATCTGCTTCCTGCTTAGCGATGCCGCCGCCTTTATCAGCGGCGACACCCTGCGCATTGATGGCGCAGCCAGCCAGGGCAATGTGGCGATCTTCCCGCTGCCTCCCCACGACAAGAGCCAGCCCTTCGATGGTTTCCATCGAGCCACCACCCCGGATGTATTCAAGGATCTCTGATGACTGTTATTGAATCTGCGCTGGATACCCAGAGCAAAGAATACCGCCAGAACCGTGACGCCCTGTTGGCGGCGGTGGCGGAATTCCGTGGCATTGAAAAAACGGTAATGGATGCCACCGAAAGCAAGCGGCCCAAGTTTGAAAAGCGCGGCCAGTTACTGCCCAACGAGCGCATTGCTCGGCTGCTGGATCCGGGTTCGCCGTTTCTGAGCCTGATGAACCTGGCCGGCTTCAAGATGCATGATGACAAGGACGGCACCGAGGCCGGCGGTGGCGTGATCGCCGGGATTGGCTATGTATCCGGTGTTCGTTGCCTGGTCACTGCCTCCAACTCGGCCATCAAGGGGGGCACGGTAACCCCTTCCGGGCTGCACAAGACGCTGCGCCTGCAGCGCATTGCCCTGGAAAACAAACTGCCGGTGGTCAGCCTGTCGGAATCCGGTGGCGCCAACCTGAATTACGCCGCTGACGTGTTCGTGGAAGGTGCGCGCACCTTTGCCAATCAGGCGCGCCTGTCTGCCGCAGGGGTCCCCCAGATTACCGTGGTACACGGCAACGCCACCGCCGGCGGCGCCTACCAGCCTGGTCTGTCGGACTACGTCATCGTGGTACGCAACCGCGCCAAGATGTTTCTGGCCGGCCCACCGCTTCTGAAAGCCGCTACCGGTGAAGTGGCCACCGACGAGGAACTGGGCGGCGCTGAAATGCATGCCGGCATTGCCGGCACCGCCGAATACCTGGTGGAAAACGATGCCGACGGCATTCGTCAGGCCCGTGAGCTGATGAAGATGCTGGGCTGGCAGCGCGCCGCAGAACCCGCTCCTGCTCACCAGGCGCCCGCCTACGACCCGGAAGAACTGCTCGGCGTGATCCCGGCGGATTCCAAAAAACCCTACGACGTGCGCGAAGTGATCGCCCGCGTCGTCGACGGCTCGGAATTTCTGGATTTCAAGAGTGAATGGGACAACGCCACCGTGTGTGGCTGGAGCACCATTGAGGGCAAACCGGTGGGCATCATCGGCAACAACGGCCCTATTACGCCCCGGGGTGCCGCCAAGGCCGCCCAGTTTATCCAGCTGTGCGACCAGACCCGCCGCCCTCTACTGTTTCTTCACAACACCACCGGCTTCATGGTGGGTACCGATGCGGAACAGAACGGCGTGATCAAACACGGCTCCAAGATGCTGCAGGCGGTAGCCAACGCCCGGGTAGCGAAGATTTCAGTGGTCATCGGCGGCTCCTATGGCGCTGGCAATTACGCCATGTGTGGTCGCGGCCTGGATCCGCGTTTCATCTTCGCCTGGCCTAATTCAAAAGTGGCCGTCATGGGCGGTCAACAGGCTGGTACCGTGCTGCGCATCGTGGCCGAAGCCAAACAGCGAGCCTCCGGCATTGAACCCGATGAAAAGGTGCTCGACATGCTACAGCAATCCACCGCCCAAAAACTGGACAGCCAGTCCACTGCCCTCTACGGCACGGCCCGGCTGTGGGACGACGGCATCATCGATCCCAGGGACACCCGCAAGGTTGTCGCCTACGCCCTGGACGTCTGCGCCGACGCCGACCAGCGGCAGCTGCATCCGAATGCGTTTGGCATCGCGAGACTGTAGAGGCAGTTAACAGTGAATAGTGAACAGTTAACAGCAAAACCCCGTCCCTGCCAGCCATGGCGGTTTTGAATTAGCTATTCACTGTTAACTATTAACTGTTCACTCAACCACCAAATTCATAAACAACGACAGATCAAGAAGCGCTCGGCAAACCGAGCCAAACAACAGGACGCTTCCAATGATTTTCACTCAGGAACACGAAGAACTTCGCCGTACCGTCCGCAATTTTGTGGAAAAAGAACTGAATCCCCACGTGCGTGAATGGGAGGACGCCGGGCGTTTTCCGATTCATGAGGTGTTCAAGAAAATGGGGGATCTGGGTCTGCTGGGGGTGACCAAGCCCGAAGAGTTTGGCGGCATGGGGCTGGATTATTCCTACGGCCTGGTCATGAGTGAAGAGATGGGCCGGGTTCACTGCGGCGGCGTGCCATTGGCAGTGGGTGTTCAGACTGACATGGCCACACCAGCACTTGCTCGCTTTGGTAGTGACGAACTGCGCCGTGACTACCTGGCGCCGGCCATCGCCGGCGACATGGTGGCGTCCATCGCTGTGTCAGAACCCCATGCTGGCTCCGATGTGGCCAACACCCGCACCAGCGCCAAAAAAGACGGCGATGACTATGTGATCAACGGCACCAAGATGTGGATCACCAACTCCCCCAGTGCCGACTTCTTCTGCCTGCTGGCCTGCACCTCTGATGACAAGCCGCACATGAACAAGTCACTGATCGTGGTCCCCCGGGATGCCGCCGGCATTACCGTGGACAAGCCGCTGAACAAGCTGGGCATGCGCTCTTCTGAAACCGCACAGGTCTTCTTCGACAACGTGCGCGTGCCGCAACGCAACCTGATTGGTCAGGAAGGCATGGGCTTCATGATGCAGATGATGCAGTTCCAGGAAGAGCGCCTGTTCGCCGCCGCCAACAGCCTGATGGGTATGCAGCATGTGATCGATGAAACCATCGCCTATGCGAAGGACCGCGAGATCTTCGGCATGCCGCTGATCGACAACCAAAGTGTCCATTTCCGTCTCGCCGAACTACAGACCGACCTGGAAGCGCTGCGTGCCCTCACCTACCGTGCCTGCGAAATGTATGTGGGCGGCAAGGATGTGCTGCAGCTGGCCTCCATGGCCAAACTGAAAGTGGGCCGCCTGAGCCGCGAAGTGGCCGACAGCTGCCTGCAGTACTGGGGTGGCAACGGCTTCATGTGGGAAAACCCCGCCGGCCAGCTTTACCGTGACGGACGTCTTGGTTCCATCGGCGGCGGCGCTGATGAAGTGATGCTCGGGATTATCTGCAAGACCATGGACATTCTGCCGGGCAAAAAGAAATAAGAGTCCAAAGTTTAAAGTTGAAAGTTTAAAAGCGCGCTGATGGCCGTGCCACACGAGCAATGTCGTGCCCGCGCATACACGCCGAAGCGCGGCTCAGCGGAATGTCATGAGGCAAAGAATCTGGTCCGCGTTTCAACTTTGAACTTTTAACTTTCAACTCGCTTTTCGCGTCTCAAGCGGCGCTCCTGCAGCGGCTCTGTAGAGAGGATTTTATGGCATTACCCACAACCGAAACACTCAACCTCAGCCTGGACGGCCCAGTGCTGCACGTGACCCTGAACCGCCCCGACAGCCGTAACGCCATGAGCCTGACCATGGTCAACGAGCTGCTGGCGGTGTTTGAGGCGGTGAAAGATGAAGCGGAAGTTCGCGCCATCGTGTTGCGAGGGGCCGGTGGGCACTTCTGTGCCGGAGGCGATATCAAGGATATGGCCGGGGCCCGTCAGCAGGCCGCCGCCGGGGGCGGTGACGCCTATGTGTCCCTGAATCGACGTTTCGGCGAAATGATTACCGCCGCCAATCAGCAACCCCAGGTGGTGATCACCGTGCTGGAAGGCGCGGTGCTGGGCGGCGGTTTCGGGCTGGCCTGTATTTCCGATGTGGCACTTGCCCATAGCGAGGCTACCTTTGGTCTGCCAGAGACCGGCCTGGGCGTGATCCCCGCGCAAATCGCCCCCTTCGTGGTGGAACGCATCGGTCTGACCCAGGCACGCCGGCTGGCGTTGACCGGGGTGCGCTTCAAGGGCGAAGAGGCCCTGCGTCTCGGCATTGTCCATGAAGTCGCCAATGACGAGACTTCACTTGAAGCCGCTCTAGCCAACACCCTCAAGGCGGTGCGCCGCTGTGCGCCCCATGCCAACCGCGTGACCAAGGCGCTGGTTCTCAAGGTGGGCCATGAAGCCATGGATACCCTGCTCGATCAGGCCGCCGTGGATTTCGCCGCCGCCGTCAACGGCGAGGAAGGCCAGGAGGGCACCATGGCCTTCGTGCAAAAACGTCCGGCAAGCTGGAATCAATAGGTGTAGGGCGGAAATGGGCGTCAGCCCATCTCCGCCATGAACAAATCAGTTCGAGCCAATCACAAGGCCATGTCGGAGATGGGCTGACGCCCATTTCCGACCTACGCGGCTAAAGATTAAACCGGGTTGCCGGTAAGGAAACACAATGAGCTTTGAAAAAATCCTGATTGCCAACCGCGGTGAAATTGCCTGCCGGGTTATCCATACCGCCCAGTCGCTGGGTTACCGGACGGTGGCCGTGTATTCCGAGCCGGATGCCGACGCACGGCATGTGCAGCTGGCTGACGAAGCAGTCTGCATTGGCCCTGCCCTTGCCAGTGCGTCTTACCTGAACATGGAGGCCCTGCTTGAGGCCTGCCAGAACACCGGGGCCGATGCGGTGCATCCGGGTTACGGTTTCCTGTCAGAAAATGCTGGCTTCGCCAGGGCCTGCCAGGAAGCAGGCATCACCTTCATCGGCCCGGATGAAGATGCCATTCACCTGATGGGCTCCAAGCGGTTATCAAAGATCGCCATGATTGAGGCGGGAGTGCCCTGTATCCCCGGCTATGAAGGCGAAGACCAGAGTGACGAAACGCTGCTGAAAGAAGCACAACGAATCGGCCTGCCACTGATGATCAAGGCCAGTGCTGGCGGTGGCGGCCGTGGCATGCGGGTGGTGACCGACGCAGACGAGATCACGGCCCAGCTCAAGAGCGCCCGCCAGGAAGCCGCCAGTGCCTTTGGCAGTGATGAACTGATTCTGGAACGGGCGGTGATGGAACCCCGACATGTGGAGATACAGGTCTTTGGTGACCGCCATGGCAATGTCATCCATCTGGGCGAGCGCGACTGCTCGGTGCAGCGCCGACACCAGAAGGTGGTGGAAGAAGCGCCCTCTCCGGCCGTCAACGAAGCGCTGCGTCAACAAATGGGCGAGGCCGCCGTGAATGCCGCCAAGGCCTGCAACTACGTAGGCGCAGGTACGGTAGAGTTCTTGCTCGCCCCCAGCGGCGAATTCTTTTTCCTGGAAATGAATACCCGGCTCCAGGTGGAGCACCCGGTGACCGAACTGGTCACCGGACAGGATCTGGTCGCCTGGCAGATCAAGGTGGCACGTGGCGAGCCCCTGCCTCTCACCCAGGAGCAGGTTCGCCTCAGCGGTCATGCCATGGAAGTACGGCTCTATGCCGAAGACCCGGCGCAGAACTACATGCCCCAGACCGGCCCGGTGCTTCAGTGGCAGCCGGCTACTGGTGATGGCGTCCGCATTGATCACGGCCTGGTCGAAGGCCAGGAAATCGGCAGCCACTACGACCCCATGCTGGCCAAGATCATCGCCTGGGGGGACAGCCGTGAAGATGCCCGCCGTCGGTTGCTCCGTGCCGTGGAAGACACCGGTCTGATGGGCGTGCGGGACAATCGCCAGTACCTGGCCGCCATCCTTCGCCACCCGGTGTTTGCCAGCGGCGATGCCACCACCGCCTTTATCGGCAATGATTTTGCCAATGACCCTTGCCTCACGGGTGCCGATTTGCCCGATAGCCTCTGGGCACTGGCTGCCATGCTGATCAGTCGCCAACACAGTGCCCACCCGGCACTGGCCGGCTGGCACTCCAGCTCGGTGGGGCATCAGCCATTACAACTTGGCTGCCAGGACGAGGAAAGGGCTGTCAGTCTGTACTATTCACAAGACCATATCGCCGTCACCCTGGGAGACAGCACTGTTCGACTGGCTCACACCTGCCAGGGGCGCATCAGCGTGGACGGCATTACCCGGGAATACCAGATGTTCCAGCAGGAGGGACAGCTGTGGCTGCGATTCATGGGCCACACCGCCTGCTTCGAGGATCGTACCCATGCGGCCGTGGGCGGCGCCGATCAGGCCGGCTCCGGGCAGATACGGGCGCCCATGGATGGCGCCATCGTGGAAGTGCAGGTGCAGGCCGGCGACGCCGTCAGCAAGGGCCAGGTGCTGGTCACCCTGGAAGCCATGAAAATGGAGCACAGCCTCAAGGCGGACTGCGACGGCGTGGTGGAATCCCTGTCGCTGAAAGCTGGTGATCAGGTCAAACGCCAGCAGTTACTGGTTAACCTGACGCCCACAGACAGCGCCTCGGCCAATGCATCATAATGGCTGAAATTGCCATCGTGCATTTTGGGCCAAAACCTGCCAGCCCACGTATTTCGCGGGCTGGCAAGGGGCACTCAGCTTGCCCTGCCCTGGTGCTACGGTTAAGGTAAGCGCCCCGCTTGCCAATTTCAGGGCCTGACCGAGACGTCAGGGGAGATCACCATTTTGCCCGCCTTGATTAGGGCAAGGCCTCCCCCTTGAACCTCTCCGGCCTTTCCAAGAACACACATAACATGGAGCTCCCATGAGCAGCGCAGACATCATTACGTTGCCCCAGATCCTGTCCCGGGTTCCCGAACTGGTTTCCAATCTCCCCGCCATGATCAAGGGTTCCCGGATGGCGAAGACCACCGATACCAACAAACCGCTTGGTCTGGGTGTTGCCATCGAGCATGCCACCAGCATCAACCCCAACGGCGCCGCGGTGCTCTATGAGGACACCGAGCTGACCTACAAGCAGTTCAACGCCTGGGCCAACCGTATTGCTGACTATCTGGCGTCCATTGGCCTGAAAAAGGGCGACACCATTGCGGTCAACATCGAGAACCGCCCGGAGTTGCTGGCCACCGTGGTTGGCTGTGCCAAGCTGGGCATCTGTGCCGCCCTGATCAACACCTCGCAACGCGGCAAGGTGCTGGTTCACTCCTTCAACCTGGTCAATCCCAAGGCCGCCATCGTTGGCGCTGAACTGGTGGAGTCCATTGAAGAGGTACGCGCTGATCTGGATCTGAAGGACAACTACTTCTACTTTGCCGATCAGGACACCCTGGAAAACCCGGGTGATGCCCCCGAGGGCTACAAGAACCTGGCCAGCGAAATCAAGGATTGTTCCAGCGAGAATCCTGCCTCCACCCGCCAGACTTTCCTGAAAGACCCGCTGTTCTACATTTACACCTCCGGCACCACTGGCCTGCCCAAAGCGGTCGTGTTCAACCACGGTCGCTGGGAAAAAGCCTACGGCGGCTTTGGCTTCTCTGCAGTTCGCCTTGGCAAGAACGACCGTATCTACACCACCCTTCCCTTCTACCATGCAACCGGCATGGTGGTCTGCTGGGCTTCCGCCATTGCCAACGCGGGCTCTCTGGTAATCGCACGGAAATTCTCCGCCAGCGGCTTCTGGGAAGATATCCGTCGCTACAACTGCACCGCCTTTGGCTATGTGGGTGAGCTGTGCCGCTACCTGCATGAGCAGCCGGAGAAGCCCAACGACCAGGACAACCAGGTGCATACCATTGTTGGCAACGGCCTGCGTCCAAGCATCTGGAAGGACTTCAAACAGCGTTTCGGCATCGACCGTGTGGTTGAGCTGTATGCCTCTTCTGAAGGCAACGTGGCGTTCTCCAATGTGTTCAATTTCGACAACACCGTGGGGTTCTCTCCGGTGAGCTATGCCATCGTCAAGTACGACAAGGAACGCGAAGAGCCGGTACGCAACAGCAACGGCAATATGATCAAGGTGAAGCGTGGTGAAGCGGGGCTGATGCTCGGTGAGATCACCGACAAGACCCCCTTCGATGGTTACACCGATCCGGAAAAGACCGAGAAGTCCATCTTCCGTGATGTATTCAAGAAAGGTGACGCCTGGTTCAACACTGGCGACATGATGCGCGACATCGGCTTCCGTCACGCCCAGTTTGTGGACCGCCTCGGCGACACCTTCCGCTGGAAAGGCGAGAACGTGTCCACCACCGAAGTGGAACAGATTCTGGATGGCTACGATGGTATTCAGGAATCCGTGGTCTACGGTGTGGAAATCCCCAACACCAATGGCCGTGCCGGCATGGCCCAGGTTCGCCTGACCTGCTCCCATGAAGAGTTTGACTACCCGGGTCTGTGTGCTTATCTGAAGCAAGAGCTGCCGCCCTATGCGATTCCGGTATTCCTGCGCATCAACGAGCAGGAAATGGAAACCACGGGCACCTTCAAGCACCAGAAGAACAAGCTGAAAGAGCAAAAGTACGATCTGACCCAGCAGGACAACCCCGTGTATGTCCTTCTGCCCGGTGAGAGCTGCTACCAGCGCCTGGACGAAGAAACCCAGAAAGGCATTGATGGCGGCGCGTACCGTTTCTAAGGCACGCTGCACACATCACGCCTGAGGCAATACGCCAGGGCGCATAAAAGGCCGTCCCCGGCAACGGGGGCGGCTTTTTTTTGGCTCTTCGCGGATTTGAGGGAAAGTTAAGCGGCCTGGTCGAAGGTCGGACGTCAGAAGTCTGACGCCCAAATCAAACCCCGGGTTTGCAGTCATGCTGTTCATTTAGGTCGTGATTTTAGTTTTTTGTGGGAGCGTGCTCGCACGCGAAGCCTTTATTTCAGAGCGCGCCATTCGCGTGCAAGCACGCTCCCACAGAGACCTTGAGCTTAAGTGAACAGCATTGCGGGTTTGCAGTGCTTGTGAGCGTAGTGGCAGGTGCATTGCGCAAGAGCTTGGGGGCTGCCTGTTTTCTGTCTTTTGCGTCAGACGTCCGACTTCAGACGTCTGACCAATCTGCTTTCCCGCTAATCCGCGATGAACCTTTTTTTGTTGCCCGCTTTGCGGGCGCAGCAAGCATCATGCTTCACGCAACATGCTGAAGCCGAAATCGGGAGAAGCCGCACTGTGGGAGCGGGCTTGCGGGCCAAATGGTTTTGGTGAAGGTTGGGAAAGGCTTCGTTTGCAGGCAAACTCCCACAGCGGACAGCGGCACCCGTGGAAGCACTCTGTGCCCTTCAGGGTATGCCTGCATTTCACTGTCGCGGGGCAATCGCCTGCAGGCAGGCTCCTACCGAGAGAGGGTACGACACCTTTCATCTTTTCGTGGTGCGTGAAACCTGATGCATTCGCGAAGTATCGTAGGGTGGAAATGCCTCAGGGCATCTCCGCCACAGAGACCACGGCGGAGACAGGCCTTCGCCTGTTTCCGCCCTACGGCGCCCTTGCCACAGAGCAAACACCCTTGTTCGAGATCTGCCAAGAACCGTTCTCTGTAACCTCTGTGGAAAATAGCGCCTTTAGTCTTTTCGCGTGGGGCATGTTGCCTGGAGCGTGCTGCGGCCGCAGAGCGGCAACAAAAAAAGCCCGCCATAAAGGCGGGCAGCTGTCACTTGCGTCGAGGAAATCACGGCCGGGGTAACGCGGTGAAGCGCACCCGGCCTTATTATTTTAGAACTTGTGTTCCATACCGATACCGAAGATGGTCTCTTCAGTGTCAGCTACGTCGAACTCAAGCTGGGTACCGTAAGCGTAGACCTTGCTGGCTTTGGCCAGTTTGTAGTCTGCACCCAGGCTCACCTGAGTCACTTCTTCTTCAGACACATCACCTTCGGTCATGCCGTACTGGGCTTTCAGCTTCACGCGATCAATCTTGAAGGCAGCGCTGGCCACAACGGAATCTTCTTCGCCATCACCTTCAGTTTCTTCAGCCATCTGGTACAGCAGGCCCAGTTCCAGGTTGCCCGGCTTCAGACCAACCGCGGCGCGGGTGATATCGATTGCGGGGCTAACGCCAGTCTCGTCAGATACCAGCTCGTCTTCCATGTCAGCATCGTGAGAGAGTGCACCGAAGAACATGTCTTTTTCAGCCACCAGAGAGATGGACAGGGTATCAGCCAGGCCAGTTTCAGCTTCGCCGTCACCGTCCAGATCATCGCCTTCAGCGGGGATGAAAGCAGCGTTCAGGGTCAGCATGTCAGCCAGTTTCGGAGTGCTGTACTGGATGATGTTGGAAGCACGGTTTTCACCGGACAGGATGTTCTTGATATCACCGCCGATATCGTTGAACTGGTCGATCTTGCCCTGGGCTTTCTTGGTGGGAGTATCGAATTTACCCACTTTCAGGGTACCGAAACCGCCTTTCAAACCACCGTAGATGTTACGCTGGGTGATGGTCTGGCCACTCTTGTCGCCGTCATCAACGTTGATTTCGAACTCAGCCTGGTAGATGGCTTTCAGGCCAGCAACGTCCAGGTCAAAATCGCCTTTCACGCCCAGACGGGAAGCATTGCTGTTCAGTTCCCACTGGTCTTCGCTCGGGTTAACACCATCATCGAACTCAGCGTTCTCAAGGGATACGTTTACTTTACCGTAAACGGTCGGACCGTCAGCCAGAGCAACAACAGGCATGGCAACGGCAGCCCCCACAGCGATCGCAAGCAAATTCTTCTTCATTCCAACACTCCTTCAATCAGGCAATATGTAATTGGCAAAGCAACAGTGAGACTGATGCCTTGTCTTTAAAGCATCGCTTAACTGCTTGGCTGCGCAGTATGGGGAGTAGTAATGACGGAAAAGTTGCTCTTATATGAAGTTTTTATTTCAGAGGAACAAGCACGGGTAAATACGGGTCAATCTGCAGTTTTTTTCGCTGCTTTCCAGGCCGCCTCCAGGGCCTCAGACCCCAGAGAATTCAAGGGCTGCGGCTGATTCCGTTCCATTGCGCGGAAACGCCGTTCAAACTTGGCGGTGGATTTTCGCAGTGCCTGTTCAGGATCGATTTTCAGGTGCCGGGAGAGGTTGACCAGGGTAAATATGACATCGCCAAGTTCATCTTCGATGGCCGCTTTGTGACCGTTCTGCAGCGCCTCATCCAGTTCCGCCAGCTCCAGATTCACCTGTCCACGCACCGGGTCAGTCTCCGGCCAGTCAAACCCCACCCGGGCGGCCTTCTTCTGGACCTTGGCGGCACGCTGCAGCGCTGGCAGGCCTGCAGGAACACCATCCAGAGCACTGTCATGGTCTCGTCCCTTGGCAGCCCGCTCCTGCTGCTTGATCTGCTCCCAATTGGCTTTCACCGCCTGCTCGTCTGCGGCCGGATCATCGGCAAACACATGGGGGTGGCGACGAACCATCTTGTCGCACAACACCTGAACCACATCATTAAAATCGAACAGCCCCTGCTCCCGGGCCATCTGGGAGTGGAACACCACCTGCAACAGCAGGTCACCCAGCTCCTCCTTCAACTCCGGGTAATCCCGCTGCGCAATCGCCTCCGCCACCTCAAAAGCTTCTTCAATGGTGTAGGGAGCAATGGAATCAAAGTCCTGCTTGATATCCCACGGGCAGCCAGACTCGGGGTCGCGGAGGCGGGCCATGATGGAGAGCAGTTTGGAAATCGGGGAGTCAGACATAGCAGTGAACAGTTAACAGTGAATAGTGAGCAGCGGCGCGGTCACCCGCCGTTCATTCTTCATGGCTTTACGCCGCGCCCATGCCTGAGCGCGGCCCGCGTGCTTCAAATACAGGTAACGCCAGCTCGCGAACTGTTAACTATTCACTGTTAACTGTTCACTACTTTTTATAGCGCCGAACCTCAAGCACCCCCTTGAGCTGATCCATCTTGGCCAGCACCTTGCCCAGGTTGCCCAGGGAGGCGATCTCCAGGGTGAGGAGCATGGTGGCGGTGTTGTCATCCTGATGGGATTGGGTGTGGACCGCGGTGACATTGACCTTTTCGTTGGCCAGCACCGCGATCACATCCTTGAGCAGCCCCTGCCGGTCCCAGGCGCGCAGGAAGATGTCCACCGGGTAGGTAATCCGGTCCGCTTCCCCCCAGGTCACCTCGATAACCCGGTTGGGGTCTTCGCTCTGCATGGCCAACAGTTTTTCACAGTCCGCGCGGTGTACCGTCACGCCACGCCCCTGGGTAATGAAGCCCATGACCAGATCACCGGGGACCGGCTGGCAGCAGCCCGCCATGTGGGTCAGCAGGTTCCCTACCCCCTGGATGGTAACATCACCACTCTGGGTCGCCTTGGGACGGGACGGCACAAAGTCCAGCTCTTGCTGGCTGTGATCCGGCTGCAGGGACTGCACCTGATTGACCACATGGCCGGGGCGCAGATCGCCGGCCCCCAGGGCTGCCAATACGTCGTCGCCGGCTTTCAGATTAAGGTGGGGCGCCAGCTCATCCAGGTCCACCTTGTCCAACGCCAGCCGGGACATCTCTTTTTCGAGAATGGCACGCCCCTGGGTAATATGGACATCACGATCCTGTTTCTTGAACCACTGCTGTATACGGGCGCGGGCCGAGGATGTGGCCACATAGCCCAGTGACGGCGTCAGCCAGTCACGGCTGGGCCCCCCTTCCCTGGCGGTGAGAATGGAAACCTGCTCGCCGGTGTTCAAGGTGTAGTTGAGCGGCACGATCTGGCCGTTCACCTTGGCACCCCGGCAACGATGCCCTACCTCGGTATGGATGTGGTAAGCGAAATCCACCGGCGTAGCACCGGATTCCAGATCCACCACATGGCCTTCCGGGGTGAACACATAGACACGCTCGCTGGCCATGCCATGACGCAGCTCGTCCACCATGGCATCGGGGCTGTCTTCGCCCAGCTCTTCGTGCCACTCCAGTACCTGGCGCAACCAGGCAATGCGCTGTTCGTAATCGCTGACGCCACCCTTGCCTTTCTTGGCCCCTTCCTTGTAGCGCCAATGGGCACAGACACCCAGCTCCGCTTCTTCGTGCATGTCGAAGGTACGGATCTGCACTTCCAACATCTTGCGCTCAGGCCCCACCACCGCAGTGTGCAGGCTCTGGTAGCCATTGCCCTTGGGGCTGGCAATATAGTCGTCGAATTCCTTGGGGACGTGTTTCCACAGGGAATGAACAATCCCCAACACGGCGTAGCAATCCCGGACCTCGGGCACCAGAATGCGCACGGCCCTCACATCATAGACTTCGCCGAAGTCCAGATGCTTTTTCTGCATTTTCCGCCAAATGCTGTAAATGTGCTTGGCCCGACCGTGCACTTCCGCACCCGGGATACCGTTCTTGTCCAGATAACCACGCAGCTGCTCAAGTACATCCTGAATGTACTGCTCGCGATCCAGCCGTTTTTCATCCAGCAACTTGGCGATCTTCTTGTAGGCACCGGGCTGCAGGTACCGGAACGACAGATCTTCCAGTTCCCACTTCAGCTGCCCCACCCCCAGACGGTGTGCCAGTGGCGCATAGATATCGAAGATTTCCTGGGCGACCTTGCGCTGGCGCTCCGGCTCGGCCTCTTTGACTGCACGGATGATAACGGTTCGTTCCGCCAGCTTGACCAGGGCCACGCGCACGTCGTCCACCATGGCCACCAGCATCTTGCGCATGTTGTCCAGCTGGCCATCCTGCTGGCCCAGCACCGCCTTGCGGGTGGGGTTAAGCGAAGTGCTGATGGCCGCCATGCGCAATACGCCCTCAATCAGGCGCGCCAGCTCCGGGCCGAACTCCTTCTCCGCTTCGACCAGGGACATCTGCCCCTCACGCACCGTCCGGTAGAGGATCGCCGCGGGCAGTACATCCGTATCGGCGCCCAGGTCCACCAGCACTTCGGCCATTTCCAGACCGATATCCAGGCAGCCCTTGCCGTAGGGCCAGTGCCGGCCTGCCGCTTCGCCTGCCAGCTGACATTGCTCGGCCCGCTCACAGGCCTGCTCCAGCTGTTCAAGGTTACGCAGCGGCGCACGGGCTTCCAGCTGGGCCAGCCAGTCACGCCAATGACTGGCGGCGCCTTCAGGCTGTCGACGAACAGTTACCATTAGAGTTCCTCACGCAGCACGCAGCACGCTTCACGCACCACGCAACATGCGGAGGTTCTTTTCCCGTGTTGCGTGAAGCGTGCTGCTTGTTGCTATCTTTTTTCAAACAACGCGATGGATTCCACATGAGTGGTGTGCGGGAACATGTCCATCACGCCCGCTGCCTTGAGACGGTATCCCAGGGCAGTCAGTTCCCCGGCATCCCGAGCGAGTGTGGCCGGATTGCAGGAAACGTAAACAATTTTCTTTGCACCAAACCTGGGCATGAGCTTCACCATCTCCAGCGCGCCGGTGCGCGGTGGATCGATGAGAATACGATCATACTCCTTTGTCGCCCACGCCTGACCATGCACATCCTGGCTCAAGTCCCAGGCGTGAAACTCCAGGTTATTCAAGCCGTTACGCTCAGCGTTCTCGTAACCACGCTTGACCATGGACTGACTCACTTCCACACCCACCACCTTGGCCGCCCGTTTTGCCGCCGGGATGGTGAAGTTGCCCAGGCCACAGAACAGATCCAGCACCGTGTGCTCCGGCGCTATGTCCAGCAAATCCAGTGCCAAGGGCACCATCTTGCGGTTGATCTCGGCGTTCACCTGGGTGAAATCCGTGGGGTGGAAAGCCAGCTCCACGTCCGCTGAGGGATGACGATAGTAAAGCCGTTCTTCATGCTCGGCGCCGGTCAGTTCCGGCCAGATGCGATGCACCGTGCTTTCGTTGCCCGGCTGCAGGTAAAGATGCCAACCGAGAGGCTGGCAGAACGCCAGCAGGGCCTGCTGATCGTCTTCGGGCAGTGGATCCAGATGACGAATAATCAACGCCACAATGTCATCGCCCGCCGCCAGTTCGATCTGGGGAATACGGCTACGGCTCTTGAGGCTGTGCATCAGTGCCCGCAACTCATCCAAACGGTGTCCCACCTGGGGTACCAGCACCTCACAGCCATGCAGCTGGGCGATAAAGCTGTTGCGCTTCTCGCGGAAGCCCACCAGGGTTTCCTCCTTGGCCTCCACATATTTCACCCCCATACGCGCCTTGCTGCGGTAACCGGTTACTGGCCCGGTCAAGGGTTCCAGCCACTGCTCCGGGGCCAGCCCGCCGAAATGTTCCAGCTGCTCACGCAGCACCGCTTCCTTGCGCGCGATCTGCACCTCGGGGCTCATGTGCTGCAAACTGCACCCGCCACACAGGTTGCTGTGTTCACAGGGCGGCGTGACCCGGTCCGGCGATGCCTTGACGATCTCTACCGCCTTGCCCTCGTCGAACTTCCTGCGCATGTAGGTGAACTTGAACATCACCTCTTCGCCAGGCAGGGCGTTGTCGATAAAGGTGGTCTTGCCATCCCGGCGGGCAATACCCCGACCATCGTGACTCAGGGATTCAATGCTGGCGGGTTCCGGTGTCTCCGGAAGCGGCTTGCGTTTACGTGCCATGGTTTCTCAATCGGTGGGATTCATGAACCCCAGGACGTCATCACCGACGTCCTGCAGAGTATCGGATTGGTTTCGCTGTTAACTGTTCACTGATAACTGTTAACTGCCTTTTTGCCAGGACTCAAGGAAAGACTGGAAATGCGGCAGGCCCTCTTCCGCCAGGTAGTCCTTGAGCAGGGTCAGTTCCTGCTCATAGCCCACCGGGTCCAGGTCTCCGCGCATCAGTTGGAAGCGCAGATAGACCAGCCAGGTGTTCAACACATCGGTTTCGCAGTAATCACGAATGCCTTTGATGTCCCCGTCCTGGAAGGCATCAAACACCTTGGCACCACTCATGCCCATCTTGCCGGGAAAGCCCAGCAGGGTGGCGATCTGATCCAGCGGTGCATTGGCACGGCCATTGTACATGGCCAGCACATCCATCAGGTCAAGATGGCGCTGATGGTAGCGGCTGAGGTAGTTGTTCCATTTGAAACTGGAATCTTCGTTGCCGGTGTCCCAGTAACGGCGTGCCTGCACACCGTGCTTTAGCGCGCGGTAATGCAGTACAGGCAAATCAAAGCCGCCCCCATTCCAGCTCACCAGATTGGGGGTGAAGCGCTCGATGCCATCGAAGAAGCGCTCGATCAATTCCTTTTCCGAGCTGTCCTCATCGCCCAGCGACCATACCTTGATCCCCTGCGTGGAACGCAGCACCACAGAAATGGCCACGATGCGATGCAGGTGCAGACGCAGGAACTCGGTACCGTTCTCCTGGCGACGCAAATTGAGCAGCGCACTGGCGGTGTCCTTGTCGTTCAGGCCGTCCAGATCATAGATCTTGCGACCGCCATCCAGATCCGGAATGGTTTCAATATCAAATACCAGTACGTTCATCCCTGCTCCTCATTTGCCTGAAATACCCCGGTGGACAGGTAGCGGTCACCGCGATCACAGATAATCGCAACAATCACCGCATTTTCCAGCTGCTCACTCAGGCGCAAAGCACCGGCCACCGCGCCTCCAGACGAGACTCCGCAGCTGATGCCCTCTTCCCGGGCCAGGCGACGCATGGTCTGCTCCGCCAGTGCCTGATCCATATCCATCACCTGATCCACACGGCGATCATCATAAATGGACGGCAGGTACTCCTTTGGCCAGCGACGTATGCCGGGAATGGCAGAGCCCTCGGTGGGCTGGAGACCCACGATCTGGATATCCGGATTCTGTTCCTTCAGATACATGCTGCAGCCCATGATGGTGCCTGTGGTCCCCATGGAGCTGACAAAGTGGGTGATACCACCCGCGGTGTCGCGCCAGATCTCCGGCCCAGTGCTTTCATAGTGAGCCAACGGGTTATCCGGGTTGGCGAACTGGTCCAGCACCCGGCCTTCACCGCGGGCCTGCATGGCCTGGGCCAGATCCCGGGCCCCTTCCATGCCCTCTTCCTTGCTCACGGAAATGAGCTCCGCGCCATAGGCCGCCATGGCATCTCGACGCTCCTGGCTCTGATTGGCCGGCATGATCAATTTCATGCGATACCCGCGCATGGCGGCGGCCATGGCCAGGGCAATACCGGTATTGCCGCTGGTCGCTTCGATCAGGGTGTCACCCGGTTTGATCTCACCGCGGGCTTCCGCCTTGAGAATCATGTTCAGGGCAGGACGGTCCTTCACCGACCCCGCCGGATTATTCCCTTCCAGCTTTACCAGAAGGGTATTGGTGGTATCGCCCGGCATCCGCTGCAGGCGCACCAGGGGCGTGTTGCCCACGGTCTGTTCGATGGTTTTCAGATTCATGGCGCGAATTGTACCTAATTCCGGGAGCCTTGGGCGGCAACATGACAAATGAAACCTGGCCGGGTTGCCGACACCATGGCAGCGCCGGCATTCTCGGGCATAATGACAGGAAACAACAGTGATCACTCACAACCTTTACCCGGGGATTCATGGCAAACCGTAGTCTGCACTCTCGTCTGATGGTCATGGCGGTTCTTCCCGCCATGCTGGCAGCACTGCTGGTGGGCGGCTATGCGCTGATCAGTCACCTGCTGAACGTCCAGGAGAGTAACGCCGAGCGGCAACAGCTGATGACCGAGAGCTTCGCGGCTCAGCTGCAGAGCATACGCCCCAACGATACGCAGACCCAACGGGCGCTGCTGCGTGCGCTGCTTGAAGAAGACGATGTGCGCGCCGCCAATCTGGAGTTTTTCGATGGCCGTCCCCAGCAACATGCCGGCCCACGACTGCTCCCCACAGACAATGCCCGTCGGGACGCCAACGGCCGACTTGATACCGGTGAGAGCTGGCACATCAGCCGCGACATAAACCCGGGCAACCCGGCCACCCTGACCATTGAATTCACCCGCCAGGGCCAGTACGTCGCCATTCTGGAAAGCGTTGTCACCCTGATATTGATCATGCTCGCGGTGGTCATCGTGGCCATGATCCCGGCCCTGCGCTTTGGCCGGCAGTTGACTCTGCCCATCAACGACATGGTCTCGGCAGTCCAGCGTATCCGGGACGGCGACCTGTCCATGACCCTGCATTCCCACGCCAGAGGCGAACTGGCAGACCTGGAAACAGCCCTGCGCCAGATGGTGTCTGCCCTGGCAGACGCCCAGACCGAACTGCAACAGAACGTGGACCAGGCCACCCAGGACCTGCGCGAGACCCTGGAAACCATCGATATCCAGAACATCGAACTGGACATGGCCCGCAAGGAAGCGCTCAAGGCCAGTCAGATCAAGTCGGAATTCCTGGCCAACATGAGTCACGAAATTCGCACCCCGCTCAACGGCATCCTTGGCTTTACCAAGCTGCTGGGGCGCTCTGACATGACCCCGCGCCAGCAGGATTACCTCAACACCATCCACAAGAGCGCAGATTCCCTGCTGGCTATCATCAACGACATTCTCGACTTCTCGAAGATTGAGGCCGGCAAATTGTCCCTTGAGCACAGCCCGCTCAACCTGCACGACCTGATTGAAGATGTGCAGACCATGCTGGCGCCCATGGCGCAGGAGCGAGGCCTGGAGCAGGCGGCCATCATTTATTCCGATGTGCCCTTGAACCTGCTGGGTGATCCCCAGCGCATTCGTCAGGTACTGACCAACCTGATCAACAACGCCATCAAGTTCACCGAAAAGGGGTCCGTAGTCGTACGCGCCATGCTGGAAGAGAACCGTGGTGCGGAAGCAGTGATCAAGATGACGGTCACCGATACGGGCAGTGGCCTCAGACCGGAACAGCAGAAGACCCTGTTCAGTGCCTTTACCCAGGCAGATCAAAGCGCCCGGCGCCATGAAGGTGGCACGGGACTGGGCCTGGCCATCAGCAAGCGGCTGGTGGAAGGCATGGGCGGCGAGATCGGCATCGAGAGCAGCGAGGGGAAAGGGTCCACCTTCTGGTTCACCCTGCGGGCCGAGCGAGATCCCAGACAGCGCCCCTCCATGTTCACCGAGGAGCTCAAACACAAGACCGTCACCCTGGTGGAAACCGACGAGTATGGACGCCTGGGTCTCTACCACATGCTCAGCCACTGGCAGATGGAAATCCGCGAATACCACAGCCTTCAACACCTCATGGAAGCCGCGGACCAGGGCGAACTGCCACAGAGTGATTTTATGGTGGTGGGCGTGCCCAACCTGGATATCAGCCAGCAATTGCAGCAACAGGTCGACGATCTGGCTGCCCTGGGGCGGCCCATGCTGGTACTCAGCAACAACCCGGAAACGGTGTCGCGCTGGCTGGAAGACCTCCCTCACTGTCAGGTGCAGGGCAAACCGGCCACCCGCCAACGGCTGCTCAATGCCCTGTTGGCGCTGGGAGGCGATGAAGGCAGCGACTACCCGGCAACAAACCCCACCCTGCAACTCGAGTACCCGGTCTCTGTGATGGTTGTCGATGATCACCCCGGCAACCTGAAGCTGGCCCGGGTGTTCCTGGAAGAATTGGGAGCGGAAGTCACCGCTTGTGACAGTGGTAGCGCCGCGCTGGAAGCGTTCCGGGAAGAAGACTTTGACCTGGTCTTCATGGACATCCAGATGCCGGGTATGGACGGCAAGACCACCACGGCCGAAATGCGGACAATGGAAAACGGTAGCAAGCACACCCCCATCGTGGCCCTCACCGCCCATGCCCTTGAGAACGAACGCCGGGATCTGCTGGATAGTGGTCTGGACGACTATCTGAGCAAACCCATTAATGAAAAGCAGCTACGCCATACACTGGAAAAATGGGTACTCAAGACAACCCGGGACGACCTGATCCAGCAACAGGAAGAACCGGAGCCCCACAATCTGGAGGTATTTGATGCAGCCCTGGCCCGCCGCCGTGCCGGCGGCCGTGAAAACCTGGCCAATGAAATGCTGACCATGCTGCTGGAAAGCCTGGAGACGGACCGGCCAGCCATTTCGGCCGCGTTTGACCTGGGTGACGATGACACCTTGCTGGAAAAGGTGCACAAGCTCCATGGCGCCACCCGCTACTGCGGAACCCCCCGCCTGGAACAGGCCGCCAAAGCGCTTGAGGAGTCGCTGAAAACCGGCCAGGCCCGAGAAGACTTTGCTCCCCTGGTCGCCACGCTGTGCGATGAAATCTGTGCTCTGGAGCATTACTGCCAGGCTCCGGACGTGGCCGGCTAGAGGAACTCCCTTGCGCATAGACCAGCTGCACCGGCTCGATTAAACTCGCCCTCCATGCGCGACGATACCCGTGATTTCCTCGACCTGTTTCTCAACGACATCCCGCTGATGGATGTTCGCGCGCCCGTGGAGTTCCACAAGGGCGCCTTCCCCCACGCCACCAATCTGGCCCTGATCAACGATGACGAACGTCATCAAATTGGCATCTGCTACAAACAGCACGGCCAACAGGCCGCTATCGACCTGGGCAACCAGCTGGTCAGCGGCGCAGAACGGGAAGCGCGCATGCAGGCCTGGCAGGCCTGGTGGCAGGCCAACCCGCACGGCTATCTGTATTGTTTTCGTGGCGGGCTGCGCAGCCAGACCACCCAGGCCTGGTTGCGCGAGGCGGGGATCGATGCGCCGTTGGTGACCGGTGGCTACAAGGCCATGCGCAGCTTCCTGCTGGAACAGCTGGAACAGTGCATCGCCACCCTGCCGTTCGAGATTCTTTGCGGCCGTACCGGTTGTGCCAAGACCCGTGTGATTGAATCACAGCCCCATGCCGTGGATCTTGAGGGGCTGGCCCACCATCGCGGTTCGGCATTCGGTCGTCGCCCGGGGGGCCAGCCCAGCCAGATCGATTTCGAAAATGCCCTGGCCATCGCCCTCATCAAGATGCGTCATCAGCAGTATCCATGGGTGCTGCTGGAAGACGAGAGCAAGCTCATTGGCCGTTGCCACCTGCCATTTTCCCTGCAGGACAAAATCAAGTCCCGCCCCCGCATCATCATCAATGAGACGCTGGCGTCCCGGGTGGAGGTAACCCTCGAAGATTATGTGGCCGGTCCACTGGAGGAATACCGGCAACACTTTGGGGACGAGGAAGCCCTTCAGCGGCTGGGTGAAGAATTGCTGTCGGCCATGGATCGAATCAAACGACGACTGGGCGGGCTCCGTCACCAGCAGCTGCGCCAACAACTGCAGGAAGCGCTGGCGGTTCAGGCAATCAACGGCGAAACCGAGCTGCATCGCGAGTGGATCCATTCCCTGCTGGCGGATTATTACGACCCCATGTACGACTACATGCTGTCGAAACGCGAAGGCGAGGTGCTTTTCGAGGGCGGTCGGGATGAAGTCAGCGCCTTTCTCAACGAGCGCACAGCCACTAGCTGAAAGACGGTTTTCTACCGAGGTCACAGAGATCACGGAGGGCAAGGTCCGATGGTGCTGCAGGGCCGTGCCCGCGCCTGAGTTATCGGCGCGTCTGAGGGCGGAGAGGCCACCTCCAAATTTCGGCTCGCGTTGTAGCTTGAAGCTTGTAGCTTGCGCTCCTCCGCCAGCAGGCTGCCTCCTGCGGCAAGGGATAATCACCGGCATACCGGCCCTGCCATACTCCTTACAGCCGCACATGGCTAGGCCTGCAGCGCCAGCACGGTTGCCTGCTGGCCCGACCCATCAGTCACGCTGGTCAATGTGACTCCCCCCCCCGGCTTCATAATCGACGGCAATCGTTTAAAAACAACAGGGACTACACCCCATGGCTAAAGATGCAGTAGGTTACGCGCTCACCGCGCTGAACCGGCTCGCCAGCTCCGAAGTGCTGGACAAGATGGGCATGCGCAAAAGCGTTGAGCGCCTTGCCTATACACTCACCAAGAGCGGCTTCCAGGTGATCACCACCACCGCACGTACCTTCAAGTCCAGCAAACCCGGCAACAAGCCCGAGCGTCTCAATGCTCCCGGTCACACCCGTGACCTGTTTGACCTGGGCATTACTGACGAACAACAGATGATTCGCGAGAGCATGCAGGCCTTTGCCCGTGACATTCTTCGCGAGAAGGCCGAGCACGCCGATGCCGAACAGAAAACCGCTGACGAAGTACTGGCACAGGCTCAAGAGCTGGGTCTGAACTTCTTCGCTGTGCCGGAATCCCTGGGCGGTGCCGCCAGTGAGCGCTCTACCGTCACTTCCATGCTGATCGCCGAGGATCTGGCCCACGGCGACATGGGCCAGGCGGTGGCCATTCTGGCTCCCATGAGCGTGGCCAATGCCCTCACCCAATGGGGCAGCGCCCTGCAACAGGACAAATACCTGAGCACCTTCGCGGAAGAAAACCCGCCCAAGGCCACCATTGCCGTCAGCGAACCTCGCCCGCTGTTTGATCCCATGTCCTTGCAGACCACCGCCCGCAAGGACGGCGACAGCTACGTGCTCAATGGCGAGAAATCCCTGGTTCCCCTTGCCGGCGAAGCCGAACTGTTTCTGGTGGCGGCCCAGGTCGAAGACGGCCCCGCCGTGTTCATCATTGAAGGCGGCAGCGAAGGGCTGACCGTGGGCGACGATCCCTCCATGGGCATTCGCGCCAGCGCCCAGCGTCCGCTGACACTGGATAACGTCCGGGTGGCGGCGGAAAACCGTCTGGGCAACGGCGATTTTGATTATCGCGCTTTTGTCGACCTGGGCACCCTGGCCTGGTGTTCACTGGCCATTGGTACCTGTCAGGCGGTACTGGACTATGTGGGGCCGTACTGTAACGAGCGCACGGCGTTTGGTGAGCCCATCAGCCACCGCCAGGCCGTGGCCTTCATGATCGCCGATATGGCCATCGAACTGGATGCCATGCGCATGCTCACCTACCGCGCCGTATGCCGCGCGGAACAGGGCAAATCCTTCCAGCGTGAAGCTCACCTGGCACGCACCCTGGTAAAGGACAAAGCCATGAAGATCGGCACCGACGGCGTACAACTGCTCGGCGGCCACGGCTTTACCCATGAGTACCCGGTCGAGCGTTGGTATCGGGATCTGCGTGCCATCGCTGTCGCCTTTGGCGGCCTGCACCTGTAAGGAGGGTTCAGACAATGAATATCGAGATTCCCAAGAAGTTCAAACCCCTGATCAACAATGCTTATCAGGTGGCGCAAAGCACCCTCCGCCCGCTGTCCCGCAAGTACGACCGCGGCGAGCACGAGTACCCGAAAGAACTGGACATGCTGGCGTCCGTACTGGATGGCTTCAACGAGGGTGACCCGGCCAATTCTGCCGGTGCCGCTACCACCGGTAGCGGCAAGGTTCAGGACGACGGCAGCGTCAAGAATGGTTCCAATATGGGCGTTTGCCTGGGCGCCATGGAAATGTGCTACGGCGACACCGGCTTCCTGCTGGCCATGCCCCGCCAGGGCCTGGGTAACGCCGCCATTGCCGCCGTGGCCAATGACGAACAGCTGGAACGCTTCAAGGGCAAGTGGGCCGCCATGGCCATCACCGAGCCCAGCTGTGGTTCTGACTCCGCCGCCATCCGCACCACCGCCAAAAAGGATGGGGATCACTACGTCCTTAATGGCGAAAAGATCTATGTCACCTCCGGCCAGCGTGCCGACTGCGTGGTGGTGTGGGCCAGCCTGGATCCGAAGCTGGGCCGTGCTGCCATCAAGTCCTTCGTGGTGGACTGGGGCACGCCTGGCATGGAACTGGCTCGGCTGGAAAAGAAACTGGGCATCCGCGCCTCAGATACCGCCGCGATCAACTTTAATGACTGTCGCGTCCCTGCGGAGAATCTGCTCGGCAGCCCGGAAATCGACACCAAGAAAGGGTTTGCCGGGGTGATGGAAACCTTCGACAACACCCGCCCGCTGGTGGCAGCCATGGCCATTGGTTGTGCCAAGGCCTCCCTGGAGCGTATCAAGGAGTTGCTCAAGGACCACATTCAGTACGACTACAGCAAGCCCGTAGACAACTGCTCGGCCATGGAAGCGGAAATCTACAAGATGGAAGCGGAGTGGGAAGCCGCCTACTGGCTGGCGGTGAAAGCCGCCTGGATGGCCGATAACAAGAAAGCCAACACCCTGGAGGCCTCCATCTCCAAGGCCAAAGCCGGCCGGGTGGGCAATGCGATCACCCTGCGCTGTGTGGAACTGGCAGGTACCTTGGGCTATACCGAAGACGAACTGCTGGAAAAGTGGGCCCGTGACTCGAAGATTCTCGATATCTTCGAGGGTACCCAACAGATTCAGCAGCTGGTCATTGCTCGCCGGGTGCTGGGACTGAGTTCCAAAGAGCTGAAGTAACCTCACCCCGCCGTCACGGCCTCGCCCCATGGGCGTGGGCGTGGCGGCAACCCACTGAAAACCAATAAAAAACCAATCTCTGCTTTGTCATACTCCCTCCCCCTGTACCGGCTATCCGAAAAACCCTCCGGCTGACCTTGTGAAGTAGGTGACCGCACAGTCAGATGTTATTTTGCTACCGTATAGCAAATGGATTTTGTCCGATCATGGAACTGAACGATATTTGCGCATGACACTGCATAATAACGAACAACAACAACAAAAAAGCGCAGCCCCAGCCGACTCGAGTGCCCCTGACGCTCCGGCCAGTGCGGCTGAGAAGGCAGAACTCGCCCGTCTCAACAGCCTGCTGAATGAGCGCCTGCGTGAACCCAGAGGCATGCAGCGCGCCTTCCCCGAACCCCTGGAGCGCCTTTACCGCAGTAACCACCTGGCACTGACCCTCAACCAGCAGAAGACATTCTGGCCTTGGGTGGTCGCCACCGTCGGCATGTTCTGTGTGTTCGGCGTGATCATGGCCCAGAACCAGCAGGGGGTCATTTATCCCCTGAATGCGGTGATCTCGCTGGCTGTGCTGGCACCGGTTATCGCCATCAAGGTCAAGGCGCTGTCACGCCACGTGCTGTTTATCAACGGCCTCGCCGCCTCTGTAACCCTGCTGGCCTTTCAAATTGCCAGCGTGGTGTTGCCTGATGCTGCTCGGCAAAAAAGCGTGTCGGAATACGCCATCATCTTTATCACCATTGCTGCCTTTACCATCGCCCGTTTACCGCTGCGCCACGCGGTGATCTGGGTCACCCTGAGCCTGTTGCTGTCCCGCCTGATTGCCCTTGCCCTGGGCGTGGATCTGGAACTGGATCGCCTGCTCTATTTTGGGGGGGGCTCCATCACCTTTGGCTACCTGCTGGGGTTCATCCAGTACGCCCGGGAAAGAACCGTGTTCGCGCAGGAATATCTGCTGGAAGAGGAAAAACGCCAGCTCAGACAGCTTTCCAGCGAACTGGCGCAGCTCTCTCGCAGCGACCAGCTCACCGGCCTGCCCAACCGGCGCTACTTCGATGAAATGCTGGAAATGCAGTGGCAGAAAGCCCTGCGCGAAGGCAGCGATGTGAATCTGATGTTCATGGACATTGATGACTTCAAACTCTACAACGACCACTACGGCCACCAGGCCGGGGATGACTGCCTGCTTCAGGTCGCCAGGGCCCTGGGCGGCCAGGTACTGCGCTCCTCAGACTTTGTGGCCCGCTATGGCGGGGAGGAATTCGTCGCCCTGTTCCACCATACCAATCGGCAAGGCCTGGAGAAGATTGCCCAGCGCCTGATTCAGTCGGTGGACGAACTGGCGCTGCCCCACGAGAAAAGCCGTTGCAGTGACTGCGTGACACTTTCAATCGGTATTGCCAGCTTGCGCCCCGGTGCCGACAACGGCCCGCAGACCCTGATCAAGCTGGCCGATGAAGCGCTCTACGAAGCAAAAAGACAAGGGCGGCATCGCTATCTATTCAGCGACACCGCACAAGCCAACTGAACAATGATTCATCGCCTGGCCGCGGCAAGGGGCGATGAGAAGAAGGCTCCGGCCTTGATCGAGCGCAGAGGTCGACTGACGCCTGACATCAGAATGACAACATTGGTTTACAACGTTCGCTTGTGCCTCACTCAGCGGTTACAGGGATCACAGACAAACTGAGCGCGCTCTTTTTCAGCATCAGGCATCCGGCGTCGAACATCCGCCGAAGAAAGGCTTTCTCACCAGGCAGGAAAACCAAAGGGCGCTGTTATCCCACTGCTGTCCCACCGTTTCCTGAAGGTCCTGAGGGAGCGGAGACGCTTTCTCTTGTGGGAGCTCTCTGTGCTCGTCAGGGTATGCTTGCAAGCGAATTGCCGTTTCCGCACCAACATTCGCCTGCAAGCAGGCTCCCACGAGACAGGCATCTGCGAGCGTCAAACTGTGGGACAGCAGTGGCCGTTACCCCTCAATTCCGCGATGAACCAAAATTTCAACGCAACGCAAAACCTGCAAACAGCACCAGGAAGCCACCGACTTCCGCCACGATGAGCAACAGCATGAAGACCAGCATGGTCGCTCCGGGGACATGAACCCTGCCCAGCTTATGGGGAGACTGTAGCTGATTGCGCGTGTCCCGCAGCCAGCCATGCAGAATATAGCTACCCACCGCCAACGCAAAAAACACTACGCTGGCCAGCACGGCGGCGGTATTCACCGCATTGCTCCAGGCACTCAGCATCGCAAACCGCTCCAGCACCAGGCAGGCAAAGGCATACATCAGGCTGGCCCTGTGGGCCACATCCACATAATAGTGCGCGCGGGATTTTTCACTCTGCGCGATCTGCCAGTATTTCCACACCCCGGTTAACAAGCCGGTGAGGAAAAACAGGCCACAGGCCCAAAGGGCCAACTCTGATGCCAGCATTCAGCCTCCTTAAAGCTCGAAAAATGCCGCCAGCCGAGCCTGCATGGCAGGCTCCGCATGGCAATAACGTCGTCTACCCGCTCGTTCAACGCGGATCAGGCCCGCCTCGGCCAACTCACGGACATGGTGAGACACGGTAGGCGCACCTATATTCAAGCGCTTCATGAAATCACCAAACGCACAACCTGCCGGCACATCCTCCAGATCCGCCTTTCCATGTTCACGACAATGCGACACGATCACCTGATAAATGCGTAACCGGTTAGCGTTGGAAAGCGCCCGAAATGCACCCGCCAGCTGTTCTGCTGTTTGTGTGTCCTTCTGTGCCAAAACGGTAACTCCCCGCCACATTAGTTTGACGGGTATAAAACTAATGGATAGTTTGACCAACATCAAACTAAACAGCCCAGCTAACATTGTACCGGGAGGCCCCGTGAGCTACGCAGATACCCTGAACCAATCCCTGGCGCTGCCGTGCGGCGTGAGTATTCCCAATCGTTTTGGCAAGTCCGCCATGAGCGAAGCCCTTGGCACCATCGACAACCACGTCACCCCCGCTCTGGAAACGCTGTACGGGCGCTGGTCCGATGGCGGCACCGGGCTGCTGATCACCGGCAACATCATGATTGATCGCAACCATACCGGTGAGCCCAACAACGTGGTGCTGGAAAATGAAAACGACCTGCCCCTGCTGCAGCGCTGGGCCGAAGCCGGCAAACGCCAGAACAATCAGATCTGGGTACAGCTCAACCATCCCGGTAAACAGATCCCGCGCATGCTTGCCAGCGGTGACACCCTGGCTCCTTCCGCTGTGCCTTTTGGCAAAGAGCTGAAAAGTGCCTTTAAAACACCACGGGCGCTGACCGAGGAAGAAATCCGCGACATCATTAAACGTTTTGCCACCAGTGCGGCCATTGCCAAAAAAGCTGGCTTTACCGGTGTTCAAATCCATGGCGCCCATGGTTATCTGGTCAGCCAGTTCCTGTCCGGTCACCACAACCAGCGTGACGACCAGTGGGGCGGCTCGCTGGAAAACCGCATGCGCTTCCCGCTGGAAATCTACCGCGCCATTCGTAAAGCCGTGGGCGAGGATTACCCGGTCAGCATCAAGCTCAACTCCGCCGACTTCCAGCGCGGTGGCTTTACCGAAGAAGAATCCATGACAGTGGCTCAGACACTGGCTGAGGAAGGCCTGGATCTGCTGGAAATTTCCGGGGGCAACTATGAAAACCCGGCCATGGCGGGTGCCAAGGGCGTACGTGACAGCACCGCTGCTCGAGAGGCCTACTTTCTGGACTATGCCCACAAGATCCGCGAGCGGGTCTCCATCCCGCTGATGGTCACCGGAGGCTTCCGCTCCGCCAAAGCCATGGCGGAAGCGGTAGACAGCGGCGCCACAGACATCGCCGGCATCGCTCGCCCTCTGGCCGTGGAACCGGACCTGCCAAAACGCATTCTGGCCGGACAGGACGGCGTGGTCAGCCGCGTGACTCCGCGTAAAACCGGCATCAAGGCCATTGATGAAATGGCCATGATGGAAGTGTCCTGGTTCTCCCGTCAGCTGCACCGCATGGGCAAGGGGCAGGAGCCCAAACCGGACGAGAGCGTGTTGCTGTCGCTGTTCAAGGTGATTACCAGCATGGGGCTTGGCAGTTTTCGGACGCGGCGGATGCGGGCAAACACCTAACAGCAGTTAATAGTTAACAGTGAATAGTTAATAGCGAAACAAGAAAGCCCCGCATCGCGGGGCTTTTGATTTTCCTTGTAGCTTGCGGCTTGAAGCTTGTAGCTGTTTATTAAAGCTTCGCTGCGACTTCCGCACCTTGGCGGATGGCGCGTTTGGCATCCAGTTCAGCCGCCAGTTCGGCACCACCAATCAGGTGGAAGTTATCCTTGCCTTCCTGATACAGCTCCTTCAGGGATTCCTGACCGGCACAGAGGATCACATTGTCCACGTCCAGTACCCGGGTCTCCTCACCGATCTTGATGTGCAAACCGGCATCGTCGATTTTCTCGTAGCTGCAGCCCGCCAGCATGTCCACGTTGCGGGCTTTGAGGGTGGCGCGGTGTACCCAGCCGGAGGTCTTGCCGAGATCTTTGCCCAGGGAAGTGGTTTTTCGTTGCAACAGGGTCAATTGGCGAATCGGTTTCTCCACGTCGGTTTCAACCAAACCACCCCGGGCATCGCTGTCCATGTCCACGCCCCATTCCTTCATCCACTCTGGCAGAGGTTGTTCGCCATCACGGGGGGCCTCGGCCAGAAATTCACAGACATCGAAGCCAATGCCGCCAGCGCCGATAACCGCCACTTTCTTGCCCACTTCCGCGTTACCGCGCAGTACATCCACGTAGGACAGCACCTTGGGGTGGTCCACCCCGGGAATGCCCGGGGTACGCGGCGTCACGCCCGTGGCGATGACGATTTCATCAAATCCCTGTTTTTCCAGGTCGGCTACTTCCACACGGGTATTCAGCTTGAGCGTCACGCCGGTGCTCTCAATGCGCTTGGTGAAGTAACGGATGGTGTTATGGAACTCTTCCTTGCCGGGGATCACCTTGGCCATATTGAACTGACCACCGATTTCACCGGCCTGATCAAACAGTGTCACGTCGTGACCACGCTCTGCCGCCACCGTGGCACAGGACAGGCCTGCCGGACCGGCCCCAACCACGGCCACCTTTTTCGGTTTGGCGGTTTTCAGGTACAGCAATTCAGTTTCGTGACAGGCACGAGGGTTCACCAGGCAAGAGGCTCGCTTGAGCTGGAACGTATGATCCAGACAAGCCTGGTTGCAGGCGATGCAGGTGTTGATTTCATCCGCTCGGCCTTCTGCGGCCTTATTGACGAACTCCGCATCCGCCAGCATCGGGCGGGCCATGGATACCGCATCCGCATCGCCATCGGTCAGGATGCTCTCGGCCACATCCGGGTCATTGATCCGGTTGGATGCCACCACAGGAATGGACACCACATCCTTCACCTGGCGCGTCGCCTTTACAAAGGCTGCGCGGGGCACCGATGTCACGATGGTGGGTACCCGTGCTTCGTGCCAGCCGATACCGGAATTGAGGATATCCACACCCGCTTCTTCCAGCTCCCGGGCCAGATCCAGCACTTCTTCCTTGGTACAGCCGTCCGGCACCAGATCAATCACGGACAGGCGGAACATGACGATGAAGTCCGCACCACAGCGATTCCGGATTTCGCGCACGATCTCCAGCGGGAAACGACGGCGATTTTCAGCGCTGCCGCCATATTTGTCCTTGCGCTTGTTGGTACAGGGCGCCGTGAACTGGTTAATCAGGTAACCCTCGGACCCCATGATTTCCACACCGTCATAGCCTGCCTGTTTGGCCAACCACGCGGTGTGGGCGAAATCCTTGACGGTCTTTTCCACTTCTTTGGTGCTCAACGCCTTCGGCTTGAAGGGGTTGATGGGGCTTTTCAGGGCCGACGCCGAGCGGGAAAAGGGGTGGTAGCTATATCGGCCCGCATGGAGGATCTGCAAGGCGATCTTGCCCCCCTCCTGGTGAACGGCGTCAGTCACCTTGCGGTGGTTACGGATATCCAGCCGACGGTTGAAGAGGCTGGCGAAGGGATAAAACCAGCCCTGTTTGTTGGGGTTGAAGCCACCAGTCACCATCAAGCCAACCCCGCCACGGGCACGCTCGGCAAAATACGCGGCCAGCTTGGGAAACTGCCAGAAGCGGTCTTCCAGGCCGGTGTGCATGGAACCCATGATCACGCGGTTCTTCAGTTCGGTCTGGCCCACTTTCAGGGGGGAAAGCAGTTGCGGATAGTGCTTGGCTGTCATGGCGGTGTCTCCGGGGGTTCACCAATGATGGCTGAATTGTATCTGGACAGCGTCAAGTTAAGGGGTTATGTTGACGGTGTCAAGATGGTTTAGAGTGACGCAGCATGCATCACGCTGCACGCAACACGCGAAAGGCTTGAAAAGACAGGACACGCATGGCACAGGGCTTGAAAAGACAGGACACGCATGGCACAGAGCGCCCGTTATCATCATGGAGACCTGCACGACACCCTGCTGCAGGAGGCTAATACCCTGCTCAATGAGCAAGGGGTGGAAGGGTTGTCCCTGCGCAAACTGGCGGAGCGGGCCGGCGTGTCCCGTACTGCCCCTTACCACCATTTCCGCGACAAGAACGCCCTGCTCTGTGCTCTGGCCACCCGTGCCTTCGCCCAGCTGGACGAACTTATCGAGCGCCAGCTGGAAACCGCTGGCAACTCCCCCGATATTCAGGCTTTCGTCATTGAATACCTGCGGTTTGCCACCGAGAACCCGGAACAGTACGAACTAATGTTCGGGCGCACCCTGTGGAAAAGCGGTGAACCCACCCCGGAACTGAAAGAAGTGGCTTACCGCAGCTTCCGGCGCTATGCAGAAGGGCTTGGCGGCTTGCTGAAAGACCGCCTCCCCACCGGGACCGATCCCCTTCGGGTGGCCCAGGCCAGCTGGGCGACCATCCATGGCCTGTGCCGCCTGACCATTGATGGTATCTATGTGAATCAGGAAGACATGGAGGCGGTCAGCCAGCAGGCGGTAGCGCTGATCATGGCGGCGCTGAGTTAAGGAGCCTCTGAATAACTCCTTGCATGCTCAGTCTTTCAGGCTGGCCCACACCCTCGGCAAAGGTAAAGAGGGGCGCACTTTTGAAGGCATGCTGGTTGCCTGTCGAGGCTCACACCTTCAAGAACAGGCAACAACGAGTGTGGGTCAGCCTGGAAGACCCTACGTACCCTGACGGGCATAAAGGCGCGGCCCGGAGCGCCCATCTGCTGCGCCTTTCCTCTCGGAAAGGGAACCACCCTGACCACCGAGACAAGACACAACAGCTGAGCGCTCCAGGTCACGCTGAGTACGCAAGGAGTTATTCAGAGGCTCCTTAACACTGATCGCATCAGGCATCTGCCGTCAGGCGTCCATCATCCTTTTCACTGCCTCAAGCGACTGATACACCGCCATTAACGCCCCTGTGAGTGGTCTGGTCATGTCCTCCCCCCGAGGTTGCCGATAGCCTGATAAAAATTCATCGCAGTATGAGGTGAGAGGGGCTGGCTGAGCATGTTGCTGTCCGAACGCAACCAACCCAACCGAAGCCCGACGCCGGAAGCCTGATGCCTGACGCAAAAGGCGTTATCCGCTCCATCTCGCAAGAAGCACAACAACAAGGATGCCGCCATGAAATCGATCCCCACGTTCTGTCGTGTCTGCGAACCGTCCTGCGCACTGGTAGCACAGGTGGAAGAAGGTCAGGTGAAACGGCTGCAACCGGATCGTGATCATCCGGTCACCCAGGGCTTTGCCTGCCACAAGGGGGTCAACTATCTGGCTATCCATCAGGATCCGGATCGCCTCAATACCCCGTTGATGCGTCAGGGCTCACGGCAACCCGGCGAAGGGCAATGGCAGCCACAGGACTGGGATAGCGCCACTGCCGACGTGGCCGGCGCCCTCAAGCAGATTCTTGAGGCACACGGTCCTGACGCCATTGCGGGCTACATCGGCAACCCCACTGCCTTCAATGCCCTGGGCAGTCAGGCCATTGGCGAATTTTTCATGAGTCTGGGCAGCCGCCGGCTGTTCAACTCCGGCACCCAGGACTGCGCCAACAAGTTCGCCGCCGGTGAAGCGGTGTTCGGCACCAGCACCCTGCACCCGCTGCCGGATTTTGATCACACCGATTGTGTGCTGATCTTTGGTGAGAACCCGAAAGTCTCACACATGAGCTTTATCTCCATCGCCGATCCCATGGCCAAGATCCGGGCCGCCTGCCAGCGCGGCGCCAGCGTCTATTACATCAATCCCCGCAAGATCGAATCTGCCAGCCCCAAAACCGGCGAAGTAATCCAGATTCTGCCGGATACCGACCTCTACCTGATGGCGGCCCTGCTTCACGAGATCGATGCACTGGGCCGCTTTGATGAAGACGTGCTGCGCGAGCATGGCAAGCATGTGCAGGAGCTGCGGGACTTTATCGCGCCCTACTCCGCCGACGCCGTCGCCGACATCGTGGGCCTGCCTGCTGAGCAGATTCGCGCCCTGGCCGCTGAATTCAGTGGCGCCGAGCGTGCCGCAGTGCACATGTCCACCGGGGTCAACATGGGGCGCCATGGCACCCTCTGTTACTGGCTGCTGCAGATGCTCAGCTTTGTTACCGGCAATCTGGACAAGGAAGGCGGCAACTTCTACAGCGAAGGCTTCTACCCCGCGGCCAAGGCCGGCCGGGTACGCAGTGATGAGGTGTTCTGCTCCAGCGCCTACGGCGAGCTACGCCATATCCGTGGCGCCCTGCCCGGCAATTTGCTGCCGGACCTGATTCTCGATGACGACAACCCGATTCGCGCGCTGGTGGTGATTGCCGGCAATCCACTGCTCAGCGTGGGTGGCGAAGCGCGCTGGCGGGAAGCACTGGAAAAACTGGATCTGCTGGTAGTCATCGATCTGTTCCGCAACGCCACCGGCGAGTATGCCCATTACCTGCTGCCCTCGGCAGACATGCTGGAACGGCCCGACATCAACATCTGTGGCCTGGGCATGCAATACCAGCCCTACGTGCAGTACACCGATGCGGTGGTGCCGCCCGCCGAGGAGCGCAAGGAAGAATGGTGGATTCTGTCGCGCCTGTTACAGCAGATGGGCATGCCCGCCTCCCTGCTGGATCAACCGGGCAATCCGTTTGGCCGCCTGGAACACATGATGTCCCGCCATGATCTCAACGTGGAAAAGCTCAAGGCCTCACCCTCCGGAACTGCCGTGCTGGACACCCAATCCATCGGCCGCTTCTACGACGACTTCCTGCAGACCGATGACAAGCGCGTGGACTGCTGCCCGCCCCTGTTTGCGGAGGCCATGGCGCTGGCCAACGCACAGTTCGAGGAACTGAAACAGGATGCCCCCACTTTCCGGCTGATCAATCTGCGCACCAACTACATGCACAACAGCTGGTACCAGAACGTACCGAAACTGAAACGCGGCAAGCATGATCACAACCCGCTGCACATGAGCCCCGAAGACATGGCTGCACTGGGTCTGGAAGATGGCGACAGCCTGACGGTCAGCAATGAGTACGGTGAAGTACAGGCACAAGCGCGGTCCGATGACAGCCTGCGCCCGGGCGTTGTGGCCATGACGCACGGCTGGGGTAACAAGAAGACCCCGGGCATGACCGTGGCCAACCGCTACCCGGGCGTGAACATCAATGCTTTGCTGCCCAACGGGCCCGGCAGTTTCGAGAAGCTCAGTAACCAGGCCTTCATGAGTGGCGTACCGGTGAATATCAGCGCCTGATGCCTGATGCCTGATGTAAAAAGTCCCGCCCGGTAACCCGGGCGGGCTTTCTGGCATCGGTAAAACCCTCGCTATACCCCGCTGTAGGAGCGCATCTTGAGGAGCGAACCGAGCGACAGCGAGGCAATCGCTCCTCCTCCCCGCCCCGCTGTCAGAATGAATGGACGAGAACATCTCTTCCCAATCCGCCTTCTCACCCCTTCGGCCAACAAGTTGGCTCTCCTACACAATCATTTCCTCGCTTAGGCTCGGATCGCGGTCGAACGACCGCTCCTACAGCCGGGGTCGGGCCGCCGCAGAAGATCAAGAGCGTTTCCCGCGGCGCCGGGTTAGCGGGTGGTTGACGCCAGAAAGTCTTTCAACGCTGCAATGTAATCCTCGAACGCTTCAAACTGCGGTACATGACCAATGTCATCCAGTTCTACCAGGGTCGCATCGGGAATGCGGGCGGCGGCCTGTTTGCCCAATTCACCATACTGGCCCAGCGTGTCCCGCATATCCTCAGGCGCCCGGTTCCGGCCCAGCGCAGTGCGGTCCCGTGAGCCGATGATCAGCAGGGTTGGCACAGCCAGGCGTTCAAACTCATGCACTACTGGCTGGCTGAAGATCATGTCGTAGGCCAGGGCCGAGTTCCACGCAATCAGCGGGTAGTCCGGCCCCCGAATCCAGCCTTGCTGCAAGGCCAGCAGTGGGTCATAGGCAGGCTTCCACTCGCCATCGAAATAGCTGCGCGTCATGTAGGCCTTCACCTGTTCCGGCGTTTTGCCCAGATCACCCTTGTACCAGTCATTCACGGATTGCCACGGCACCCCCTTGCGCTGCCAGTCTTCCAGGCCAATGGGATTCACTAGCGACAATGAACTGGTGCGCTCCGGGAACATCAAGGCAAAGCGGGTGGCCAGCATACCGCCCATGGAATGCCCGACCACGGATACCTGCTTTACTTGCAGATGGTCCAGCAACTGCCGGGTATGGTCCGCCAGGGTATGGAATGAGTACTGGAAGGCTTTCGGCTTGGAGGATTTGCCGAAGCCAATCTGGTCCGGCACCACCACCCGGTAACCGGCGTTACTCAACGCGGTGATGGTGTCATGCCAGTAGGCGCCGGAGAAATTCTTGCCATGCAACAGCAGTACCGTCTGACCATTGGCGCTCCCCGGCCGCACATCCATATACGCCATCTGCAAGGACTGCTGCTGACTATTCAGTGCCAGCTCCTTCACCGCAAAGGGGTATGGGTATTCGCTCAGTCGGGCATCCAGTGTCTTGGGGGCCGCCAGCAACGATGAACAGGCAAACAGGCTCAACAACAATCCAAGGACGTGGACTCTCAAGGCAGGCATGGCGTCTCCAGTGTATTGGGTGTGTCAGAACTGAGAACGGCCGGCACCGGCAAAGTTCCCCCTGCTCCAACGACCGGCTATCCGCCTGACCGTACCACACACGCCTCTGCATGTGATGTAATTGGCATAATCAGTGTGACGCCCTATATTCTCCCTATTGGGACGACACCCCCAGTTTGGGGGATAAAATCAGGGATTGGTGGTTTGCGTTGTCTGCCTCTTTGAGGGCAGCACATCAAATACTCTGAGGGGGAAGTCATAATGGAAGCGTTGCTGGATTTCGTGGGGGAAATCTATGAAGCCTCCTACAAGCCTGATCACTGGGATCATGTGATGGAACAGCTTTGCAGCCGTTTCATGCAGGCCAAGTCAGGCGCGATTTTCATCGAAGATCACTCCAGCAATACTCGCAGCATGATTGGCGCCTACGGATTGCCCGCCGCTGTCCGCACCTCCTATCGCTTTGGCATGGGCAAATACGACCATACTTTCAAGATCCAGAGCCGCATGCCCGTGGGCGAAGCCTCTCAAGTCACCGAGGCAGAGCGGGTGCGCAAGGACCACCCCTTTTATTACCGCCTGATCCTGAAACCCAATGACATTGGCTACATCTCTGCCATTAACATCTACAACGATGAGGAATGGCATGTGGGCATTGGTCTGCATCGCTCATTCTCTGCGCCGCCATTCTCTGAACAGGACTGCAAGACCCTGACCCTGCTGTATCCGCACTTCAACCGTGCTCTGCGTATTCACCGTGAATTCCACCGACTTCGCACCCGGCAACAGACCCTGCATGAGGCGCTGTCCCGTTTCATGATCGGGCTCATTATCGTGGGGCCGGATGGGCGCGTCAGCTACCAGAACCCGGTGGCTGAAACCCTGATGGCCAACCACGGCGGGCTCAGCCTGAAAAATGGCAGGCCCAGTGCCCACTACCCTGATGAAGACCACCGCCTGCAGACCCTGATCAACAAACAACGGAATATGGACAGCCAGGACATCAAGGCCAGAACAGAGGCGCTTGGCGTGCATCATCCGGATCGGGAAATGAACATGAATGTGATCGTGTCGCCCCTGGCCACAGAGCAGAACATTGTTCCGCAACAACCGGGCAGCGTGGCACTCTACCTGTCAGACCCGGACTCCGCACTCAACCTGCCGGCCTCTGCGATCCAGTCCCTCTATGGCATGACCCCCAAGGAAGCCCATGTGGCCATCGCCCTGACCAACGGCCTCAACCCCAGCCAGATCAGCGAGCAGAACAACGTGTCCGTGGACACAGTGCGCTCCCAGCTAAAAAGCATCTATTCCAAGATGGGCGTGAACAAACAACAGGACGTGATTCGGGTACTGCTGTGCAGTGCGCAGGTTAATTGAACGCCTGAGGCTGGACGCCTGACGCGGGCAGATTCTTCAGCCTCTGGCATCAGGCATCCAGCAGCCGCGCAGCGGCAAAAAAAACCGGCCTCGAAGGCCGGTTTTTTTTAGGCGCTGTAGCGATTACTTCTCGAGAATCGCTACCACACCCTGACCGCCAGCAGCACACACGGAGATCAGTGCACGGCCGGAGCCCTTCTCGTTCAGCAACTTGGCGGCGTTGGCGATGATACGGCCACCGGTGGCAGCGAACGGGTGACCGGCTGCCAGAGAGGAGCCTTTCACGTTCAGCTTGCTGCGATCGATGCTGCCCAGGACTTCTTTGCGGCCCAGGGTTTCCTTACAGAATTTCTCGTCTTCCCACATCTTCAGGGTAGACAGGACCTGGGAAGCGAAGGCTTCGTGGATTTCGTAGAAATCGAAGTCCTGCAGAGTGATGCCCGCCTTGTCCAGCATGCTCGGCACAGCGTAGGCAGGGGCCATCAGCAGACCTTCTTTCTTGCCAATGAAGTCCACAGCCGCCGCTTCACCCAGGGTCAGGTAAGCCAGCACCGGCAAACCTCGCTCCTTGGCCCACTCTTCGGTGGCCAACAGTACCGCGGAAGCACCATCCGTCAGCGGCGTGGAGTTCGCCGGGGTCATGGTGCCGTCCGGCCCACCGAAACAGGGCTTCAGGGTAGCCAGCTTTTCCAGGGTGGAATCACCGCGCATGTTGTTGTCGCGGGTCAGGCCCTTGAACGGGGTGATCAGGTCATCCTGCCAGCCGTCTTCATAGGACTTGGCCAGGTTCTGGTGGGATTTCCATGCCAGCTCGTCCTGCTCTTCGCGGGGAATCGCCCACTCTTTGGCAGTAATCGCCTGATGGTCACCCATGGCCAGACCGGTGCGCGGCTCGCCATTCTTGGGGATATCGGGCATCAGGGACTTCGGGTTGAGCAGCTTCAGACCCAGCTTGGCACGCTCGCCATTGGTCTTGGCGCGGTTCAGGGCCATGAACACCTTGCGGGCTTCCTCGTTCACACCAAGGGGGGCGTCAGAGGTAGTGTCTACACCGCCAGCGATGGCACAGTCGATCTGGCCGAGAGCGATCTTGTTGGCCACCAGAATGGCGGCTTCCAGACCAGTGCCACAGGCCTGCTGCAGGTCATAGGCCGGGGTTTCCGGGGCCAGCTTGGAACCCAGTACGGACTCACGCACCAGGTTGAAGTCACGGGCGTGCTTCATCACCGCACCGGCCGCCACTTCATCGATCTTCTGACCGTGCAGCTTGAAACGATCCACCAAACCATCAATGGCAGCAGTCAGCATGTCCTGGTTGCTGGTATCGATGTAGGCAGTGTTGGAACGGGCAAACGGAATACGGTTACCACCAATGATGGCAACCTTGCGTACGGCTTTACCTGCCAGCATAACAATGTCCTCTAACAGAATCAGGCGGTCATACAGGATGACCGGAGTGGTCAGCGCGACCACAGGAAGGAGTCTGTGTACCACTCCTTGCGTTCTCAGCGAGACCAGAAGTGTGCAGCTGTTGCGTCTTGCCTCGCCGGTCAGGGTAGAATCCTTTCCAAGAGGCTAGGCGCAGCAGATGCGCGCTTCTGGTCTCGCCCTTCGGGGCTTTCAGGCTGGCCCACACTCGTTGTTGCGCTTTCTCGGCAGGCAACCAGCATGTCTTCGAAAGCGCGCCTAGATTGTGGACCAGCCTGAAAGCCTGAGAATGCAAGGAGTGGTACACAGACTCCTCATCACTCTCAGGGCGCAGTCTACTCCCCAGCGTCCATGCCTCATTGGCTCAAACGACTGTTTGAACCCGGGGGCCGGTCAATACACCGGCAACATTGCAGTGATTCAATACGCGCCAGTGTGCGACAGGGCTGGTTGTTTGGCCCTACGAAAGAAGACTGATTTTTCACCGACTTTCTCTGGCACCCTTTAAATCAGTTCCGGTTGGCATAAGGTTAACCGGACACATTCATCTCACGATGGCGAAGGACAGGATCATGAGCGATACCTATCAGGCGATTGCGAATTCTCCCATGGGCAAAGCGCTGTTTGGCGCAGTGAATCTCCCCATTCCGGTCATTCTCGACCGCTGGCAGCCGGGGCAGGCCTCTTTCATCAAGGGCCGCGTTCTGGTGGGTGCCGCCAATGGCTCCACCGGTGTTGATAGCATTCTGTCCACCCTGAAAGGCGCGCCGGAAGCCCAGCTGAGCGTGCTGGCCAATACCAGCACCGCCACCGAGCTGCAGAAGAAAGCCGGCAAGGCAGGCGTGGATGCGGAAAACTACACCGCCACCCGCGAAGACGATGCCAAGTTCAAGGGCCTGGTATTTGACGCTACCGGTATCCAGAACCCGGACGAACTGAAAGCCCTGTGGGAATTCTTCCACCCGGTGATCCGCAAGCTGGACAAGTGCGCTCGCGTTGTCGTGATCGGCCGCACTCCGGAAAAGCAGTCTGGCGCCACTCGTGTCGCCCAGCGCGCTCTGGAAGGTTTCACCCGTTCTGTGGGCAAGGAGATCAAGAAAGGCGCCACCGTGCAGCTGGTCTATGTGGATGAAGGTGCGGAAGCCCAGCTGGCCTCTCCCCTGCACTTCTTCCTCTCACCCAAGTCGGCCTATGTGTCTGCCCAGGTAGTGCGTGTGACCGAGTCCGGTTTCAAGGCAGCCAAATTCAACTGGGACAAGCCGCTGGCCGGCAAAAAAGCGCTGGTTACCGGTGGCTCCCGTGGTATCGGTGCAGCCATCGCCGAAGTGCTGGCCCGCGACGGCGCCACCGTGACCGTGCTGGACATTCCGCCCATGGCCGAAGACCTGAGCAAGGTTGCAGGCCAGATCGGTGGTGACACTCTGGAGCTGGATATCACCGCCCCGGAGGCGCCGGACGCCATTGCCGCCAAGGGCAAGGAAGTTGGTGGTTTCGACGTGATCGTGCATAACGCCGGCGTCACCCGCGACAAGATGCTCGGTAACATGTCCGAGAAGCTCTGGGACATGGTGCTGGACATCAACATCGCCAGCCAGTTGCGCATCAATGAAAAACTGCTGGCTGAGGGCGCCATCAACAAGGGCGGCAGCATCATCTCCATCAGTTCCATTGCCGGCATCGCCGGCAACCTGGGCCAGACCAACTACGGTGCCTCCAAAGCGGCCGTGATCGGCATGATCGATGCCTTCAAGGACGAATACGCCGAGAAGGGCATCACCATCAATGCCGTGGCGCCGGGCTTCATCGAAACCCAGATGACCGCCGCTATCCCCTTCACCATCCGTGAAGCAGGCCGTCGCATGAACGCCATGAGTCAGGGCGGTCAGCCGGTGGACGTGGCCGAAACCATCGCCTTCTTCGCCAGCCCGGCCTCCCAGGGCCTGACCGGCAATGTTGTGCGTGTTTGTGGTCAGATGCTGTTGGGGGCGTAACAGCCTCAAGCTACAAGCTTCAAGCTGCAACGCGGTTTGAAGCTTCAGCCACACGATCAACAAAAGAGCCGCGCCGAAAGGTGCGGCTTTTTTGTGGCCCCCCCCATTCTTTAGCCGCTGTAGGAGACTCAACTTGTTGAGCGAACCGTGCGAAGCACGGAATCGACCGCAGGGCGATCAGGGCATTTCAGAGCTCGACACATCAGGGAAGGTGCCTGCCTCCCCGTTTTCCCTCGCCAAGGCTCGGGTTCGCTCAACAAGTTGAGTCTCCTAGAGTGGCTTTGTCGAAAGATTGTTGAGTAAAGCGAAAAGCAGCCGCAACGCAACCAAAAAAAACCCCGCCGTTTGCCCGGCGGGGCCTTGAAGTCCAACGCTCTCCCGAGATGACGTTGGCACACGCTTGGGTTCGGTTCAGGCCGCTTTCGGGGCTTTTTCCTGTTCCAGGTTGGAGGCCTTCCTGGCGGCCTTGGCTTCAGCTCGGGCCTTGGCCTTGGCTGCACCACCCGGCATGAACTGACGGACATCCCAGAAGAAATAACGTTTCAAGACACTGTTCGCTTCCTCATCATTCTGGCGCCAGCCATACATGGTCGGCTTTTCCTTCTCGATGGCCAGGGTGCCAAACACCAGCCAGTCATAGATCGCCAATGTGGAGGTCACATTCTTTGCGGAATTCGGCCCACGGGCATGATGATGGTGGTGCTGGGTCGGGAAAGTGATGATGTGCGCCAGACACCACATGGTTTTGCGCACCCAAGCCCACTGATGATTGTGGAAATACAGATCCCAGTTCCAGTTCACGTGGGTCTGTGCGGCCCACAGGCCCTTGAACGCCGTTGCGATCAGGAAGACTTCCACCAGCCCCAGATACAGGCACACCAACTGAAAGGTGTAATTAGGCATGATAAACCACCAGGCCCAACCGTTCACGAAGGTCTGGGTCACAGAAAGTTGGCCCTTATTATCCTGCCCACCAGCCAGGTGATGGGGTCGATGGCTCATCTTGTAGAACGCCTGCACCCACTGTAGCAGCTTGTTCTTGGGGCGACGGCTATGGGCGAACAGGTGAAAGGAGCCATGAAGGAATTCTTCAATGCAGAAGAACACGATCAGGGTTGGCCAGAAATAATCGGTTTGCAGCCAGGCAAGGGAACCGGCACTGCCCGGGAACAGGGCGGTCAGGCCAACCGTAATCAGCAACAGCACCAGAGGACGCTGAATTGCCACCATCATGAAGGTGGCCAGAAACGCCACCTTCCAGTCCTGGCGGGTTTTTCTGCCCTCACGGGTTCGACCTGCGAACACTTCCCAGATGGCAGTGATGATAATGAAGGTGGTGACCGACAAGGTCAGTAGCTGGTCCATGGGTATTCTCCCGGTTTGTTGTTATGCGCCCCACCAAACTAGACAGAGTGTATTTATTTTCCCAATTGATATTTGATATAACTAATATCCATGAAACTGAATTTACGTAGTATCGACCTGAATCTGCTGCCGGTATTTGCGGCCATCATGGAGGCCGGTCAACTTTCCCGGGCAGCCGACCAGCTGGGCATGAGCCAGCCCGCCATCAGTGCAGCCCTGCAGCGTCTGCGGCACACCCTGGGCGATGAGCTGTTCGTTCGCACCCATCAGGGCATGGAACCGACCCCGCGAGCCCGGGAACTGCATGACTTGCTGAGCCCGCAGCTCAACGCCCTGCGAGACGCCCTGGATCCCGGCAACCGCTTCGATCCGGCCACCAGCCAGCGTCACTTTCGCATCATCAGCGTGGATTATTTTGAGATGGTGGTGCTGCCCCCCCTGCTCGCCCGTATTCGCCAACAGGCACCGGATGTTCAGCTTGAGATCGTCCCCAGTGGCGACACCATGGCAGACGATCTGCACAAGGCCCGTGCCGATCTGGCGGTGGATGCCTTCATTGCCGACGACGACCGCCTTCAGCGGGATATTCTGCTGGAGGAAGAGCTGGTGGTCGTCGCCCGGCAGGGGCACCCGATACTCAAGGGGAAATGCGGCAAGGCCCAGTTTCTCCAGGCCGAGCACGTGGTGCTTCCTGACCGCAATCGGCGTCTGCCACTGGATCAGATTCTCAACGCACCGGGCTGGCAACGGCGTACCGGAGCACGGGTTTCCCAGTTTGCCAGCATGCTGGCCGCTGCCGCCGGCTCGGACATGATCGCCACCGCCCCCAGACGGCTCGCCACCCAGTATGCCGGCGCGCTGAACCTGCAAGTGCTTCCCTTCCCGGTCCCGGTGCCACCGGTACCGATCTATCTGCTCTGGCCCCCTGCTCAGGATCAGGACGTGGCGCATCAGTGGCTGCGTGAGCAGCTGAGTGCCACCATACAGGCGCTTTGATTGTCGATGTTCACTGTGGGAGTGTGCTTGCACGCGAAGGGCGAGTTGTCACAGCCAAGGCATTCGCGTGCAGGCACGCTCCCACAGGTGGCTCCCGTCGGGCGTCGGGCGTCGGGCGTCGGGCGTCGGGCGTCGGGCGTCGGGCGTAAAACTGAACCCTGACCTTGAATCCTTGTCCAATCACCACCATTTACTGATTACATACTCCCAACAGGACAGCTCATGAGTTTTGGCCGCATTTTCTTCTTTATCTTCGGTTTTGCCCTGCTGGAGGTCCTGGTACTGGCCAAGGTGGCCGGGCTGATCGGCTGGCCCATTACCATTGTCGCCACCGTGGCTACCGCCCTGCTGGGCAGCTATCTGTTTCGCAGCCAGGGACTGGAAACCTGGGTGCGTCTGAATCAGAAAATGCAGCAAGGCGAGATGCCCGGTCAGGAAATGGTGGAAGGCATCATGCTGTTGCTGGGCGGCGCCCTGCTGATTACCCCCGGCTTCATCACCGACGCGGTGGGCTTCGCCCTGTTGCTGCCCACCTCGCGCCGATTGATGGCACGCAAGGTCATCGACAAAGGCACACTGCAAAGCTTTACGTCCGTGCAGGGCGGCGGCTTTACCTATACCCACTACACGCGTAGCGGTGGAGGCAACCCCTTTCAGCAACCCGGAGGTCCCGGCGATGGCCATGTGACCATTGATGGCGAATCCCACCGCGAGGATCGATAAAAACGGCTTCACGCCTCACGCAACAGGCACCATGCCAACACCTGGAAGATCGCTCTTCATAGTGGGCATGGCCCAAGGCACGGCGTGCCGCAGAGGAAACCCCAAACGACATACTCGAAGCCAAACCAGGACCGTCTCCTTCATGTTTGTGGGAGATTCAGCTTGATGAACGAACTGCCCTGGCTATGCCGCAAACAATCGTCCGCGGTTCATTCAGCAAGCTGAATTTCCTACAAAAGCACAACCGCTGACCATGAACCGCTCCAGCGCTTACCGAGCGTCTCAGCGCCGACAGCGGATGCCCAACAATGCCCCAATGATTCACCCGACGGGTTAGGAAGCACTTGCTGTCCCTGCTAGACTTTGCCTCCTTCCCCCGACATCCCGTGCCGGTATGAATACCGGAGGCCCCATGACCCTCACCCTGCTCAATCCCGTTGTCTGGTCTGTGCTGTTGCTCATGGGGCTCAGTCTTGCCCGCATGAATGTGGTGCTGGCGCTGTTATGCGCGGCACTGGTGGCTGGTCTTGGCAGCGGGCTGGACCTGGAACACACCCTTGCCGCCTTCAGTGATGGCCTGGGCGGAGGCGCCAACATTGCCCTGAGTTACGCCCTGCTGGGCGCGTTTGCGGTGGCCATCGCCCGCTCCGGGATTACCGAATGGCTGGCCGGGCGTATTATCGTGCGCCTGGGCGGAACGCCCGCCCCCAGCCAGTTGCGCCGTATACGCACTCTGGTACTCAGCGTACTCCTGGTGGCCGCGATCATGAGCCAGAACCTGGTGCCGATTCATATCGCCTTTATTCCGATCCTGGTGCCGCCCCTGCTGGAGGTGATGCACCAGCTGAGACTGGATCGCCGACTGGCCGCCTGTGTACTGACGTTTGGGTTGATCACGCCCTACATGGTTCTACCGGTAGGCTTTGGCAGCATCTTCCTGCACACCCAGCTAGGCCCGAGCATGGCCAAAGCAGGACTGACTCTGGAGAAGGCGGATTTGCCGGTCGCCATGATCCTGCCCGCCGCCGGCATGGTAGTCGGCCTGCTGTTGGCCTTTATTCGCTATCGCAAACCGCGGGACTATCAGCCTGTGCAGCTGCCCGGCGAAGAGCAGCATGCGCCCCTGTCCCCCCGTAATGTAGTGGTGGCGGCCGTGGCACTGACGGCAGCCCTGGTACTGCAGCTAACCACCGACTCCATCATCCTCGGCGCCCTGGTGGGCTTTCTGGTGTTCACTGCTGGCGGCGTGGTGCCGTGGAAGGAATCCCAGGACGCCTTTACACAGGGCGTAAAGATGATGTCGCTGATCGGTTTTATCATGATCGCGGCCAATGGCTATGCCTCGGTGGTGCAGGCTGGCGGTCAGGTGCCGGCACTGGTGGAAGCCGTCACCAGTGGCCTGCAGAGCCCGCCGATTGCGGCAGCGCTGCTGCTGGTGCTGGGCCTGTTTGTGACGCTCGGCATCGGATCTTCATTTTCCACCATCCCGATCATCACCACCCTGTATGTGCCGCTGTGCATTGCGTTGGGCTTTTCTCCACTGGCCACCGCCGCGCTGGTGGGCAGTGCTGCCGCCCTGGGTGACGCCGGATCCCCGGCATCGGATTCCACCCTGGGGCCCACCGCTGGCCTGAATGCCGACGGCCAGCACGATCATATTCGCGATACGGTGATTCCCACCTTTATTCACTACAACCTGCCGCTGATGATGGCGGGGTGGCTAGCCGCGATGGTGCTTTAGGAGACGCTGCCCGCAGCATGCGGCACGCTTGAAGCGAACACCTTAATAACGGGTTTACCACAGAGGGCACAGAACTCACTGAGGAGAACAAAGGTTTTGCCTCATGCCTCTGTCCACTCTGCGCTAATAACGCAATTAACCATTAACCTGCCTACAGAGCCGCTGTAGGAGTTCCACTTGAGGGACGAACCGAGCGCAGCGAGGCTTGTGATTTGCCAATACCTGATCGCCTTTCGGTCGATTCCGTGCTGCGCACGGTTCGTTCCCTGGAAGGGAACTCCTACAGCATTGGCACAGGTGATTGTTAACCTGCAAAGCATGGGGCCGCTAACGATCCTGACAAGACAAACCCTTTCTCGCGTTGTAGCTTGTGGCATGTAGTTTTTTCACAAGGACACGCCATGGCGCGCCACAATTTTCTTGCCCGGCTGGAAGCGTTGGGGAATCGGTTGCCGCATCCGACGTTGTTATTTGTCTGGCTCTGCCTGCTGCTGTTGCCACTCACGGCACTGCTGAACGGGCTTGGACTGACCACCACGCACCCGATTACCGATAATACGGTAGCGGTACGTTCCCTGGTGGACGGCGAAGGCATTCGCTATCTGTTTACCTCCCTGGTAGGCAACTTCACCGGCTTTGCGCCTTTGGGGGTGGTGCTGGTGGCTATGCTCGGTCTGGGTGTGGCTGAGCAATCCGGGCTGCTGTCAGTGAGCCTGGCCGGGCTGGTGAAGAAGGCATCCGGCAAGATGCTGGTGATTACCGTGGCCTTTGCCGGGGTACTTTCCAGCATGACGGTGGATGCGGGTTATGTGGTGCTTATCCCGCTGGCTGGGCTGGTGTTTCAGCTTGCCGGGCGCTCTCCCCTTGCGGGTATCGCCACCGCCTTTGCCGCGGTGTCGGGCGGCTTCAGTGCCAACCTGCTAGTGGGGCCGGTGGATGCGACACTGTCTGGGCTAACGACAGAGGCCGTTGCCCTGGTGGATCCTTCCCGGACAGTCGAAGCCACCGACAACTACTGGTTTATCATTGCTTCAACCTTCCTTGTCACCGCATTGGTCAGCGTAGTAACTCTTCGCTTCACCGAACCCCATCTAGCCGGGCAGGCAGCGGCCGACGCATTACCCGTGGAAGCGCCGGCCAGCGATGCCCGGGCCATACGCTGGACTCTCGCCAGCCTTGTTATCCTGCTGATAGCCATCGCCCTGCTGGTGATTCCGGCCAGCGCCCCGCTGCGCCACCCGGAAACGGGCAGCGTACTGGGCTCGCCCTTTATTCATGGGTTAGTGGTGATCGTGGCGCTGATTGCCGGAGTCTGTGGTGCCGTCTATGGACGCGTCAGCGGTCAGTTCCGCAATGCCGGCGATATCATCACCGCCATGGAAACCACCATGGCCTCCATGGCCGGATACCTGGTGCTGATGTTCTTTGCCGCGCAGTTTGTCGCCTGGTTCAACTACAGTCAGGTGGGGCTGCTGCTGGCCGTGGAAGGCGCCGCCTGGCTTGGCAGCCTGTCGATTCCAAAGGTCGCCCTGCTGTTGTTGTTCGTTCTGCTGGCAGCGGCCATCAACCTGATGATCGGCAGCGCCTCCGCCAAGTGGTCGATCCTGGCTCCGATCTTTGTGCCCATGCTGATGCTGATCGGCATCGACCCGGAAGCGACCCAGGCGGCCTATCGGGTGGGCGACTCCAGCACCAATATCATCACCCCCCTGATGCCCTACTTCGTGCTCGTGCTGGGCTTCGCCCGCCGCTACAAGCCCGACACGGGCATCGGCACCCTGATGGCCATGATGCTTCCTTACAGCATTACCTTGTTGCTGGGATGGTCGGTGTTGCTGGGAGTGTGGATCGGGTTTGGCTGGCCGCTGGGCCCCGGCTGAGTTGAAAGTTCAAAGTTAAAAGTTGAAACGCGAAGGCGGATCTGTGGCCCCCAAACTGAAAGAGGCCGCGCCCATACTCTGGGCGCGGCCTCTTGGCTTTCCGTTCTCTACGGGCCTTTGCCCGCGTTTGAACTTTCAACTTTCAACTTTCAACTATCAGTTAATCAACCGCAGCGTCAGCGGGTAACGGTAAGTCACACCTTCGTTGGCTTTCAGGCCGGCGATGATGGTCATTACCAGCCAGAAGAGGCCGATGATGGGCATCAGGATGGCGCCGATGACGACGAAGGTCAGCAGGAAGCTCACGAAAAAGGCGATCAGGATGGTGATATTGAAGTTCACCGCTTCCTTGCCCTGGTCGTCTACAAAGCTGCTTTCATCCTTCTTGACCACCCACATGATCAGCGGACCGACAAGGTTGCCGAAGGGAATCACGAAGCCGATCAATGCCAGCAGGTGACAGGCCATGGCCTGGCTTCGCTCTTCCTTGCCTGGGCCGGCTTGTTGCGTTGTAGCGTCTTGCGCTTTTTCAATATCAGTCATCTTGCTTTCCCTGTTTATGACGGTGAATGATACGCCGCATTATAGACAAGGCTGCACATAAATCACTGCCGCACAGTTCTCCGATTGGGCAATGGCTGTTCGCTGTTGGAACGGAACGGATTGATATCGATGCCACCACGACGGGTAAAGCGCCCGTACACCGTCAGCTGACGCGGTGAACACTGTGCCATCAAGTCCACAAACATCTGCTCAATGATCTGCTCATGGAAACCCTGATGATTGCGCAGGGAAACCACATAACGCAGGAAGCTGGCCGGGCTGATAGCGCGGCCGGTATAACGCACCACCACGGTGGCCCAATCCGGCTGATTGGTGACCGGGCAATGGCTTCTCAGCAAATGGGAATAGAGTTGGCCGGTCTGTTCGGCCCCCTGATCGCACAGCAGCAAGTCGGGGTTGTACTCATAATGCTCGAAGTTGAGGTCAATGCTGTCCACGCACTGGCCACGATCTTCCCATAGTGGCAATTCCGACGCTTCTTCCAGGGAAAACAACAGCACATCGATGTCTCCGCCAACGGTCTGGGCCACATCCTTTTCGATGGCCGCACGGACCTCATCACGGCTGGCAAAGCGGGTGTTGGCAAAGGAATTGAGATACAGCTTCAGGGATTTGGACTCAACGATGTTGGGCGTGGTGCACGGAATGCGTAACTCACACATGGCCACCACGGGCTTGCCTTTCTCAGTGAGCCATGACAACTCATAGGCATTCCATATGTCCGTTCCGTGGAACGGCAAACGGGTGCCCTCATCAAGGGGTTCCAGCTCCAGGGTTTCGCGGGCATCCCAGCGCGGCACAGGGCACAGCAGGGCCGGGGTGTACTCATCCACATAATCGCTGGAACGCCCCAGCGGGGTGTCTTTCAAGTGACTCATGCTTTCTCCCCGGGCAACACACCTGCCCTCTTCTATCCGTCCTTTTGACAGATCTAAGTGTAATTAATGACGAATACCAGTACCACGGTGCAACATCCATAACGCGATCACAAAAAATACCGCCACAAAACCGGCAATCGCCATCAGGGAGGCATACACATTCACATCACTGACACCCAGAACGCCATAGCGGAAAGCATTCACCATATACACGATGGGGTTGGCCAGACTGATGGTACGCCAGAAATCCGACAATAGGTCGATGGAGTAGAACACCCCACCCAGATAGGTAAGCGGCGTGAGCACGAAAGTGGGCACGATGGAAATATCATCGAATTTCTTGGCCAGGATTGCATTGATGAACCCCCCAATGGCAAACAGCGCCGCTGTCAGCACCACTACCAGTATGGTCACAAACACGTGCTGCATGGATAACTGGGTAAAGAACAGGCTTAACAGGCTGACAATCAGCCCCACCAGCATGCCGCGCACCATTCCCCCCACCACAAAGCCGCTGAGAATGATCCAGGACGGCATGGGCGAGACCAGCATTTCCTCAATGGAATGCTGGAACTTGGTGGAAAAGAACGAACTGACCACATTGCCGTAGCTGTTCTGTATCACACTCATCATGATCAGGCCCGGGACGATGTACTGCATGTAATCGAAGCCGCCCATTTCCCCGACCCGGCTGCCAATCAGGTTACCGAAGATCACGAAATACAGGGTCATGGTAATCGCCGGCGGCAACAGGGTTTGCGGCCAGATGCGGGTAAACCTGCGGATTTCCTTGGTAACGATGGTAAGGAACGCTACCCATTGCTCGCGTGGACTCATGCGGACTGTTCTCCAGGCAGGTTCTGTTCAACCAGGCGCACAAACAACTCTTCCAGGCGGTTCGCTTTGTTGCGCATACTCATAACTTCAAACTGTTGCTCGGCCAGCGCCACGAACAACGTATTCAGACTCTGGGTCTTGGGGACGGCCACCTCCAGCGTCTGGGAATCCCGCAGCGACACGTCGAAGCCGTCCAGCTCGGGCACGCTATCAACAGGACGCGCCAGATCGAGAATGAAGGTCTCCACCTGCAGTTTCTCCAGCAAGGCACGCATGCTGGTATTTTCCACAATGGTGCCATGGTCAATGATGGCGATATTACGACAGAGGGATTCCGCCTCTTCCAGATAGTGGGTGGTGAGGATGATGGTCTTGCCTTCGTTATTGATGCGGGTGAGAAAATCCCACATGGAACGGCGCAGTTCGATGTCCACGCCGGCGGTGGGCTCATCCAGAATCAGCAGATCCGGCTCATGCACCAGCGCCCGGGCAATCATCAGGCGACGTTTCATACCACCGGAGAGGGTACGCGACTGCTTGTCCCGCTTGTCCCACAGGCCCAGCTGACGCAGGTATTTCTCTGCCCGCTCACGGGCAAGCGGCGCAGGAATACCGTAGAACCCCGCCTGGGTGACCACAATGTCGAACACCTTTTCGAACTGATTGAAATTGAATTCCTGCGGTACAACGCCGATTTTCGTCTTGGCCCGGGAGCGGTCGTTATCCAGCGAATGGCCAAAGATGCTGACCTCACCGCCGCTCTTGTTCACCAGCGAACTGATCACTCCGATGGTGGTGGATTTACCGGCCCCGTTGGGCCCCAGCAAGGCGAAAAAATCGCCCTGCTCTACCTCAAGATCAATACCCTTGAGCGCCTCGACACCATTGGCATAGGTCTTGGTGAGATTACGAATCGTCAATGCTGACAAGATTCACCTCGAATTCAGACAGGTACAAGAAAATACAGACAGGTTTACAGCGCGCAGCGACCGTGGTCTCCCCGCCAGATCCAGTGCATCTGGCCGGGACTGAACCATACCCACAGCCCTTCCATCATCCATGGCCAGTCGTCCTCGGTGATCTGGCGCCGGCCATGAAGCTCGGCCACCAGTACCGCCAGAATGGTGTCATGGGTTACGTGGACATTGAGGTTGCCCGGCTCAGGCTCCCGTTCCTGCAGGTAGGCAGCCAGTTTGGCGCGACCTTCTGCGGGAGACAGCATGCCCTCAAAAGGCTCCTGAAGGTGCTGATTGAGGAAGCGAAATGCGCCCAGTTTGAAGAAGGTGGGGCCGACTTCGTTGATATCAACCACGTAGCAGCCTGGTTCCACCAGGGTGGTATCGACTTCGATCTCTTCCGGGGCCTGCGCCATCAAGCCGGCCTTCACCGCCCCTTCCGCCATGGCTTTGGCGGTATTCACGCAACGGCCTACCGGACTGGAATAGAAGGTCTCCACCGGACGATTCAGCTTGCTCCCCCAGTCCCGCGCCATTTCCACCCCTTCCGGCGTCAGTGGCAGACGATAATCAGCAAAGCCATTCTTGGCCAGTTCCCGTACGGAGTGACGGGTCAGCAGATGGACAGGCTTGTCCTTCGGCAGGAGGTTCAGGGCTTCCAGTAATCGCGGGTGTAGGCGGGCCATAGTCGTATCGCTTCTGGTCAGCCCTCAGTGTAGGCAGCAAAGCGGGGAATGCCAATGGTAGAAGAAACGCCAGATGCTTGATGCATGACGCCTGACGCTTTAACCAAACCCGCAGGGGAAGGGATACCGGTTTCATGCCTTTCGCGTCAGACGTCCGACCTCTGACGTCAGACCAACAGGTGTTTAGCTTCTGGCGTGAGGCGTGATGCGGCCGCGAAGCGGCCATAAAAAAAGGGACCCGATTGGGTCCCTTTTTTATTTGGAGCGGGAAACGAGATTCGAACTCGCGACCCCGACCTTGGCAAGGTCGTGCTCTACCAACTGAGCTATTCCCGCTTGACTTGTTGCCAGCTAACTACCAGCGAATTAGTGGCGTCCCCTAGGGGAGTCGAACCCCTGTTACCGCCGTGAAAGGGCGGTGTCCTGGGCCACTAGACGAAGGGGACCCGGGCTTGACGTGGTGCGTCAAAGCGGCGCGTAGAATAGGTATCTGATGGCCCCTCGTCAAGGACAAATTTTCAAATCATCAGCGACTGGGTATTTTTTGAGCCACGGGCAGCCCCCACGCCCTTTGCGCCCAGTATTGACCCACTCCCACCATTGACCCGGCACCCCGGCACTGCTCTGATAATGACGCGCTATAACAGCATCCGGGCCCGGTGCACGGATGCAGACCATGATTGATCGGGAGAACCACATGTCCATCAAGTTGTACGGGGCCGCCCTGTCGCCCTTTGTCCGCAAGACCCGCGTTGCCCTGGCCCTCAAGGGGGTCGAGTACGAAGCTGTGCATATCGATCCCAGTAATACCCCGGAGGGTTACGAGAAGATCAGCCCCATGAAGCGGATCCCGGCGCTGGAAGTTGACGGTCAATATCTGGCGGACTCTGCGGCCATCTGTACCTGGCTGGAGAAAACCCACCCGGAACCCGCGCTCTACCCGCAGGATGCCATGGAACATGGCCGGGTGATCTGGTTTGAACGGTTTATCGATTATGACCTGGCCATGCGCTGCACCTTCGCGGTGTTCCGCAACCGCATCGTCATGCGGCTGATGGGCAAGGAATGCGACGAAGACAAGGTCCAGCATGCCCTCACCACCACCATCCCGCCCCTGTTCGAGTACCTCAACAGTGAATTGGACGGCAAGGACTACCTTGTGGGCGACAGCATGACCATCGCCGACATCGCCCTGGCCAGCCAACTTGTCAACTTCCGCCATGGCGGCGAAAGCATCGATGCCGACAAATACCCCCATCTGGCCGCCCACACCCAGCGCATGCACGCCCTGGAGCCATTCGCCAAGACCATCGAGAAAGAGGCAGGGTTTGTGCAGAAGGTGCTTGGAGGGCAGTGAACAGTTAACAGTTAACAGTTAACAGTGAATAGTGAACAGCGTGCGAATTAACGCCTGTTCTTTCTGCAATGCATGAGGCCGCGCCCAGACCATGGGCGCGGCCTCATGCGTTTCAGGATCGAGCAAACCCGACCGCGCCGCTGTTCACTGTTAACTATTCACTATTCACTGTTACCAGGGCTGCTCGCCCATTAGGCGCCACCCTGACCACCGCCACCGCCTCATCACGTAGCTGGCGCTCCAGTGCCAGCGCCTTCTCTTTTGGCGCGAACAGGGCTTCGATGCCGAAGATAGCCTCGCGTCTCTCAGACCAGCGAGCGCCGGTCACCCTGCCACGCAGGAACAGCCCCTGCTCCGGGGCATCATGCCGAGGCTCTCCGGTGGTCCACAGGTCTCCCTCCTGTTTCAAGGGCAGGAAAACCACTGCTCCGGGCAGGAACTCTGAACTATCCAGGGTACTGAATTCATAACCCAGTCGCGCATAGTTACCGCGGAACAGGTCTCGCGGATCCACCGGTTGTGTCTGCAGCCGCACTTCCTCACCCAGCCACAGCGGATAGAAGCCGTTCACGAAAACCCCGGCCATGATCACCAGTTGCAGCCCCACAGCGGCAATCAATGCCGGTTTCAGCCATTGCTCACGCATTGCCCTGCCCTCCCTGCTGGCGGGCCCGCCAGTAACGGGCCGCCGCAAACAGAATGCCGGCGGCGATCAGGAACATGACCGCCGCTCCCACATAGTCGCCTACCAGGTCCAGGTAGCGGACCATGGCCAGCACCAGTAGCAGCCCCACACCACTGTAGAAAAACTGGCTGAGCCCCTTGTCCAGGCCCTGCTGGATCAACACGATGGCTGACACCAGCACCAGCAGGTTCACTACCAACGCGAGGGGGATCGCCAGGGTGTCGCTATCGACGCCATGGAACAGCAACAACAACACCGGCAGCCCGATCACCAGCGCGCGGGCCAGCAGATGTGACGCCCGGTCGCGCACCGCCAGCCATGCCGCCGGCACCGCCGCCAGCAAGCCCCCCCACAGCCCCGGGTCCTGCAAGCCTTGAAGCTCTTCGAGAAAGGCCTCACAGACTTCCATGATGGTAAAAGGCACCAGCAGTACCAGATACCCCCGCAGCGACCACAGGGACAGCAAGGTGCCGGCGCGCCGCAGATGGGGGAACGTGGAGGGGGCCAGCGCATGGCTGCCCATAAACAGCAGCGCCAGCAAGCCCATGTTCAGGCTGACCATGCCTGCTTCGATTTCAGGCCAGAACGGATAGCCGTAAATCCAGCCCAGCAGCAGATTCAGCCAGCTCACGGTCAACGCCACGGTCACTACCAGCAGTCCGGCAGAGCGGGCCAGCCAGGCCACCATGACCGCAGCGCCCAGAAACAGGGGCATTTCCCAGGGGGGCGTAAACTTGCCCTCACTGAGCATCCACAGCGTCGCAATCGCCAGCATCAGCAGGGCCAGTACCCGACTGCGCACCAGCCAGGCCATGGGTACAAGACCCAGTGCCCAGTAAAAGAGGCCATCGGGGAAGTGCTCCCCCAGGTGGTAGATCTGCGCGATCAGCATGATCGAGGCGCCATAGCTGATCCCGCCCACAAATAGCCAGCCCAGACCACTGCGATCCTTGAGGTAGTGGTAAATGCCGATGCCGTTGAGTATCAGGGTGGTACTGATCAAGCCCAGCATCCGCACCGCGCGGGGAATCTCTTCCCAGTTGGCGGAGACCAGCAACAGCAGCGCCATGCCCACAAACAGCAGGGCGACCCCCACCAACACCTTGTAGGCCAGCGAACCATCACCGCCATCGTCCAGGCTGATGCCATAACGGGCCAGGATACGATCGCCCTGCTCCGCACTGATATCCCCATCATCCACCCACTGACGACACTCACTGCGCAGTTCACGGCGTAATAATCCGAGAAGTTGCATGAAAACATCCTGTGTCTTTTTTTTGATCAAAGCGCAGAGCCGATGGAAACGCAATGGAGGGGTGTTACGGGGTATTTGGGAAGGTGTTCAATAGAGCGACGCAGCACGCAACATGCAACATGCAACATGCTTGACGCTAGACAACCCATAAACCAGGGCTTAACACAGAGGACAAGAACGTAGGGCGGAAATCGGCGAAAGCCGATCTCCGCCAGCGAGCGAGGCTTGTTGGGCCTCTTACTGGGGCTCTTATACAATTCGAACAGCGTCTCTGGGATCCTTACCTCGCTTGGGCTCGGATCGCTTGCAGGCAAGCTCCTACAGCAGGCATCAGATCCTGCATGCCGCCGAGCTCGACGATCGGGAAGGCTTTTCCACTAACCAAAAAACCGGGAACTATTTGAGGTTTTCCTATCCGCGCAAGCGTAGCTTGTAGCTTGTAGCTTGTAGCTTGTAGCTTGTAGCTTGTAGCTCGTGGCTCGTGGCTCGTAGCTGCTTATACCGGCAGGCCGATGCGTTTGGCTTCCAGACGGCGCAGGAATTCCAGCATCACCTGGCGATACAGGTCTTCACCCAGCCAGGCATCCTCCACGCCGGCGTCGATGTTGGGATTGTCGTTCACTTCGATCACCACCACCTGATCACCAGACTGTTTAAGGTCTACCCCGTACAGGCCATTACCCATCAGCCGAGCCGCCTTCAGGGCGGTTTTCAGTACCCTGGCAGGGACTTCCTGTATGGGCAGGGTGCGGCTGTTGCCGGATTCGGTCTTGCCATTGCTCTGATGGTGATAGATCTGCCAGTGGCCCTTGCTCATGAAGTACTGACAGGCGAACAGCGGCCGGTTGTTAAGCACACCGATACGCCAGTCATAGTCCGTGTACATGAACGCCTGGGCCAACACTACCGACGACTGTTTCAGATATCCCGCCAGTGCCTCGGCCAACGCCTCCCGGGTGGCCACCTTGCTGATCCCACGGGAAAAACTGCCGTCCGGGATCTTCAGCACCATGGGCAGCTTCAATTCGCTGATCAACTGGTCGATCTGTTCGGCCTCGTCGGAAAAGACAAACGCCGTGGGCGGCACCGGTACGCTATTGGCCTGCATCAACTCGGCCAGATAAATCTTGTTGGTGCAGCGCAGGATTGACCCCGGATCATCGATCACCACCATGCCTTCCTGCTCCGCCTTGCGGGCAAACTGGTAGGTGTGGTGATCCAGCGCCGTAGTCTCACGGATGAACAGACCATCGTATTCCCCCAACCGGGTGTAGGCATCGCGCCCGACCATGTCCACGCGAATACCCAGTTGGCGCCCTGCCTTGATAAAACGCTTTAGCGCAGTCTTGTTGCTGGGAGGCAGCACCTCCTGCTCATTGATCAGCATGGCCAGCTCATAACGGTCGCTGCGACGGCGGCGCGGGTTACGCCACACCCGAGCGTTGAACTGCTCCAGTGCCTGGGCGAACTGGTCTTCCTGACTGCCTTTCAATTGCTTCAGGGTGAGCGGTTTCAGCGCCTCGATGCTCCAGTTTTCCCGGCGACGGAATTCCACCTTCAACAGCGGACAAGGCAACTGGTCAAAAATTTGCCGGCCCAGTTCCGCCAGCCCTTCCTGCTCTGTCTGCCCAAAGAACAGCAACAAAGAGATGCGATCCGCACCACCGCCCTTACGCTTCATGGCCTTGTCCAGGGCCGCCTCGAACTGGTCAAAGTGCAAACCATAGAGGGCCTTGCGACTGAGATCGTTGACGGTGCGCACCGACGGCATCACCCGCTGACCACGGGCCTCCGCCAACAGCGAACAGTAATAACCCGGGCTCAGGTATTTGTAGCTACGGCACAGGTTGATGACCTGCACCTTCTTGTCCGTACAGACGGCTTGCTCAGCCTGCAGATATTCCCGGGCAGACAACAGGTGGCGGGCAGGATAGTAGGCGGCCCAGTCGGAGGGATCGTCTACCAGAATAATGACCTGACTCATGAAAAGCCCTGACACTGGAGGCGCCGCGAAGGGGTGCCGATAGTGGCGAATTTAGGGCCAGTGGGAGGGGGAGAGCAAGGGAAAGTTAACAGTTAACAGTTAACAGTGAATAGTTAACAGCGCGCGATAGAGGGTGTCAGTTCCCAAACGCAAGAGGCCGCGCCCAGGCTTTGGACGCGGCCTCTTACTTGCAGTCATGACAAAACCCGACCGCGCGCTATTAACTGTTAACTATTCACTGCCTTTTTGCGCCCCCGGATGCCCCGCCTTCTCCAGTGCTTCCTGCACTTCCGGTGGCATGTAGGTTTCATCATGCTTGGCCAGTACTTCTTCGGCTTCAAAGCGGGACGTGCTGATCAGGGTACCGTTGGCCACAATGCCCTGCCCTTCACGAAACAGGTCCGGCAGGATGCCCTGGTAGTGCACCGTAAAGCTGCCCTTGCCGTCGGTGATATCGAAGCTCACATCCAGGGTTTCTTCGTTGCGCTTCACCGAGCCATCCACCACCAGGCCGCCAACCCGCATCTGGGTGTCCAGTGGCGCTTCACCGGCAACCACCTGCTGGGGGGTATAGAACAGGTTGATATTCTGACGCAGGGCGTAAAACATCAGGCCCACTGCAATGGCCAGGCCCGCCAGAACCGCCAGCACCACAATCAGACGTTGCTTACGTACGGAATTCATTCATCTACCTCAGCTCTGCGCTGCTGTCGCGCAAGGGTTTGTCGCACCTTTCCCTGTCCACGAAGCGCCAACACCATGTTGGCAATAATCAGAACCGCACTGATTCCGTAGGCGGTCCAGACAAAAAAACCATGCTTGCCCATGGCCAGAAAGTCGGCAAAAGATTCGAATGCCATGTTACTTGCCTCCTGTCCGGATCAGGGTCTGCACCCACTTGCTACGGCGCTCTCGCCACTCCACTTCACTACGGGCGCGTATCAGGACGTTCACTGCATACAACAGCCACAGGCCCAGCATACTGATCAGTAGCGGGTACTTCATGGCCGGGTTGATGGTAGATTCGCCAAACAACTTGAGCGTGGAGCCCTGGTGCAGGGTCTGCACCCATTCCACGGAATACTTCACGATCACCACGTTGATCACCCCGACAATGGACAGCAGCCCTGCTGCCCGAGCGGCCTGACGGGGCTCGCGGATCACGTTCTGCAGGGCGATCACGCCCACATACATAAACAGCAGGATCAGCATGGAGGTCATCCGCGCATCCCACTGCCAGTAGGTGCCCCAGGTGGGCTTGCCCCACAGGGAACCGGTAATCAGGGAGATGGCGGCCAGTGCAGCGCCAAACGGCGCGATGGCCTTGAGCATCACTTCCGCCATCTTCATGCGCCACACCACGGCCACCAACCCGGATACACCCAGCGCCATGTAGCCCATCAGCGCGCCGCTGGAGGCCGGGACATGGATAAAGATGATGCGGTAGCTGTTGCCCTGCTGATAATCGCTGGGGGCAAACACCAGCCCCCATACCAGCCCGGTGAGCAGGGTAATCAGGGCAATGGGTGTCAGCCACGGCAGTACCCGGGAACTGAAGGTATGAAAGTAGCGCGGGGATCCCAGCATGTGATACCAGCGCTTGATCGTTTGCCAGACCATTTAATTTCCTGAGCTGATTTTGAGACCCGCCGCCACGGCCAGGGGGCCAAGGCTGGCGGTGAGCGCCAACAGCGCACCGAGGATGGCCAGCACACCCGGCACCGGACCACCCTCCACGGCGGTTCGAATCACCCCGGCGCCGAAAATCAGCACCGGAATGTACAGCGGCAACACCAGTACCGCCAACAATATCCCGCCCCGGTTCAAGCCCACGGTGAGGGCCGAACCGATGGCCCCGATCACCGTCAGTGCCGGGGTACCCAGCAACAGGCTGAGCATCACCACACCCAGCACCCGGTCGGGCAGTTGCAGCATGTGGGCCAGCACCGGTGACACCAGCACCAGGGGCAGGCCGGTGAGTAGCCAGTGGGCCAACAGCTTGGCTGTCACCGGCACCACCGTCATTACCGGCGAGGTGAGCAACTGCTCCAACACACCACTTTCCTGATCGCGGCGGAACAGACCATCCAGGGACAGCATCACCGCCAGCAGCGCCGCTACCCACAAGACCCCCGGTGCAATCAACGCCAAGGTCTCCGGTCTGGGTGAGATTGCCAGCGGGAACAGGCTGATCACCATGACGAAGAAGAACAGCGGATTGATGATTTCCGCCGGGCTGCGCCACAGCACCAGCAACTCCCGGGACAGGGCCGCACGAAACGCCGTCATGCCAGCACCTCCGCCCGGCCATTGGCCAGATGCAGCCTACGTACACCGTCGCCCACCTGATGATGGGAGGTGTAGAGCACCAGGGTGCCGGCATCCGCTGCCCGTTCAATCTGTTGGTCGAGTTGCGCCACGCCATCCTGGTCGATGGCGGTATAGGGCTCGTCGAGCACCCACACGCCCTTGCGGTCAAGCCACAGGCGCGCCAATGCCACCCGCCGCTTCTGCCCCGCAGAGAGGTGGGCGGCAGGCACATCCTCAAAACCGCGCAGGCCCACCGCCGCCAGTGCCGCCATGGGATCACCGGACTGGGCGCCCAGCGCACAGGTAAATTTGAGGTTCTCCAGCGGCGTGAGTTCCTCACGCACACCCGGTTGATGACCCAGATACAGTAGCTCACTGCGCCAGTTGTCATCCCACCAGTCACGCTGACCTTCATAGAAGCCATGCAGGCCGACCAGAATGCGCAGCAAGGTGGTCTTGCCGGCCCCGTTAGCGCCGGTTATCTGCCAGATTTCGCCGGCCCGGGCGGTCAGGGAGACATCACGGAACAGCACGCGATCATCACGTTCGCATTGCAATTGTTCGAGTGTCAGTCGGATGGTGGTATCGGACACAATCGGGCTCCCTGAAACAGCGCCGGAGTATAGCACGGCAGTGCGCGCCGGGGTTGATCCAGCACACTACCCGGGCATCAGGCTTGATTACCGCGCCGGCTACGCTAGCCTGTAACCTAGTTCATATCCCGGAGCCTCCATGAAACTGCTTCTGCTACCCCTGCTGACCCTGTTGTTGCTCACCGGCTGTGGTGACAACAAACCTCTTGCCACCGTCAAGGAAGTGGATCTGCAGCAATACGCCGGCACCTGGTATGAGATCGCCCGCCTGCCACAGTGGTTCCAGCGTGGCTGCTACGATTCCACCGCCACCTACAGCCTGAATGACGATGGTACGGTAAAGGTGATCAATCGCTGTGAACGCAAGGATGAGGACGCCACGGAAGCCGTGGGAACTGCCCGGGTGGTGCCCGATTCCGGCAATGCCAAGCTCAAGGTGCGCTTCGACAACTGGGTATCACGGCTGATCCCCACCATCACCGAAGGCAACTACTGGATCATCGCCCTGGACAAGGACTACCAGACCGTGGTGATTGGCGAACCCAGCCGTGAGTACCTGTGGATCCTGGCACGCCAGCCAGCGCTTCCGGAGGATCAGTATCAGGCACTGGTGCAAGTGGCTGAGAGCAAGGGGTTCCCGGTTGACCAGCTTGAGCGCAATCGCAACCTGCGTCCCGCATCACCATGAGCGATCACCACGTCTATTTTGCCATTTTCGGTTTCGACCACGACCCGGCCCAACTGGATCTGTTGATGGGCCAGAGTGCGGACGACTACTGGCGGGAAGGGGAAAGCTTCAGTGCCACAGTGCCTGAGGCACAACGGCGAGAGAACCGCTGGATTATTTCCAGCCAGCTGGACGAGACTGCCAGTCATAGCGATCATTTTGAAAAGCTGCTGCTCAAGCTGAAACGCCTCGCCCCGCAGCTTGAACAACTGCCCGATGACTACCGCTATGGCATCGGCGTATCACACTACTTTTTCATGGACGATCCGACCTTCTACCTGCCTGCCGAGATTCTCGACGGCTTTCAGGCACTCGGATTCGACATCAGCTTTGACCAACTGGGACTGGACCATGGCGCTGGAAATTGAACGCAAGTTTCTTGTTCGCGACACCGACATTACCGACACCCTGGCCGGCGAGCGCCTGACACAGGGCTATCTCAGCCACGACAAGAACGCCACCGTGCGGGTGCGCATTGCCGGCGACAGCGCCTGGCTCACCATCAAGGGCAAGACCGAAGGCGCCACCCGCAGTGAATTCGAGTACCCCGTCCCGGTTGAAGATGCCAACGCCATGCTGAACGAACTGTGCGGCCAGGGCGTCATCGACAAGACCCGCTACCGCCTGCCCCAAGGCGACCTGTGCTGGGAGATTGATGTCTTCCATGGCGACAATGAGGGGCTGATCGTGGCGGAAATCGAATTGCCCAGCGAAGACACGACATTCGATAGACCGGACTGGCTTGGCGAAGAAGTCACCGGTGAAGTGCGTTATTACAACAGCGCGCTAAGCAGCACGCCCTACAAGCACTGGACAAACTGATCCCCCGGTGAAACCAAAAAAGACCTACTCACTCTGGCGGCAAGACGACAACGGGGTTATTGCCCGGGTCGCCCGTTACCCGGATAAACAGAGCGCCGAGCAGGCACGGCAGCACTTCGACGCCACCGGTCACAAACAACACTACTGGATTGCTGCAGATGATGACGCTGAAGGCCCCGCTACTGATCGCTAGCCTGGTGGCCCTGACCGGCTGCATCCCGACGATCAAGAAACAATGGGATGTACAGCCTGTGCAGGGCTCCGTGATCGACGCCCACACCGGCCAACCCATCGCCGGCGCCACCGTTATTAGCCGCAACAACCCTTCGCTGATCGCCACCACCAACAGCGACGGGCGTTTCATCATTGAGGAACAGACCCACGTGGGTTTTCACCTGCTGATGGCCGCCAGCGCCATGACGCATCAGGTCTGGCAGGTCAGCCACCCGGATTATGAATACGGCATTGCCCGTACCAGCACCTTGCTTCCGCCCCTGTCACGGGAACTTCGAACGCCACAGATTCCGCTGTTTCAGCAACTGCCTGCGTCCCCGGAAGGCTGCCCGGATTTTGGCTATCTGATGCAGCTTGGCGAATGGAAGCGTCGCCACGATCAGCGCAATCAGGACATACGTTTTGTGGAAACAGAGGATTGCCACAACCCCGAGGCTCGCGAGGCGATTTATGAACTGTGGTTTCCCGAACCGGAAAGGAGATAGCCCACCGTTGACCCAACGCTACCGCCCATCCGCAACCCGGCCCGGCCTATTGAAATTCTGCCGGCAGACACTATAGTCCGAATTCAATTCATGCCCGGGGACGACCCCGACCACGGCATCAATTCGGGGACGACCCCATGCAGGAGTTAATTCATGGCATGGGTGTATATCTTCTTCGCGGGCTTGCTGGAAATTGGCTGGGCCCTGGGTCTGAAAGCCAGCCACGGTTTTACCCGCCCCCTACCCACCGTCTTCACCCTGATTGCCGCGGCCCTCAGCTTCTGGTTGCTGGCCCAGGCCATGCGCGACTTGCCCGCCGGCACCGCCTACGCCGTCTGGAGCGGGATTGGCGCCTTCGGCACCGTGTTGCTGGGGATCGTCTTCTTCCAGGACAGCGTCTCCGTGGCCAAACTGATCTGCCTGTTGATGATCGTGGCGGGGATTGTCGGGGTTAAGGTGTTCTCCTGAGAACACGCCCCCGATGCCTGACCCACACCTCGCTCACCCATCTTCGCTATTGGATTGGGATGCGCAGGCGGAGATCGGCCTTCGCCGATTTCCGCCTGCAATGGCTTGAGCCTGTGGGAGTTTCAGCTTGCTGAACGAAAGCGGTTCTTGATCGGGGGATTGTGCTGGAGCCTTCATTCAACACGCTGAATTTCCCACAAACCCACGCATCCGGTTTTGCCTTTAAAAAAGGGTCTCCCAATATTCGCAACCTTCTTCGCCCAGACAAGCTGGGCTCCTACAAGGGCTCGCGCCCCCTGGTTTCGCTATTAACTAACTGCCTTTAACTGCCTTCACCCCACTCAGCGTCTTGAAACACAACGCCTGAGCGGTTTCCTGAAATTCCTGGATATAGGCCAGCGCTTCATCCTCGATACGGACTGCCGCATACAGGGTTCGCCAGACCCCTTTCTCCCCCAGCCGCACAGTCTTCAAGAGATCGTGTTCGGTGTACTCGGTCAGCGCCCAACTTGGCAGTGCAGCGACACCACGCCCCGCAGCCACCAGCTGGGCAGTCATTGGCGTCAGTTCCGCAGTACGGATCGCAGCGGGCTCCACCCGGGCAGGATCCAGGAAGACACTGAACACATCCAGGCGCGCCCTTTCTACCGGATAGGTAATCAGGGTCTGCTCCGCCAAGTCTTCTGGCTCTACCCACTTTCTGCTCGCCAGGGTTGAACGCCCGGATACCGCCAGCACCAGCTCATAACGGAATAACGGCAGATACTTCACCGCCTCGTCTTCCAGCGGATCGGAGGTGATCACCATATCCAGATCGCCGCGTAACAGCGCCGGCAAGGGGGCGAAACCGAAGGCCGCAGACAGATCCAGCTCCACGTCCGGCCAATGCTCGCGGAAGGCATCCAGCGCCGGCATCAGCCACTGGAAACAGGAATGGCAGTCGATGGCAATGTGCAACCGTCCGGACTGTCCTTCCGCCAGCCGCTTCAATTCCCGCTCCGCCTGCAGCACTTTTGGCAGGATGTCCTGACCCAGCGCCAGCAACCGTAGCCCTGCAGTGGTGAAACGCACCGGCCGGGTGCGGCGCACCACCAGCTCCACCCCAAGGCGATGCTCCAGATCCTTCAACTGGTGGGACAGGGCCGACTGGGTCACATGCAACCGTTCCGCCGCCTCCACCAGCGAGCCGGCCTCATCAATGGCCCGCAGGGTGGCGAGATGTCGTAGTTCAAGCATGAAAACCTCCAGCGTTTTCCTTGTGGGAGCTTGCCTGCAAGCGATTCGTTCCAACAGTGAAAGCATCAATGGCGAGACGTGAGGTCGAGTTGAAAGTTCAAAGTTCAAAGTTTAAAAGCGCGGACCAGGCCATCTTGCCGGCCAAGCCGTACCCGCGCACAAGCGTTTGATGCGCGGAGCCCCCAAACCCCAGGGGCTCCCTATCCTCTCTTCGCGTTTCAACTTTCAACTTTGAACTTTCAACTGCTGCTCCCCACCCAGCCGACCAGTCACTGCAGCCAATCCCCTCGCCACACATTAATGAGAAAAACTCATAATCAGGATTAGTTATTTGATTTTGCCTCAAGTAACGACATCAGCACAATAGCCTCAACTGGCTCGCCCCGGCGAAGCCTGACTTATTGAGAGCATAGCGAAGGACATATCATGACCACCCTGCACAACCTGGGCTTCCCCCGTATCGGCGCCCGTCGTGAACTGAAACAGGCCCAGGAAGCCTACTGGGCTGGTGATCTCCAGCAGAGCGAACTGGAGCATGTCGGCAAGAGCCTGCGTCAGCGCCACTGGGCCCTGCAAGCCGAGACAGGACTGGATCTGGTGCCCGTAGGCGACTTTGCCTGGTACGACCAGATTCTCGAATTCAGCTGTCTGCTCGGCGTGGTGCCCAGCCGCTTTGGCCAGGATGCCGACCAGCCCGTGGATCTGGACACCCTGTTTCGCATGGCCCGCGGCCGCGCCCCCAGTGGCAGTCCGGCAGCGGCCTGTGAGATGACCAAGTGGTTTGATACCAACTACCACTACATCGTGCCGGAACTGGAAGCAGACCAGCATTTCAGAATCGCCCGCCACAGCCTGTTCGAGCAGGTGGATGAAGCCAGCGCCCAAGGCCACAACCCCAAGCCCGTGATTCCCGGGCCACTCACTTACCTCTACCTGAGCAAGGGAGCGCACTTTGCCAGTGCGGATGACAACGCCAAGCTGGCACTGCTGGACAACCTGATTCCCGTCTACCGCCAGATCCTGCAACAGCTGGCCCATCAAGGCGTGGAGTGGGTACAGATCGATGAGCCGATTCTGGTGCTGGATCTGCCAGACAGCTGGCAGCGTGCCTACCTGCGTGTGTATGACCAGCTGACCTCGGCCAGTGAGGCCCGACTGCTGCTGGCCACCTACTTTGGGGGGCTGGAAAACAATCTGTTCACTACCCTGGCATTGCCGGTAGACGGCCTTCACCTGGACTGTGTCCGGGGTCAGGATGACCTCCGCCAGGTGATTCCCCGCCTGGGAGACAAGGTACTCTCGCTGGGCTATATCGATGGTCGCAACATCTGGCGAACCGATCTGGATGCCGCTCTCGCTGCCCTGCAGCCCGTGCATGATGCCCTGGGTGATCGTCTCTGGCTGGCGCCGTCCTGCTCGCTGCTGCACAGCCCGGTGGACCTTGAACAGGAAGACACTCTGGACGATGAACTGAAGAGCTGGCTCAGCTTCTCCAAACAGAAACTCCAGGAACTGGCTCTGCTGGGGGGGGCGCTGAAGGGTGACAGCAACGTGGACGCCGGGTTGGAAACCCAGCGCAGCGTCCTGCAGGCCAGGGCCCGCTCTGCGCGCATTCACAATCCGGACGTGGCTGCCCGCCTGGCCAGGGCAGCCCGGGAATCCCGTGAGCGCAAGAGTCCCTTTAACGAACGGATCGCCAAACAACAGGCCGCCCTGGAACTGCCAGCGTTCCCTACCACCACCATCGGTTCATTCCCGCAAACCCGGGAGATACGCAGCGCACGCCGTGACTGGAAAGCCGGCAAGCTGAGTGAGGCCGAGTACACCCGTCAGATGCAGGAAGAAATAGCCCGCTGCATCCGTTATCAGGAAGAAGTGGAACTGGATGTATTGGTGCACGGCGAAGCCGAACGCAACGACATGGTGGAATATTTTGGTGAACTGCTGGATGGCTTTGCCTTCACCCGCTTTGGCTGGGTGCAAAGCTACGGCTCCCGCTGTGTGAAACCGCCGATTATCTTCGGCGATGTCCAACGCCCTAAACCCATGACGGTGGCCTGGGCACGCTACGCCCAGTCGCTCACCGACAAGCCGGTCAAAGGCATGCTTACCGGCCCGGTCACCATCCTGCAGTGGTCCTTCGTCCGTGACGACCAACCCCGTGCTGACACCTGCAAACAGATAGCGCTGGCACTGCGCGATGAAGTACAGGACCTGGAAGCCGCTGGCATCAAGGTGATTCAGATCGACGAACCCGCTCTGCGAGAAGGGCTCCCCCTGCGCAAAAGTAACTGGCAAACCTATCTGGACTGGGCGGTGGATTGCTTCCGTCTGAGTACCGTGGCCGTGGACGATGACACCCAGATTCACACCCACATGTGTTACTCGGAGTTCAACGACATCATCGAGAGCATCGCCGCGCTGGATGCAGACGTAATCACCATTGAAACCTCGCGCTCCAATATGGAATTGCTGGACGCTTTCCGGGATTTCCACTATCCCAACGATATCGGTCCTGGCGTGTACGACATTCATTCCCCCAATGAACCGGCGGTGGACTGGATGGTGAAGCTGATGGAAAAAGCCGCTGAACAGCTGCCGAAAGAGCGCCTGTGGATCAACCCGGACTGCGGGCTGAAAACCCGCAAATGGGAAGAAACCCGCGGAGCGCTGGCGAACATGGTGGAAGCTGCCAAGCGGTTGCGTGCGGCGGGGTAAAGCGGCGTTACCACATAGGGCACAGAGTTCACTGAGGGAAAACATTCCCCCTGTGGCTCTGTGCGCATCTGTCGTTGCTATTTCGCAGTGGAACTACCGCTCCCACAAATATCAGTAGCGCGTTGCGAGGGACGAGTTTCGAAAGGCAAAGGCGGAGAGGACAGATCTTGTGGGAAATTCAGCTTGCTGAATGAAGACGCCTGCGCCTTCCCCTGATCAACCGCAACATTCGTTCAGCAAGCTGAATCTCCCACCAGGTTAATCCCCGAAGGACGGAAATCGGCGAAGGTCGGTCTCCGCCTTCACATATACAATGGCGGAGATGGGCTCACGCCCATTTCCGCCCTACGACGGTTCCGAAGGTGTATTAGCATTGTTACTACAGAGGCGCAGAGTTCACTGAGGGAAAACATTGCCCCTGTGGCTCTGTGCGGAGCTGTCGTTGCTATTTCGCAGTGGAACTACCGCTCCCACAAATATCAGTAGCGCGTTGCGAGGGACGAGTTTCGAAAGGCAAAGGCGGAGAGGACAGATCTTGTGGGAAATTCAGCTTGCTGAATGAAGACGCCTGCACCTTCCCCTGATCAAACGCAGCATTCGTTCAGCAAGCTGAATCTCCCACCGGGTTAATCCCCGTAGGACGGAAATCGGCGAAGGTCGGTCTCCGCCTTCACACATACAATGGCGGAGATGGGCTCACGCCCATTTCCGCCCTACGAACTGAAATAAACCCTTCGCGTGCAAGCACGCTCACACATTAATCGCCTGGCGCTCTATCAGTGCTGACGAGCAGCGGGTTGATGTTGAGGTCTTGAACTTCAGCATCAGGCATAAAGCTTCTGGCGTCATGCTGCCAGCAGGCAGACGGAGTTTCGAAACGCGTTACTCGCTTCTCATCAACTCAGCTTTCTGCCGGATCCTCAATAACTTTCAACAGACGATCCGGGCCAAGCTCCACCGGCTTCGGTTCACCGGGCAGTTGCCAATGTCCGGCATGGCGTTCATCCGGCTTGCTGTCCATTAACGGCAGGCTGGTAAGATCCGCCAGTGCATCGCGGAACAGGTCAGTGCGGTAGCATTGCGCCGCAAACGTCTGTTTTTCTTCCAGCGAACATTGCCGCCAGCGCTGCATTTCTTCCAGCATGAAACGGGCGTCGGAGCGCCACGGGAAGTTGGCGTGGAAGCCTGCAAACACATGAAAATGATGGGCCGGGAACGGCTGGCCGGTAAGGCCGCCTGGCAGGCGGTTACTGAACGGCGCACGGATGATTTCTTCCGGCACATCCAGCCAGGCGGGGTGGGCCAACAGGGACAGGCTCTCTACCAGATTGTCATCGGCATAGCAGGCCGCCTTGTACAGCGCCCGCAACATGGCCCGGTGTTCGTCCGGATGGCGCGCCACCCAGTCACGGGACACCGCCAAGACTTTCTCCGGCGCATTTTCCCAGATCTGGTAACCGGACAGGATACAGTGCCCCGCACCGGTCAGAGCCGCCAGACTGTTCCAGGGCTCACCCACACAGAATCCATCAATGTGGCCCATGCGCAAGTGATCCACCATCTGTGAGGGCGGCAGTACCACCAGCTTCACATCGTGGTCCGGGTCCAGCCCGGCCACACTCAGCCAGTGGCGCAGTTGATAACTGTGGCAGGAGAACGGAAACACCACCGCCAGCACCAGCGGGGCTTCCCCGCCACTGGCGCGGGCCGCCACCAGCTTGTTCATGGCGCTGGCCATATCATTGGCAGTGGGACCTTCAGAGAGTGCACACAACCCTTGGAACAACATGGGCGACACGGTAATGCCATTACCGTTCAGGCCCATGGAAAAGGCCGTCGCCAGTGGTTTCTTGATGCACCCCAGCCCCAACGACGTGGCCAGCATCATGGGCGCCAGCATGGGTGCAGCATCCAGCTGGCCTACCAGCAGTCGATCACGCAGGCTGGCCCAGCTCCACTCCGGCTGAAGCTCCACATCCAGACCCTCTGCCGCGAAGTAGCCGGCCTCCTGAGCCACCGCCAGCGGCAGGCTGTCAGTCAGCGGCATGTAACCGATACGAATTTTCATCCATCTTGCTCCGCAAGAGCCTGACGCCGGACGCTTGAGGTCGAACGTCGCAGAGGCTCATTCATCTCTACAGGACGCCTTGCCCGACTCACCGGTTTGGCTGGTGCATCCACCAGGCTGCGGGACTTTTTCAATGGCATCACTCGTCGCATCTTTTCTCCTGTATTGACGCCAGGCATTCGGCCTCAGGCATCCAGCGTTTTATCCCTGCGCTTTCAGCATCTCGGCATAATCCAGCACCGATCGGGCCACCTGTATCAGCGGCTGCCCAGTATTCATGGCCTGCCGTCGCAGGGTGCTGTAGGCATCCTGCTCGTTGAGCCGGCGCCGCTGCATCAGCAGCCCTTTCGCCCGCTCGATAATTTTGCGCTCCGCCAGCGCTTCACGGGTCTGTTCCAGTTCTTCCCGCAGGGCCTGGTATTCGCGAAAACGCGCTGTCGCCACCCGCATCACACCGCGTACCCGGGTCAGGTCGGTTTCCCCTGCCACATAGGCACTCACACCAGCACGCAATGCTGCCACCACCAGGTCTTCATCATCCTGGTTGCAGAACATGACCATGGGACGCGGGATATCCCGCTGCACCAGCGCCATGCTTTCCAGGGTGTCCCGGTCCGGGGCATCCATGTCTACGATGACCACATCCGGGTTACTGCTGCGCACCTTCTCCGCCAGACCGGCTGCGCTGGTCAGGCGGCACAGGATCTCGTGCCCCTCATCAATGAGGGCCCGTTCGAGAATCGCGGCGCGCGGTGGCTGGTCATCCACCAGCATGATTTTCAGAGCCATAACGTCTGGGGCATCCGGACAAAAAGTGTTATCAGATTGTTCTGCAACGGTTGTGCCAGTCATGGTCACCCTAACCTTTTGTTTTAAAATAAGTTTTATTTTTCACCAATACAGCACCTCAAAAGCGCACCTCCCTGGTGCACTTTTGGGTACCAAAAACGCCCCCTCGCGTCGCTCAATACTCAGCGGCGTCGATCATGGTGGTGGCCAGTATGGTGTAGGCGGCGGTCCAGGCCGCTTCGGTGTCGCTGTCAAAGGCATCACCCAGTCCCTGGCCCAAAGTCCAAAGCAAGGCCTGTGCCACCGTGTCGTAATCCGCCGGTTTCACTCCGTAATCCTTGTGGCGAGCCCCCAGCTTCTGTACTGCGGGCACAATGGTGTCGAGCTTGTCCAGCCCCTTCACCACCACCCCGATCATGGTCATTAGCTTCTTGCCCTGCTCTTCCATGTTGCCCTTGAATAGCGGCTTGAGTGACGGGTCGGTGGTAAAGAGGCGCTCGTAGAACAGCGCCGCGGCCTGATCGGAAATACCTTCCACTTTCGCCCAGCTGTCCTGTACCAGAGCAATCTGTTCGGGAGTCATGGTGTTTCTCCTGTTATTGAATACTGATAAGCGTGAAAATCCGCAGAAGGCGGTTTACATCGGTACGCGAATAACCACACCACCCATCACATCGCCCATTTCGAAATCGGTCTTGGGGGAATCCTTGTGGTTGTTATGACATGCCACGCACGGCGCAGCCACCGCCACGTCCGGGTACACCGCTGTGTAATAGGTCACATCACCCAGTTTTTCTTCACCGTAAAAGTTCTTGCCTGGGTTATCGGCGATGTACTGCAGACCTTCCTTTTCCAGATCGGTCTTGGGTGCATTCTGGGCATTGATCGGCCACAGAGATTGCAGGGAATAGGTGAAGTCGCTGGTCATTTCACTGACCGCTTCAGCGCCGTAACGGAACATCTGCGCCGGCAGCGGCGCCCCGTTTTCCAGGTCTTCCCAGTATTCATGGGGTTTGATGCTGTCAGCCCCGGCCGGGCCAAGGCGGCCAATGATCATCTTGGTGTAGTTGGTACGGTCTGCCTTCATCACCGCAAACAGGGAATCGGTGTAGACCTTGGGTTCAATGCCCCCACTGGGAGCGGCTTTTTCTTCACCGCAGCCACTCAGGATCAGGGCGGACATGGCGGTGGCCATCAGGATGGTGACGTTACGCTTCATGACGTGTTGCATGGGTACTACCTCCTCAGGTTTGGAATCGTTCAATCAGACAAATCAATAAGGACCCTTCTTCTCGCCCCGGGCCTTGTCGCGTTCCACGGCCATATCAATGGACGGCACATGGGTTTGCGGCTGGCCATTGAAGTTGTTTTCACGCAAGTGCGGGTCTGCCAACGCATCCAGGGAAAACTCCAGGCTGTGGCATTGCAGACAGACCGGACGCGCCATCTTCTCCACCGGGCGCAGGGTCAGGTTCTGGTTGTGCTCAACAAAGATCTCGCCGTGGGTCTCTTGCCGCGGCATATGGCAAGAGGCACAGGTCACGCCGCTGCCCGGCGGCAGCTCACCGCGTTTTTCCTTTTTCCACAAATCATGATGGGGAGAGCGCAGGTATTCGTTACTGTGCTCGTCATTGTGACAACCGATGCAGCTGTCCACGGCGGCAGTTTGCGTGTCGAATTCATGGGCGCCGTGACAGCTGATGCAGGTCAGCTCCCGATGGCTGGCTTCCACATGCATGTTGAGCACTGATTGCGCCGGCGTCATGGGCGACAGCCCCTGGGCAAGGCGCATGCCATGCCGGCCCTCGAGGAAGCCTTCCGATTCCGGCTCGTGGCAGGTTGCGCACTGCAGCGGTTCCGGGGAATCCACCCAGTCCTCACCCCCACCGTGACAGGCGGAACATTCCACACCCGCCTCGGCATGGGCATTGCCATCCCAATGCTCCGGGGTTTCCACCTCTGCTGGCGGCGCGCCGTTGCCTTTCATCAGCGCCACCAGGTCGGCATCGCTCATCTGGCGGGCCAGCAAATCCCTGGGCGGCTGTTGGGCGGGCTGCTTCAGCCAGGGCTCATCGGCGTGGGCCAGCAGGAAATCTTCATAGAGGGCGCGGTTATCATGAAAGTTATGGCAGCCAGCATTGGCACAGGTATCAAAGCCCATGCCTTCATGACTGGGACGATCTTTTTCGATGTCTTCGTGACAATGGGCACACATGTCCATGGGCAAGGTCACGCCCATGCCCACATCCAGCTCCGGGCGGTGTTCCACATGACAGGACACGCACAAACGGGCATCCACATTGGCCAGCCGGTCAGCGTTACGCGGATCAGTGAATTTGGATTTGGGGTGGGAGTCCTGGGCCTCTTCCAGTTGCTCACCATGGCAATCCACACAGGCGTTCTGCAGGACGGTTTCGCTGTCAAAGCCGTCGCCATGGCAAACGCTGCACTGCATTTCGATCTGGTGATGGCCATGGGTCATCGGCCCGGGAATAAACGCGGTTTTCGGGGCGTCCTGATCCACCAGCTGCAGACTCAGCCAGATGGCCAACCCCAGCGAGGCGAACAACCAGATGGCCCAGAGAATCGGATTACGTTTCTTGCTTCCCATCATCGCCCCCACGCCCGATTAAAAGTAGTACGCCGAAACGATGTGAAAAATCAGCAGGGCTGGCAGCGGCCAGCACACCAGTATGTGTAGCCAGGTAGTGCCCTGTCGTAGCCAGCCGACCCCGGTCATGGCCGCCTGTAATCGCGTTAGCAGTGCCGCCGTAATCCCGACCAGAGCGGTCCCGATAAAGCTCAGCATCAACCAGCGGTTGAGGTTTTCTCCCAGGGAAAAACCGGTGTGCCAGTAGAGCAATAGCAACGCCGCCAGCCCCAACACCGCATGGGCCACACGCCAGCCGCTGAAGCCTCCCATTGGCACTTTCGGAAAGCGTTTCTTCAACGACATCAGCAGTAACAGGCCCGAGGCAGCCAATACGGCGTAGCCACTCCACTGGCGCCACAGGCCATTACGGGAAAACTGTTCAAAAAGGGAAATATCGAGCACGGATCTGGCCGGCGCGGGAGAGGGTAGCCAGAACGCCAGCGCCATCAGGGTGGCGGCAATCGCCGAAACAATAGCCAGGGGAGTGCCACCGGGAACCTTTCGTGCCGTTGCCGCCCCGCCGCTACACAAACTCTCCAGCAAAGGCTCACAACCGCCGCAAACCGTGCCCGCGCCACTGCGATTCATCAGGGTCGCCGTGTCACAGCTGTCACCCAGAAAACCCTGTAATTGCCCGCGGGACAATCCACGGCACTGACAGATCACCGTGGCAGCCGGCCATTCACTTACTTCTCCGGCCCCACCTTCGGCCAGCTCACCGGTAAACCGAAAGCGCAACAGCTCCCAGGGCATCAGTCGGCGTCCGTCAGCAATTCGGTTGAGAATTTGCTGGCGCTCAGGCCAGGCGCCCACGGACACCACGCCCACGAGGCGCCCGGTGCGCAACATCAGGGCACGGTAGATGCCGGCATCCGCGTCGCGGTACACCAGAGTGCGATGCACCATGCCCCTTTCTTCATCGGCAAAGCGACCGGCACTGAACACTTCCAGCGACAGCACTTTCAACCAGGTGCTGTCTGCTACCGGGGTATAACTGTCATGACTACCTGCCAGACAGCCTGCCGCAACACGGGCCTGCTGCAACGCAGGCATCACCAGACCACACACTTGATCCTGAAACTGGGCACACTCGCCCACTGCATAGATATTCGGGTCCGAGGTCTGCATGGAGGCACTGACTCGAATACCGTTGGCGACCTTGAGCCCGGCCTTGCGAGCCAGTTCGGTGCGCGGCGCAATCCCGGTTGCAAACACGACGGTGTCGCACGACAGTTCCGTCCCATCCGCCAATACCACCGCGTCCACCCGTTCGCTACCGGCAATGCTGCGAACACTGGTATTGAGCCGTACATCCACCCCTGCATCGCGCAAGCTGTCAGCGACCATATTGGCAGCATCACTGTCCAACTGCCGATTCATTAACCGGTCTGCATGCTGAATCAGGGTAACGCGGGTGCCGAAACGGCACAGGCCGTGGGCCGCCTCAATCCCCAGCAGGCCGCCGCCGATGACAACCGTATGAGTGCTACGCAGTCGCCGCGCCATCAGAGCCTGGGCGTCATCCATATCGCGGAAACGCAATACACCGGACAACCCAGTGCCCGGTATGGAAGGAATATGGGCGTCACTCCCCAGCGCCAGAACCAGGCGACTGTAGTGGTGACGCTGACCGAGCGCATCCTCTACCCAGCGACGGGCAGGACTGATCCCGGTAATGGACCGGCCAACCAGATGTTCAACAGAATCATCCAGTTCGGCCGGCAGATTGGTCAGATCATCAAACCCGGTAGATCCGGAAAGGAAGGTGGAAAGTTTAACGCGATCATAGGGGGCCCAATGCTCTGCACCGAACAGCTTCACCGGGGTGGTGACACCACGGCGACGCAGTTCCACCAGACACTGCATTCCCGCCGGGCCGTTACCCACAATGATAATCGGCTCAGCGGTTTCGGCATCGGGTACCCGGGGTTGCGGCTGATAACGTCTTGCTTCCACCTGAAACCTCCTTTTCTGAGGATCTAACGGGGAAGGTCGGGGATCAGAACTTCAGTTCTGCCCAGGCCCAGTACTTGCTGGTATCAGACTTGAAATCATCGGCGCTGTAGTCAGCGTATTTCAGGCCTACCACGTAGTTCTTGCCGATCGGACGCGCTACCAGCAAATCGGTTTCTGTACCGTAGTCAGTGCTACCTTCGTTGGACTTGAAGTCATGGAACACGGCCAGCAGCTTGAAGCCGGCCAGCTTGCCGCCCACGGATACGAAGGTATCTTCCAGACCGTCAGCCGGTGTCGCCAGGAACTGATCCGCCCAGCCGTTGAACGCATGCTTGGTCGCCAGTGGCGTCTGGAACGCGACAGTGCCGTCATCTGAACCAAGCACTTCCTGTGCCACTTTCACGGTGACGCCCGCAACTTTTGCGCCCAGCTCGGCAAAGTAGTATTCGGTATCACCGGCTTCCACTTCCTGTTGAGCCCCTTCCAACGTGAGCAACAGTTTCAGGGAATCCAGATCAAAGGCACCGGCATAACGCAGACCAAAGGTATCGTTATCGGAATCGGGCACGTTGTCGGTTTCCAGCAGGTAGCCGTAACCGGTCAGGGAACCGCCCGGTGCGCCAGTCCAGCTGGCATTGACAAGATAGTTGGACACATTGGCGTCGAAGCCCGGAGTGATGCCATTCACCTGGGTGAGGTAGGCGGTGGAGAGGGAAAAATCACCCACACCGTAATCCACTCTGGCACCATCAAAGGTCTGCTCATCCTGACGCCAACCCACATTGCCCACAAAGCGGGCATTGTCGTAGATAATGCGCTGGCGACCATAATTGGCCACCAGCCCTTCCAATGCATCGCTACCGGTGTAGCGAATGGCCGCCCGGTTAAGCTCAGTGACTTCCGGGTCGGCAATCACCGGATACCCGGCCTGCTCCGGCGCATAGTTGTCCACCTGACCGACGATCCGGGTATCTTCGAACTCCCCCATCACGTCAAAGCCATAAAGCTTGCCGCTTTGATAACCCAAACGGGTGCGCAGGGTCAGTGCCTGACCTTCATCAGAAACACCGTCAATATCCACTTCTTCATAACGAAGACGCATGTTCAGCAGCGGTGTGCCGCTCTTCAGTGCCGTAATGAACGCATCATCCTCAGCATTGGCAGTTCCGGTAAAACCCAGCGTGGACAGCACAACGCCGGCGGCAATGGCAGAATATTTCATCATCGTTTCCTCAACACTTCCCAAAAATAAAATCAGTAAAACCGTGAATTCTGGACGCACCTTTCCCGTTCCCGCTTTTCGGTGCGCGAAAAAAGCAGGCAGTTAAATCACTTTCTGAAATTAGCGGATCAGGCGCGCTTGCGTGTCGCCTCGTCCTTCTCCGCTTTACGCTTTGGCAGTGGTTCCACCTTGCGCTGTTTCTCATACAGGAACTGCAGTACCTGCTGACGACAACGCACAAAGGTGGGGTCGTCCGCCAGCGCCAGGCGATCTCTCGGACGCGGCAATGTCACATCCAGAATCTCGCCGATGGTGGCGGACGGGCCGTTGGTCATCATCACGATGCGATCAGACAGTAGTACCGCCTCATCCACATCATGGGTAATCATGATCACTGTGGTACCCAACTGGGCATGGATTTCCATCAGGGAATCCTGCAGGTGAGCACGGGTCAGCGCATCCAGTGCACCGAACGGCTCATCCATCAGCAGCACCTGGGGCTGCATGGCCAGCGCCCGGGCAATGCCCACACGCTGTTTCATGCCTCCGGAAATTTCATCCGGCTTCTTGTGCATGGCGTGCGCCATGTGCACCAGCTCCAGGTTGTGCTCCACCCAGTCACGGATCTCCGCCTTGCTCTTGGTCTTCTTGAAAACCTGCTTGACGGCCAGTTCCACATTTTCAAAGGCCGTCAGCCAGGGCAGCAGCGAGTGGTTCTGGAATACCACTGCCCGCTCCGGACCGGGCTCGGTAACCTCATGTTTGTCGAGAATCACACCGCCGTCGGTGGCTTGTAACAGGCCCGCCACGATATTCAGCACCGTGGACTTGCCACAGCCGGAATGCCCGATCAACGAGACAAATTCGCCGGAATCAATTTTCAGATTCACATCCTTCAGCGCTTCGAAACTGCCTTTCGGGGTGTCGAATTTCATGCCGACATTCGAGAGTTCCAGTAATGCTTTCATTGTTTATCTCCTTGAGATCTCTTTACCGCTGATTGAGTGCTTCAGGCCGCGCCCTTCGAGGCTGCTGCCTGAGCATGCAAGCAGCGGTACAGGGAACTCATAGTTAGCGCTGTACAGAAGATTTGTCCCACACCAGAGCGCGTTGCAGCATCAGCATTACGCGGTCCAGCAGGAAACCGATCAGACCAATCACGATCACCGCCACCATGATCCGGCCCAAAGACTGGGAGCTACCGTTCTGGAATTCATCCCAGACGAATTTCCCCAATCCCGGGTTCTGCGCCAGCATCTCTGCCGCGATCAGCACCATCCAGGCAATACCCAGACTCAACCGCAGACCGGTGAACATCATCGGCAGCGCGGAGGGCAGTACGATCTTGCGCACATGACTCAGTGCATTGAGTCGCAGCACCCGGGACACGTTGGTCAGGTCCTGGCTCACCGAGGTCACACCCACTGAGGTGTTCATCAGCGTGGGCCACAGGCAGCACAGCGATACCGTGAACATGGAGGTCAGGAATGACTTGGCCACCAGAGGATCATCTGTGACGTACACCGCACTCACCACCATGGTCACCAGCGGCAGCCAGGCCAGCGGTGACACCGGCTTGAACAACTGGATAAGCGGATTCATGGCAGCATGAGCCGTACTGCTCAGACCGATCACAATCCCCAGCGGAATGGCAATCATGGAAGCCAGCAGGAAGCCGCTCATTACCGTGATCAGGCTGGTACCAATCTGATCAAAGAAGGTCGGCGCGCCGGTGTAATCCCGGTACACCGGCTCCCATTCCGGCTGTTGCTCCAGCCGGGAGGCAATGTACTTCTCCTGACGTTCATGGAACGCCGCTTCCTTGGCACGGGACGCCTGGTGCTCATCCACCAGGGAGCCTGCCTGCTCCCAGACATCAACCGGGCCCGGGAACTGCCCCAGCGAGGTATCGATACGCTGGGCCGCCAGTTGCCACAGCAACAGGAAGACGGCGATGCCCATTACCGGCCAGATCAACTGACGCAGCAGTGTCTGCCACTGATCCGACGACATCTTGCCGGTAGCCAGGGCGCGATAGGGTTCCATCCAGGTCGGGAAAGTCAGGGTCACCATGATTGCTACTCCTCGAGTGGCGAGCGCTTAAAGCGCGTCGCCCTCTTTCAGACCAATCGGGAATTTCGCCAGGTATTCGTTGGGCTTGCGACCGTCATAGGTGATGTTGTCGATAAAGCCCTTCTGCGGCGGCTTGAAGCCCGTCTCGGTGGCGAAATCAGGGAACTCATCGGCAGCGATTTTGCCTTCAGCGATCAGGGCCTTGGCTGCCTGCGAATAGATGTCCGGGCGATACACTTTCTTGGCGATATCCATGTACCAGCTGTCCGGTTTGGTATCGCTGATCTGACCCCAGCGACGCATCTGGGTCAGGTACCAGATAGCATCAGAGTAGTAGGGGTAGGTGGCGTTGTAGCGGAAGAACACGTTGAAGTCCGGCACTTCACGCACGTCACCTTTTTCGTACTCGAAGGTGCCCGTCATGGAGTTGGCAATCACGTCATAATCCGCGCCCACGTAGTTGGGCTGAGACAGGATTTTTACCGCTTCCGGACGGTTGGCGTTGTCGTTTTCATCCAGCCACTTGGCCGCACGAATCATCGCCTTCACCACACGGATGTGAGTGTTGGGATACTTGTCGGCCCAGCCCTTGCTCACACCGAATACTTTTTCCGGGTTGTTTCTCCAGATTTCGTAATCCGTGATGACCGGCACACCAATGCCCTTGAACACAGCCTGCTGGTTCCAGGGCTCACCCACGCAGTAGCCATAGATAGTGCCCGCTTCCAGGGTAGCCGGCATTTGCGGCGGCGGGGTCACGGACAGCAGCACGTCCGCCTGCAGCTGACCACTGGTATCGCCCTTGTGCGGCGCGTAATAACCCGGGTTCAGACCTCCGGCCGCCAGCCAGTAACGCAACTCATAGTTGTGGGTGGACACCGGAAAAACCATGCCCATATTGAACGGCTTGCCTTCCGCCTTGTATTTCTCCACCACCGGTTTCAGGGCATCCGCCTTGATCGGGTGCACCGGCTTGCCGTCTTTTTCGGGGATGTTCTTCTTCATCTCCTCCCACACGGCGTTGGAAACGGTGATCCCATTACCGTTCAGGTCCATGCTGAAGGCCGTGATGATGTGGGCTTCGGTACCATAGCCAATGGTGGCGCCCAGCGGCTGGCCGGCGAGCATGTGCGCACCATCCAGCTGACCGTCAATCACCCGGTCCAGCAGGACTTTCCAGTTGGCCTGGGCTTCCAGGGTCACAAACAGGCCTTCTTCTTCAAAAAAGCCTTTTTCGTACGCCACGGCGAGGGGAGCCATATCAGTGAGTTTGATAAAGCCGAACTTGAGGTCTGCCTTTTCCGGCCAACCCACAGAGTCGTCCGCCATGGCGTTGGCCGAGAGCCCCAACGTCAGTGCTGTCATTGCTGTGCGAATAAACTTTTTCATCAGTCTTCCCTCATTTGCCCGCTATCCCGCAGGCATAAAAAAAGCGCTCAGGGCTTCCCGTCTTCATTGACCGGATGCCTTGAGCGCCTTTGCTCGAATCTGTTCGTGATCGCCTTTGATCACGACGCGGTATTTGGATCACAACGCTGTTGCTGTGATGCCCTCACTAAGGCAATAGCTGTGCCAACTTTTAAAATTGTTATTTTTCAACAGCTTACCCTTTCACCTAACCGTCACCCTTCTTCTCCACGCCCATAAATTGCACAAGCGGCACTGTTCTGAACCAATTAACGATCACCAAAATGCATCACGCCCATGCGACAACCTGGTCCACAACCGGATACGCCCCCTTTTTGCGCCAGCATGGTGAAAAAAGCTCGCACCGCTTGCGACCAAAGGCGAATTATCACGAGAAGAAATAATGAACATCATTCGCAATATAGAGAGCAATAAGCCATGACCTGCTACGCTTCCCCCCAACTTACTGACACCGTTTCCAGAACCGACCGAGAACCCCAATGGCCCCACAAGAACACAACGCTTTCCGCATAGCCCTGGCCGGCGCATTCAGCCTGGTCATTGCGCTGGGTATCGGTCGTTTTCTGTTTACTCCTGCCCTGCCGGACATGATTGCGGACACCAGCCTCACAGCGGTCACCGGTGGCTATCTTGCGGCGGTGAATTACGGCGGGTATTTTCTCGGTGCCATCCTGGCCATGACCGTGCCAGCCCACAGAGCCCGCACCGCATTCTGGTTGGCGTTATGGGTGAGCGTGATCACCAGCCTGTTGATGGGGCTCACCCATACCTTCACACCCTGGGCAATCAACCGCTTCCTGGCGGGCATTGCCAGTGCCATCATCATGGTCAACGGTTCTGCCCTGGTGCTTGGCGCCCTGCCCAATCACTTGCGGGCACGGCTGGGAAACATCCACTACGCGGGCATCGGTCTGGGCATCAGCATCGCCGCATTGACCGTAGCCCTGATCGAGGGGCTGGCCGGCAGTTACCCGGCCATGTGGTTTGCGTGTGGCATTGTGGCGCTACTGTTGATGGTATTCCTGCGCGTGATCCCCGCCTTGCCTCACGCCAGAGAAAACGCCCACACCCGCGTACCGGTAAACCGAAAAGCGCTCACTTTCCTCATTGCCAGCTATACACTCGCCGGCTTCGGCTATATCACCAGCACCACCTACCTGCCGGTGATCGCCCGACAACAACTGCCCGGCCTGGACAACGCGGCCTTCTATACCTGGCTGGCCGTGGGGCTCGCAGCCATTCCCGCCAACCTGCTATGGGGCAAGCTGGCCAGCAGGGCTGGCGAACGCAATGCCCTGATGATGGCCCTGGTCGTGCAAGCCATGGGCGTCAGCGCTCCCGCCTGGCTACCCGGCCTCAGCGGGCTGGTCATCAGCGGTATCCTGGTAGGCGGTACCTTTACTGCCGTGGTGGCCCTGAGCATGTACTGCGGCCGCCAACTGGCACCCCATGCCGCCAGCATGGCCCTGGGCGCGCTGACTGCGTGTTATGGGGTGGGACAGATTGTGGGGCCGGTAGTGACGGCGAACTTGCTGGAGACCAGCGGCAGCTTTGCACCGGGCCTGATCGGGGCTGCAGCGGCACTGGTAGGCGCGGCAGTGCTGTTGTTGCCTCTAGCCAGAGTCCGTTTCCAGTAGCCCTCCCGGATTCAGGGCGTCTGTCCGAAATATCGCTGCACTGCCCGTTCCGCTTCCCGGATCGGCGTCGCACTCTGTGACTGCGAAGGGGCAAAGTTGGTCGTCTCCAGATCATAGGTATAGAGATCGATACTCTGGTCTTCCTCTTCGGCTGTTCGGATCTGCCCCTGCTCAGACGGATAAAGCACCGTATTCACGATATTGCCCAGATGCTCCAGTAACACCGAGAACGTCCCCGTAGTTGATGAAGTCCCACCATGGCCGGGAGGCCCTTCAGTGAGACGCAAGCCCAACATCTTCGGGTTCAATGGCCGCAAGGCCGGGTACCGGGAAGAAACCTGCGGAGAAAGATGATCAAACGCATGAAGTGGAAAGTTATTGAGTATGCCACCGTCTACCCACAGGCCGTGATAATCACTGGCATTCTGGTTGTACTGACCAGTGGGAACATTGGCCTCCACCTTTACCGGTTTGAAAATGAGCGGCAGATTCATTGAAATGCCCACCGCCTCGGCCACCGGAAAGTCCGGCGTGTGACGTTTTGAGAACACCGCAGGACAATGGCGGGTAACATTCGCACCGGTAATGACCAGATCGACACCGGTAAGCTGGAAGAACTGGCTGAAGTTTAACGCAGCGGCACCGGAAACAATCACCCCTCCCGTGCTCTGCAGAATACGCCGGGACAGATACCCCGCCACGGCCCCACTGAGGAAACGTCGTGGCGCAAAGCCAGGAAACAGCCCACGGTCAAACACCAGATTATAGAGATACCCTTGTGGGTGTTGAGCAAGCTGGCGCACCATCGGATCACTGGTGGGCCCGAAAGCACCACTACTTACCAGGGCGCCAAACATCGCCGCCAGTTGAGACCATCCAGAAATGCTTTGCTGTCGGGCAGTGAGAAAGCTCGACACCGATACGCCTGCGGGCGCATCGTTTTTCATCTGTGGCTGGTTTCGGCTGTCAATAGAGCGATAGAACCCCGGATTCGGACCGTCAAAAAAACCGGTAAACGTGGACGCATTACTGAGGATGCGCTGCAGCTCAGCGGAATCGAGTCCCATCGCCAACATCAGGGCCGTGATAGCCCCAGCCGAAGCACCACTGATGCCCTTGATCTGGTTCTGCCCCGGACGGTTGATGTCGATGGGTAGCACCCCCATGCTCTCCAGCGCACGGATGGCACCGAGGTAAGTTACCCCTTTGCCGCCGCCGCCTTCCAGGGCCAGGTACTCCACATCCTGTGGTCTGGAAATCTGCATACCAGCTCCCGTTAGCCGTCAACCGGTAGCCAGTTTCCTTCCTCATCCTTCTCCCAGGCCGGCAGGCTGCCATCATCACGCAGGCGTACCAGGCTGGTTGGGAACCTTACCTCCCAGGGTTCACCCTCAGGAACCTCTTCCCCAGGGCGCCCCAAACGCTCGGCGATTTCCTCGGCAATAGGTAAATAGAGATCGCTGGTCACCGCCGGTAACGGTCCCCCCATCCATGGCTCTCCAAAGTTCATGAAATGATCCACCGCTCCTTCGAAGCCAGGACGCAACGGCACCACAACCCGACAATAGCCTGCCTTCATGAACTGATTGAACAACGGGTCCGCGTCTTCCATGGCAATGCGATCACTCCACTGTGACTTGCGCCCCCAGAAATAGGGATAGGTCAGCCAGGTCATCTGCTCCCATTCAAAGGCCTGCTCAAAGAAACGCACATAAGGACCTTCCGCTTCGTTCTCCCACAAATTGACCTGCGGCAAGCCATTGCTACCCGTTTCGACAGCATTGAAAAGCTCATAGTGCTGTTCTGTCATGATGCTGATACAGGCTTTTTTCAGTTCATCCACCATGATTTCCTGATTCAATGCCGGGCTTTTACCTTCAATCACAATGCCCGCTTCTGCTTTCAGGGCGGCCAGCTTTTCCTCATATTCGGCAAGGCGAGCCAGATAGGCCGTCGTAAGTTTCGCATGGGTTTCATGACGCCACTTGGCCATGGCCCGGTCGGTACGCTGACATTTCACTTCCACCGCAATCGCCAGATCAGAGTGGTCAAAACTGTTGATGGCCAGAGGAATTGCCAGTACTTCGTTATCCAGAGAGGTATGCCACACCCGAATACCCGCATTGGAAATACGGTTGCCACGCTGCCCCACCACAACATCCACACTGGCTTCATCAGACCAGGTGTTCCCCACCACTCCTACCGTTGCATAGATGGCACGGTATCCTTCATCAATCTGAATCTGGCTGGAATGGTTATAGTCTGTCTTGTCATCGCCACCACCCGCATTGTAATCATGAGACTTGGTGATATACGGCTCCGGAGGAGGCGTTACGTCGGTGGCATGGTAGGCGGATACCCAGGTGTGATAATTGAATTCCGTCAGCTGATCTGGCCGTATGCTGAAGGGCATGGGCTTGACCAGCTCAGTGGCGCTAACATGGGCACGACGCAGGGCTTCGAGCAAAAACGCCCCCGGTTCCGGAACCATGAAATCAAACATGGTACGCAGGCCGTAGTTGAACATCTGCGCTTCATAGACTTTCTCTATCCACTGGTAGATACCCCGTACATGCCCATCGCCACCGGTATTATCGAGAGTATGCTTATTGGTTTCCTCCACTTCCGTGGTGATCTTGCGCGACTCACGCTCAAGCACCCTCTCGGCAATTTTCTTTGAACTACGCTGCGTGACTTCCTTGGAAAACGTGGAGGCAGATTTGGTCACCTCCGTTTTGGAGCGTGAGTAAGACCCTTCCACACTGGCAGAGAACTCTACGGCAGGACCGTACTTGGCCGTAATACTCATTCCGGCCTTGAGCTTGGCATCTTCCTGAATGGTTTCACTACTTTCCCGGGCCATTTCGAAACGGTCCGTAGACTCCAGTTCGCGCTCTTCTGAGGTTGTGGTTTCCACTTCACGGAATGTGAGTTCTTCAGTCTGGTTACGACGGCGGTGGGTACGCTCCTTGCCTTCCCCCTGCAGCACATTCTCGATATGTGCAATATCACGGGCCTCATAGCGCTTGAGGAACTGCTTGACCACCAGCAGATCAGCCACCCCAACCGGTTTCACATCACCGTGGGTACGCGGTACACGAACGTCCAGCGGTAACAGCTCGGGGAGCGGAAACAAGGTGCCCGCAGAGATCCCCATGCTGGTCATCACCCAGGGCGTTGCTATAGGGGAATTGATCAACACCATGGTGTTGCCAATTCGTTTGAAGGTACGGTGCACACCAGGATCTGCCAGCTTTTCCAGCTGCTGACCCACCGCAGCAGCTTCCACACGCAACTGACTGACTACCTCATCCACGGGCTGCGCCGTGACACTCAGGTTGCGCAGCTTGAGGGCTTGCTGGGTATTCTTGCTGAGCTTTGCTCCCGCCTCCGCGGTCATCAGAAAAGACCGACTCTCCGGCTTGCTCGGCTCAAAAGCGGTTCGCCCGGCAAAGGTGGTGCGGGCCATCATTGGCGCCTTGTCCGCCATAACCAGCGGGGTAGAGAAATCAATCTCTGCCATCCGGGCCAACATCCCCGCATTATCCGTTTCCGGGACAGCGCGGGTCATATTCGGGTTGACCCGGGAAGACGGTGAGGCGATTGCGCTTTGTAGCGGTGACAGGTATGGCGAATACCCCTTGTCAAAGGCTGCCTTCAGGATACTTTGCGGCTGAAGCGCCTTGGGAGGCAACAGGGCCTTGCTGGGCTTGACGGGGGACTGCACCAACTTCTGTCCATCAATACGTGTCAGCTCATCAATGGCACCCAGTATGCCCTTGAAATTAGCCATCCCTTCGTCAAACGCCTTACGCGTTTCATCCGGATCAGGCTCTTGCTTTTTTTTCCGTGGGGAGCGGAGAATCGAGCCGAGAGAAAGCCCCTCAGGCATCAACAGGCTTCGCTGGCGGTATCTGCGAAGTCGCTCCGGCAGGTCAACCTGGTGAGCGTCCTCAGCCAATACCTGGAACAACATCATGTCACGCAACGCCTGGGTAATATGATGCAAGGGGCGGCGGTGCTCTTCAGGAAGAAACTTGATGGCAAGAATAGAATCCTTGAGCACACTCAGTTCCTTCTGATACTGAGCCATTGCCACCAGTTCAGTCGGTGACTTGCCAAAGGCTTCCTCAACCGCAGCAACCAAATCATCAGGATCAACCGCCGAGGCCTCTTGCAAGGCATCGAACGAAGCCTCTACGGTACGCAACTGGGTGTCGAAAAGCAGACTCTCACGTGCCCCGATGAACGCCTTACTGGCAACAAACTTCCGTGCCTGCCCCTTGATCTTTTCCCGAGGAGTGTCTGAAGAAGCGAACTCGCGGAGCTTTTCCTGAAAGGTGGATTCGGTAGCCAGCGAAATTGAGGTGATATCCTCTCTGGGCTCCACCGGTGGACGAATATGGATAAAGTTGAAAAGCGTTTCCATGGCGATCCCTCGCTTTCGTTTAATGGCATTGTTGTGCGATCCGTGCACGATGAAGTCACCCTAGTAGAGGACATAGCCATAAACTGAGAAAACAATCACAGATAGAAGAGAATACGAAATAGCTTACATGTCACGCTTTTGTGCCCGCGCGACGAAGACTCATACTTGTATCGATGCAACCGGAACCTTCTGGTTTCCCATCCTTCCAGCATGCTCCCGACGCAGCCACCTCCGTTCATTCAAGCGCTTGATACGCTCATGCGGGCGGCTCCGCAGTGAACAACTATCGGTATTCTGTCACTTGTTTGAACGCTTGTGCCAAGCCCAGAATGAGACATACTCTTTTCAAAGTCTCACTGCAAACAAAGGCAGAAGGAGCGCAAAATGGCTACTCCCTCCAATAAAAAAGCCGACCCCATCACCCTCGGGCCTGACTCCCTGGCCTGGACCCATGCCGGGGACAACCTCCAGCTGTTGATGGCGGGTACCACGCTGCTGTTGCAAGTCTCCCATCCTGTGGTGGGCGCTGGCGTGGGTGACCACTCCGTATTCAAGGAAGACCCCTGGGGTCGCCTCAAGCGTACCACCGAGTGGGGGCTACGCCTGATGTACGGGGGCGAGCAGGGTTCGCCCCAGGCAGGGCGTGATCTTCGCGAACTGCACCGTAACATCAAGGGTGCCGATGCCAAGGGGCGCAAGTATTTTGCGCTGGACCCGGAAGCCTATGCCTGGGTGCACATGACCACGTACTACGCCATGATCACTACGCAACGGCTATTCGGTGACAAGCCGTTCACTGCCAGTGAGGAAGCCCAGCTGTTGCAGGAATGGGTGCAGCAGGGCCGGGTGCTGGGCATTCGTGATCAGGATATGCCACACAGCGTTCCCGCGTTCTGGGAATACTTCAACAACATGGTGGAAAACCGGCTGGAGAATACCGACACCGCCCGTTATCTGCTGGATGTGAGCCTGAGCCGGGTAAAAAAACCGCCGCAGCTATCGCTCATGCCGGACTGGTTGTGGAAGCGCCTATACCGTCAGTTAGGCAAGGGCGCCAAGCTCACCACCTATGCCACCCTGCCCCCTGGTCTGCGCAAGAAATTCCACGTGCACTGGACCGGACGGCTGGCACGTCGCTTCGAGCGCAAGCGCCGGACGATTCGCAATCTGGCCAAGCTGGTGCCGCCGAAGGTGCGTTACCTGCCGCCGGCCTATCTGGCGGTCACCGGTCAGCTTGAACGCTTCCAACCGGTGATTCGCGAAGCCGCTTAGGTGCAGTTTTACCACAGAGGTCACAGAGTTCACTGAGGAAAAGCCTTACCTCTTTGGCTCTGGCTGATCTGTACCAAGCGTTTCGCGGTGGAACCACCGCCCCCACAAACAAAGATCACGAGGGACGAGTTTCGAAAGGCCAAAGGGAAAGACCCTCGCCTGGTCGGAAATTCAGCGCGCTGAAGCTCCCTCAGGGTCAAGCATCGTAGGGTGGAAATCGGCGAATGCCGATCTCCACCGTCACACCCAATGGCGGAGATGGGCTAACGCCCATTTCCGCCCTACCACGAATCTAAAATCATAGTAGCTGTCTTACCACAGAGGGCGCAGAGCTCACTGAGATAAAACACAAGTGATTCTCTGTGATCTCTGTAGTAAATAATCTTTTTGTGCGTCCTGCGTCAGGCATCAGGCTCAATCACAAACCGCATCACGCCGATGATCTGGTTGTCTTCGGTGCGCACTTCCACGCGCCAGTGGCCGGCTGACGGTTGCGGGACATGACGCTTGTGTGACCAGGTACGAAAACCCGAGTCCCGACCGCCGAAAACTTTCAAGGGGATGCGATCTACCCGTTCGCCGTTCTGGAACCAGTAATGATAAACCTCCTGCCCGAGGCCCAAGGGCGCTTTGATGGCGGTATAGGCATAGAGCCCCTCCTCCACTTCACTGGCAGAAAAAACCTCGCCGGTGACCAGCGGTAGCCGTTGTTCACGGTTAAACGACAACGCCATGGCCCGCTCTTGAAGTGACAAGGTCAACGGCGGCACCAGCGGCGCCAACCAGCGGGGCGCCAGGGCGATCACCGCAGAAACGGCGACCAGTCCCAGCCAGCGAAACCATTTTCGCGGCCCACCAACACGCCAGAAGCTGGGCAGGGCAAACAATGCTGTCAGCCAGCCCGACCAGGTCAGCGCCTTGTCGGTTTCCCATTGAAAGATCAGCGGCAGCAACACCAGCAACGCCACAAAAAGCGCCCAGGCGTGGAAGCCAAAATACAGCGCCCTGTGGCGGGCCAGCCAGAAGTAGATCGGATCAATGATGCTCATCAACGCCGCACTGATGACCAGGGTGGTGAAGAGGATATATTCCGCCCCACCGGACCACTGCAGCAGGACAAAAGGCAGACTGAAGAAGAAGGCTTCCTGATGCACCGCCTGCAGCATCAGCTTGAGCGCCCCCTGTGAGACTCCTTCCATGGCAGTACCAACAAACCTCTGCTGCCAAAGCCCCTCACTGAGTAACAACACCCAGCTGAGCACCAGAAACCCGGTGAGCACTGCGGCCAGCCAGGGTTGCCGGTCTACCAGAAAATAACTGCCAAGGCCCAACGCAAAACTGACCACCGCCCACAGGTGGCGGAGGCGATAGAGAGTATCTGACAGGGACTGCAGGGCCAGAGGCAAGGGCGTTCTCCGTTGGTGATTGGCAATTTGATGATGCTTGGCAGGCGGGGTTCCTGCGCCGGCGGATATTTTAGGAGAATTAAACAATACACCTTCCAGAATTCCGGAGATTCCAGAGCATAACGCGGCCAGTCTTGTTGTGGGAGCCCGGCTTGCCTGGGCGAACAACCCCGTTTCAAATGACGAAAGGCGGGGCTCGAAAGACAAAACCGGAAACCGTGTTGAGCGGTTTCGGATCTCGTTACCCGCTTGCGTCAAGGTTCGCCCAGGCAAGCTGGGCTCCTACAAAAGCGGAAAGCTATCTTATGGGACTGCACAAACAAAAACGCCCCGCAGTGCGGGGCGTTTTCAGAATATGGCGGAGAGGGCGGGATTCGAACCCGCGATACGGTAACCCGTATGGTTCCTTAGCAGGGAACTGGTTTCAGCCACTCACCCACCTCTCCGGAATGCGGTACTGCTGGTGTCAGGAAAATGTGCACTCTTTGTTGGCGCTGTTTCCTGACACGCCGCGCATCATAACGATTTTACGGAGAAAATACAGCCCAAAAATCAGGCAGACTCGCTGTCTGATGATTTTTCGTGCTGAATCCGCTGATAAATTTCTTCCCGGTGCACGGCAACCTCTTTCGGCGCGTTCACACCGATGCGTACCTGGTTACCTTTTACACCCAGAACGGTGACGGTGACTTCGTCACCGACCATCAGGGTCTCTCCGACTCGACGCGTAAGAATAAGCATGATGATCCCTCCTGGGGTCCTTGTTGTCCGTGAGCGCAATCCGTACCCGGGGCTAACGGGCTCCGTCTGGTGACGGTTCCTTGGTCGGGACCATTTGCCCACCCCTCGCACGAGGCCGGCAGTATGCCTGAATCCGATTCTCAAGTCTTGTCAGCAGCTGGGGCAAAACCTACCGGTCGTCGCCCGGCTACTACCGTGGACGCCTTCCGCCCCCCCCTGTCATACGGTGGTAAAACCGGGACAAGGGGGCTCGGAATGGCGGCTGGATCAGCCTTCCGGCTGATCCAGTTCGAAGGCGGAGTGCAAGGCGCGAACCGCCAGCTCCAGGTACTTCTCGGCGATGACCACAGACACCTTGATTTCCGAGGTGGAGATCATCTCGATGTTGACCCCTTCATTGGCAAGGGTTTCGAACATCTTGGAGGCCACGCCCGCGTGGGAACGCATACCGACACCCACCAGAGACACCTTGGCGATCTTGTCGTCACCGATGATTTCCGGGTTACCCAGCTCTTCGGACGCGTTGCGCAAGGCTTCCTGGGCGCGGTTGAAGTCGTTGCGGTGCACGGTGAAAGTAAAGTCGGCGGCCCCGTCCTTGCCCACGTTCTGCACGATCATGTCGACTTCAATGTTCTCTGCACTTACCGGACCGAGGATCTTGTAGGCGATGCCCGGGGTGTCCGGGGCGCCACGCACGATGATCTTGGCTTCATCACGGGTAAAGGCAATTCCGGAGATTACCGGCTTTTCCATATCAACCTCGTCGTCGACGGTAATAAGAGTTCCAGGGCCATCCTGGAAGCTGGACAGTACACGCAGCGGCACATTGTATTTGCCGGCGAATTCCACGGAGCGGATTTGCAGGACCTTGGAGCCCTGGCTGGCCATCTCCAGCATTTCTTCAAAGGTGATGGTGCTCAGACGGCGAGCATTGTCCACCACGCGCGGGTCGGTGGTGTAAACACCATCCACATCAGTGTAGATCTGGCACTCGTCTGCCTTCAGGGCAGCGGCCAGCGCTACTGCGGTGGTGTCCGAGCCGCCACGCCCCAGGGTGGTGATGTTGCCTTCCGCGTCCACCCCCTGGAAACCGGCAACCACCACCACACGCCCGGCATCCAGATCGGCGCGCATCTTCTTGTCGTCGATCTCTTCGATACGGGCTTTGGAGTAGGTGTTGTCGGTGCGTAACGGAATCTGGGACCCGGTATAGGAGCGCGCTCCCAGTCCCAGTTTCTGCAAGGCCATGGACAGCAGTGAAATGGTCACCTGCTCACCGGTGGAGACCAGCACGTCCATTTCCCGGGCCGGAGGGTTATCACTGATGCCTTTGGCCAGTTCGATCAGACGATTGGTTTCACCGCTCATGGCGGAGACCACAACCACTACCTGATCACCCCGTTTATGGAAGCCTGCCACCTTCTCGGCGACAGCTTGAATGCGTTCGACCGTACCTACCGAGGTACCGCCGTATTTCTGCACGATAAGGGCCATATAGTCGCTTTGTCTGCAAAAAAGAGCGCGTAACTTTAGCAGAAACGCACCTGGATTTCATGTCGGGGTGGTTTGGCGACCCTGGCAAGACACCATGACCGCCTGGCAAAAAACGCTGAAAATGGCGGAAATGCCCAGCACATCTGCCCTTCAGACCGCTTATTTACCTGCCACCCAATCCTTCACACTCGCCAGTGCTGCGGGCAGGGCCGCCGGGTTATTACCACCCCCCTGTGCCATGTCCGGGCGACCGCCGCCACGGCCGTCTACCTGCTCCGCCACATGCTTGAGCAAATCGCCGGCCTTGAAACGATCGGTCAGGTCTTTGGTGACGCCGGCCACCAGGGCCACCTTGTCACCTTCCACCGCTGCCAGCAGGATGATTGCGGAGCCAAGCTTGTCTTTGAGCTTGTCCATGGTCACCCGCAGGGTCTTGCCGTCGGCACCGTCCACGTTGGTGGCCAGCACCTTCACGCCATTAATCTCCTCGACACTGTCGGTGAGGTCGCTGCCGGCACCGCTGGCCAGCTTCTGCTTCAGGCGTTCGATCTCTTTTTCCAGTTCGCGCACTTTCTGCGCCTGGTTGCGCACCCGCTCGGCAGCGTTGTCCGGGGTGCTTTTCACCGTGGCGGCGATATCGCTGAGGGCCTGCTCCTGCTTGCGCATGGCGGCCAGCGCATTTTCGCCGGTTACCGCCTCGATTCGACGCACGCCAGCGGCCGCAGAGGCTTCCAGGGTAATGCGGAACAGGCCGATGTCACCGGTGCGGGCCACATGGGTACCGCCACACAGTTCCTTGGAGAACCCGTCACTGCCCATGGTCAGCACACGCACCTGGTCGTCGTACTTTTCACCGAACAGGGCCATGGCGCCGGCTTCGCGGGCCGCGTCGATATCCATCAGGTCGGTGGATACTGCCGTGTTGGCCAGGATCTGCCGGTTGACGATGGTTTCGATCTGCTCGCGCTGGGCTTCCGTCACGGCTTCGCCATGGGAGAAGTCAAAGCGCAGGTAATCCGCGGCCACCAGGGAGCCTTTTTGCTGTACGTGCTCACCCAGCACTTCGCGCAGGGCGGCATGCATCAAATGGGTGGCAGAGTGATTACGCATCACGGCCTTGCGGCGCTCCACGTCCACATAGGCGGCGATCTTGTCACCTACCTTGATGCTGCCACTTTCCATTTTGCCCATATGAATATGAGCCGCCTGGCGCTTGCGGGTATCGGCCACGGCAAAGCGGTTTTCGGCCTTCACCAGGAAACCGGTATCGCCCACCTGACCACCGGATTCCGCATAAAACGGGGTGCTGGCCAGCACCACCATGCCCTCTTCGCCGGCATTGAGGCTGTCCACCGCGTCACCGTCGCGGTAGAGGCCCACGACTTCATCTTCGTCAGCCAGCTTTTCGTAGCCGGAGAAATCGGTCACCGCTTCAATGTTGAGTCGATCGCTGTAATCGTTGGCAAAGCTGCCCGCGCCCCGGGCACGCTCACGCTGGGCTTCCATGGCCTTCTCGAAACCGGCCATGTCCACTTCAAGATCCCGCTCACGGGCCACATCGGCAGTGAGATCCGGCGGGAAGCCGTGGGTGTCGTAAAGGGTGAACAGCACATCACCGGACAGCACCTTGCCGTCCATGTCTTCAATGGCGCTTTCCAGCACTTTCATGCCGGCCGCCAGGGTTCGGCCAAACTGCTCTTCTTCCGCCAGCAGCGCTTTCTCGATACGGGCCTGCTCGCGCACCAGCTCCGGGTACGCCTCACCCATCTGTTCCGCCAGGGCGGCTACCAGAGTGGAGAAGAACGGCTTGTCTTGTCCCAGCTTGTGGCCATGACGCAGGGCACGGCGAATGATGCGACGCAGCACATAGCCGCGACCTTCATTGGACGGGATCACCCCGTCACAGATCAAGAAGCTGGACGAGCGGATGTGATCGGCGATCACGCGCAGGGACTTCTCTTCCAGATCATTGCAGCCGGTGGCCTTGGCCGCCGCCTTGAGCAGCGCCTGGAACAGGTCAATCTCGTAGTTGGAGTGCACGCCCTGCAGGACCGCAGCGATACGCTCCAGGCCCATGCCGGTATCCACGCTGGGCTTGGGCAGCGGCTTGAGCTCGCCGTCTTCCTGACGATCGTACTGCATGAACACCAGATTCCAGATCTCGATATAACGATCCAGGTCATCATTTTCGGAGCCCGGGGGACCGCCGGGCACGTCGGCGCCATGATCGTAGAAAATTTCGGAACAGGGACCGCAGGGACCGGTGTCCCCCATCTGCCAGAAGTTGTCTTCATCGAGACGGGAGAAGCGCTCGGCGCTGACGCCCATTTCCTTCAGCCAGATATCCGCCGCCTCATCATCGGACACGTGCACGGTGACCCACAGGCGATCTTCCGGCAGTCCCAGGGTGCCGGTGAGGAATTCCCAGGCGAACTTGATGGCTTCACGCTTGAAATAGTCACCGAAGCTGAAGTTACCCAGCATTTCAAAGAAGGTGTGATGGCGAGCCGTATAGCCCACGTTTTCCAGGTCGTTGTGCTTGCCGCCCGCACGCACGCAGCGCTGGGAGCTGGTGGCACGGGTGTAATCCCGGGATTCACGGCCCAGGAACACGTCCTTGAACTGGTTCATCCCTGCATTGGTAAAAAGCAGGGTGGGATCATCGTGGGGTACCAGCGAGGAGGACGGCACCTTGGTGTGTCCCTGGCTGGCGAAATAGTCCAGAAAGGCCTGGCGAAGTTCAGCACTGTTCATAGGAAAAACGGTTTCTTGGCTGGCTATCGGAAAGCGCCGAGTATACCGCCCATGGGACGCGGTTGCGATGGGAATAGAAGACAGGGCGAGTTCAAAGTTCAAAGTTGAAAGTTCAAACGCGGGTGAGGCCGAGGGAGGTTGCAAAGCCTTGCCCGCGCCCCCGGGGTATCGGCGCGGGCACGACCGTTCCAGGCCAGACATACCCGGCCCGCGCTTTTCAACTTTGAACTTTAAACTTTCAACTCAGCCCTTGATTGCCGCTGCCAGACACACCGTCAGCACCATCACCAGCAATATCCGCTTGAGGACCGTGGGAGAGACCCGGTGGGCAAAGCCGACGCCCAGGCGTACCCCCACCAGGGTGCCAGCGGCGACCAATAGACCTGGCAACCAGGCAACCTGATCGCGCCACATGAAGATGCCCAGCGCCAGCACGGTAAAGCTGCCGGTGATCGCCAGCTTCAGGGCATTACCGCGGAGCAGATCGTAGCGCATCTGCCCCACCAGCACGGCAATCAGGACAAACCCCACCCCGGCCTGCACAAAACCACCGTAGACGCCGGCAAAGAACAACCCGATCCAGGCCGGTAAGGAATCGTTGGGCACCAGTGGGGTTTCCTCCGGGCCCGGGGTCATCTGGTTGGGCTTGAGCACCATGATCAGGGCGACGACCACCAGGGTGGTCAGCAGTACCGGCTTGAGGATGGCTTCCGGCAGGTAGGCCGCCGCCAGGGCGCCCACCAGGGTACCCAGCAGACAGGGCACCAATATGGCGGGCAGGGGCGCAAACGGCATGGTGCCGCGCTTGTTGAACTGGCGCACCGCTTCAATGCTCTGGATCAATACCCCGACCCGCATGGTGCCGTTGGCCAGCGCGGCACTCATGCCTGTGAGCATCAGCAACGGCAGGATCAGCAACCCGCCGCCCCCGGCGAGGGTATTGATAAAACCGGCAAGTACACCTGCGCCCAGCAAGGCGGCGGCGAGCCAGGGGTCGGAGAGGTATTCCATGGGAGAGCCCGAATTCAGGGGATGGGAAACAGTTGAAAGTTCAAAGTTTAAAGTTGAAACGCGGGAAAGGCCAAGGGGAGCCGGGGCGCGGTGCCCGCGCACTGGAGGCATCGGCGCGGGCACCGCCTTTGAGAGCCGGAAAAGCCATCCCGCGCTTTTAAACTTTCAACTTTGAACTTTCAACTCAGCTCCGAATGGCGGAGAGGGTATTACCCTTTCCGCCCTACAGAGAGGTTGGAGAAGGCGTCAGCCCTTGAGGGACTTGCCGAAATCCAGCATGCGGTTCAGCGGGATCATGGCTTTTTCGGCCAGCGCCGGGTCGACGAAAATTTCCTGGCCGTTGCCGTCCGCGCTTTCCAGCACATCGACCATGTTCTGCAGGCCGTTCATGGCCATCCAGGGGCAGTGGGCACAGCTGCGGCAGGTGGCACCGGAGCCGGCAGTGGGTGCTTCCAGGAAGGTCTTTTCCGGGGCCAGCTGCTGCATCTTGTAGAAGATGCCCTTGTCAGTGGCCACGATGAAGGTGTCATTGTCCATGTCGCAGGCCGCCTTGATCAGCTGCGAGGTGGAGCCCACCACATCGGCGATCTCCACCACCGAGGCTGGCGATTCAGGGTGTACCAGCACCGCCGCTTCCGGGTAGGCCTTCTTCAGGTCCAGCACGCCTTGTGCCTTGAACTCTTCATGAACGATGCAGGCGCCGTCCCAGCACAGCACGTCCGCACCGGCCTTGTCGCGCACGTAGCTGCCCAGGTGCTTGTCCGGGGCCCAGAGGATTTTCTCGCCGTTACGGTCCAGATGCTCGATCAGTTCCACTGCAATGGACGAGGTTACCACCCAGTCGGCACGGGCTTTCACTGCGGCCGAGGTATTGGCGTACACCACCACGGTGCGGTCCGGATGCTGATCGCAGAAGTCAGAGAATTCCTGTTCCGGGCAACCAATATCCAGAGAGCAGGTGGCTTCCAGGGTGGGCATGAAGACACGCTTTTCCGGGCTGAGGATCTTGGCGGTTTCGCCCATGAACTTCACACCGGCCACGATCAGGGTGGAGGCCGGGTGCTCCTTGCCGAAGCGGGCCATTTCCAGGGAATCGGAAACGCAGCCGCCGGTTTCTTCCGCCAGTGACTGAATTTCCGGATCGGTGTAGTAATGCGCAACGAGCACGGCGTCACGTTCCCGTAACAATGTCTTGATACGTTCACGATAGGCCAGTCGCTGCTCTTCACTCAGCGAATCATCCTGTACCACCTTTGCCAAGTGGGCCTGTACCAGCGCTTGCGCTTCTGCCGTCATTGCTCTCACCGCCAGAAAATATCGATGGATATCAATCGGTTACCACCAGACCGGGATGGCTGGCGAAAAATAAGGCGGGCATGATACCACAACCCATGCCAATTCGGGCCGACAGCGGGGCTGAGCCCCCGCCCTCTTCCTAACCTGCGCCCGAAACGCCACTTTTTCAATGGCAAGGAGAATATGACGCCGGAAGTCTGAGGTCGGACGCTAAAAGCAAAAAACCGATTTCCTGCGCTGGCCTGGATTAGCGTCAGACGTCAGACCCAACTTCGTACTTCAGGACGCGTCAGGGCGCCAGAGGGGGCCATTGGCGACGATATGCACTGTGCTGATCGCCCGCTCAAGGAATGCCCCTTCGCAGTAGCACAGGTAGTAATCCCACATGCGAATGAAGCGTTCATCAAAACCCAGCTCACGGATGCGCGGCAACGCCGCCATGAAGCGCTCGCGCCAGTGATTCAGGGTGCGGGCGTAATCATGACCAATGTCGTAAAGCTCGGTGGTCACCAGATCAGTATGCCGGGTGAAGTGATCGGTCATCACCGAAACACTGGGCAGGAAACCGCCAGGGAAAATATAGCGCTTGATGAAATCCACCTGCTTGCGGGCATACTCGTAGCGTTGGTCCGGCACGGTAATGGCTTGCAGCAACAGCTTGCCCTCCGGCTTGAGCCGTTCACCCAGCACCTTGAAATAACTGGGCAGAAATTCGGCGCCTACCGCCTCGATCATCTCGATGGATACCACCCGGTCGTATTGGCCTTGCAACTCCCGGTAGTCCTTTTCCAGAATCGTAATCTGATCATTCAGACCGGCGGCATCGACCGCCTCCCGGGCGTAGCGGGCCTGCTCACGGGAAATGGTTGTGGTCGTGACATTGACCCCATAGTGCCGCGCAGCATGGATCGCCAGTCCACCCCAGCCGGTGCCAATTTCCAACACCTCCATGCCCGGCTTCAGCGCCAGGCGCTGACAGACCAGATCCAGTTTATGCTCGGCCGCCTCCTCCAGACCCGCATCCGGGCGTGGGTATACCGCACAGGAATACATCATTGAGCGGTCGAGGAAGAGCGCAAAGAAGTCGTTGCCAAGATCATAGTGTGCAGCAATGTTGCGGCGGGAACCTTGCAGGGAATTTCGATTGTGGCGGTGCAGCAGTTTGAGAGCCGGCTTCGACAGTTTCGCCAGACCGCCCTCCAGGGCTCGCATCGCCTGGATGTTGGCAGCAAAATAGCGGATCACAGCTACCAGGTCAGGGCTCTCCCAGCTGCCTTCCATGTAGGCCTCTGCCGCACCGAGCGCCCCGCCACTCATCATCATGGAGTAGGTTTGCCAATCGCGAAGTAAAATGGTGCCACCCTCGGTACCGCGACCGAGGCTGACCACATTGCCATCCGGTTCTTCAATACGCAGGGCACCATGCGGTAGAGCCTGGAGTTGTTTAAGCACCAGTCGGCGAGCCACGCCAGTGAGGCCACCCACCTGATCACTGACGGATATCGAGTTGTTGGACGCACTGTCACCAGACTGCATTACCCTCTCCTTTCACTGTTGTCCTGCACCCTTTCCTGAACCGGGTCTTTTTTTTTCGGGTGTCCGTAGAAACGGGCGCCTTTTCTCCACAGCTTGAATGCCTGCCAGTAGATTCCCTTCAGGGTGGCAAAACCGCGAGCGCCCATCCTTACAATGACATTACGCATCAGCGACGTTTCTGGATGCAGCAATGTCAGGTCCAAACCTGCGATAAAAACAACCTCATCATCGCACTTATCCTTCAATATTAGGCGTACATCGGGAAACGCCACGTGAAGGCGCCAGTGGTAACGCAACGCCATGGGCAGGAAGGGGGACACATGAAACGTTTTTTCATGGTCTACCGCGAGAGCACCATAATCATCGCGCTTCAAGGGCAGCGAGTAGAAGTGTTTCTCTTTCCACGGCGTGTTCTGCACTTCTGCCAGCATGCTGTCAGGCTGGTCCTCGCCGTCCGGGAAATGCAGATATAAAACCAGGGGATTGAACAGGGTCCCCAGGGTGCGCCACTGGCCCAGCATGCACACCCGCCCCTGCTGCCAGTGCAGACCCAATTCAGCCGCTTTACGCCGCACCTTCTGTGCCAGCGGAGTCTTGCTGTCATCCACAAAATCATCATCGCGAAACACCACCGGCCGCCAGGCGCGTCCCCACCAGGGCGACAGGTCCAGCAACTCATCGACCTGATCCAGATCACACCAGACCAACCACATCGGGTAATCAAAACGATGCTCGAAGGGCACCTTGCGCTGATGCCAGACTCGGCCGGTGGCCAGCGCCTGTCCGATCATGCCACCGCCCTCTTCTTCTCCAGTGCCGTCACCACATTCAGTGCCGACACCACGCCATCCTCATGGAAACCGTTGCGACACCAGGCGCCGGCGAACCAGGTGCGGTTGTTGCCGTTGGCCGCCAACAGGGTTTCCCGGGCAGCCTCCGTGTCCGGGGTGAACATGGGATGGGCAAAATGGCGCCGCTCCAGCACGGTGTCCGGATCGATCCGGTCTGTGGCATTGAGGGTCACACAGAAGGTCTCCGGAGCCTGGATACCCTGCAGGATATTCATGTTGTAAGTGACCTGAATCCGGTCGGTCTCCTCTTTCATCAACATGGCATTCCAGCTTGACCAGACACGCTGTCGCCGGGGCAGCAGTCGGGTATCGGTATGCAACACCACTTCATTGTCCTGGTAACCCAGACGGGCGAGACAGTGACGCTCGCGTCCATCCGCATCGCTGAGCAGCGGCAGCACCTGGTCGCTGTGGCAGGCAAAGATGACCTGATCGAACGTTCGCGTCTCGCCGTTGGCCACCACTGTCACGTGATCAGGGTGCCGGGTGACGGACTGAACCGGCGTAGCCACATGAAAAGTAGCCGGACAACGGTCCACCAGAGGAGACACATACTGGTTGGAACCACCGGGGACCACGTACCACTGCGGGCGGTTGGTCAGCGACAGCAGGCCATGATGATCGAAGAAGCGAATAAAGAAACGCGCCGGAAAGGCCTCCATCTGCGCCAGCGAGCAGGACCAGATGGCACCGCCCATGGCGAGCACATAGTCACGGCGGAACCGCTCACTGTAACCATGGCGTGTCAGGTATTCGCCCAATGGCATGTCCCCTGCCGGGTCCTCCAGCAAGGCCGTGGCTTCCTTGTTGAAGCGCAGGATCTCACGCACAAATCGCCAGTGCGTCGGGCTGACCCAGTTGCGCTTGCTCGCGAACACGCCACCCAGGCCATCACCACAGTATTCCAGACCATTGCGCTGGTCGCTCACCGCAAAGCCCATGGACGTGGGTTGCCCGGCCAGGCCCAGCTCGTCGAGCAGCTTCAGGTAATTGGGGTAGGTGCGGTCGTTGAAGACAATGAATCCCATATCGATGGCGTAGCGGCCATGATCCCGTTCTACGGGCACCGTACAGGTATGGCCACCCAGATAATCACCGGCCTCGAACACCTCCACATCATTGTCCTGAGCCAAATACCAGGCGGCAGTGAGGCCGCTGATACCGGCGCCGACAATGGCTATCCGCTGTTTACCGTCATTGATCATCTTTCAATTTCCGCCCTGTGCATGATTATCGTCATAGTCCTTTTTCACCGCCTTGAACGCCTGGGTGACCCGTTCGCGGACCCCGGCATGGGACACCACCGGCGCCGGATAATCCGGCACCAGCAACGGCTGCTTCCAGGGCTCGTGAATCGTCTTGTTATCCAGCGCCTTCAGCTCCGGCACCCAACGGGCAATGAAATGCCCCTCGGCATCAAAACGCTGACTCTGTCGAATGGGATTGAAGACCCGGAAGTACGGCACCGCATCCGTGCCCGTGGAGGCGCTCCATTGCCAGCCACCGTTGTTGGCGGCGAAGTCTCCATCAATCAGGTGCGCCATGAAGAAGGCTTCGCCCTTGCGCCAGTCCTGCCAGAGATGCTTGCTGAGAAACATGGCGGTGACCATGCGCAACCGATTGTGCATCCAGCCAGTAGCCACCAGTTGACGCATGGCGGCATCCACCAGCGGGTAGCCGGTGCGGCCCTCGCACCAGGCCTGAAACAGCGCATCATCACTGTCCCATTTCAGCAGATCGGTTTCCGGGCGAAATGCCCTGCCCCAACTCAGGCGCGGGTACTGGGCCATGATCTGACGATAGAAATCCCGCCATGCCAGCTCGCCAATCCAGCACGCGGCACCGTCGCGGGCACCGGCATCCGCCATGGCCTGTCGGGCAGCCAGATAGCAGCTGGCCGGCGACAGGGTGCCTGCGGACAGGGCCGCTGACAGGCCACTGGTGGCGGTGAGTGAAGGGAAATCCCGCAGCTTGCGATATTGGCCGAGATGCCGTGCGACAAAGTGCTCCAGCTGTGTTGCCGCCGCCTGTTCACCCGGCTGCCAATGCGCGGTGAGCGACTCAGCCACCGACACGCTTTCCAGCGCACTCTCCACTACTGCACGGTCGGCGAAGGCCACCGGTTTGGCAGAGGCTTTGCCAGGCAGTTCGGGCTGCTGAAAATGGGAATCCAGCCATACGTCCCAGCGTTTCTTGTAGGCACTGAACACGGTGTACGGTGTGCCCTTGCCCGTTCGCAGGGTGGCCGGAGGCACCAGCACGCTGTCATCAAACCCCCGAATGGATACGCCGGCATCATCCAGCGCCTTGGCCACTGCCTTGTCTCGGCGGCGTTCGTTGAGGGGATATTCGCGGCTACAGAACACCTGCGAGATACCCTGCTGTTGAGTGAAATCCTGCAACATGGCCGGGATACGACTGAAGTCACCGGCATCCTGCACGTGCAGGGTAATACCCCGTGCCGCCAGCTGTTCTCCCAGTTCGATCAGGCTGTGCAACACGTACCAGCGCCGCAGGGGGGCCACGCCATGCTCGTCCCACTGTTGGTCACAGAGAAAGTAGACGGCCGTCACCGGGCCTTCTGCCTGTAGCGCCTCCTTCAGGGCACGGTGGGCATGGATACGCAGGTCATTGCGATACCAGACCAGATTCATGCGCCTCCCTCCTGCTGTTCGGGCTGTTGTGGCTGTGTCAGATCAATCTGTGTCAGGGCCTCCGCCACCGCATCCCGCGAGCCGGAAAGCACGTTGACCCCCGGCAGTTCGGCGGATATGGGCTCGGCCAGGTCGCCCCAGATGCAGGCCAGAAAATCCGGCTGGACGCCGGGCAACCAGCGCGCCCGCTGGGCCGCAGAAGGCAGAGCATCGGCGACCCAGATCACGCCCAGTTGTGAGTGGCCGGCATGGCGTTGCGCCAGGGCCTCATAGTCCATGGGCTGATCCAGACACCACAGGGGCCCATTGATGACCATGGCCAGCTCCAGCGCCGCCAGCGGATCGCCCAGTGGCACCACCAACCAGCCCTGTCGTTTGCGCCCCGGCGCCAGCGACAGCGCCTTGCCGCTCCATTTCTGGCTCAGCAGGCTGTGCAACAGCGAGGCTTGCAAGGACAGGGAAGTCGAGAGGGACAACTGCTCGCGCAGCGGGTCGGTAAAGTCGGCGATCACCCGGGCATGGCCATAATCCGCAACCAGGCCATTGAGCTGCTGCTCAAGGCGCCGCAGGTTCAGCGCCTCCAGTGAGGCCAGCGCCTGCTCCCGGGCCTGCTGCCAGACCGGCTCCGCGGTCACCTCCGTGTTGCTACTGTGTGAATCCAGTAATGCCTGTACCTGACGGATCGGTACACCCTTTTCCAGCCACTGCACCACCGCCTTTACCCGGGCCAACTGAGCGGCGGAATAACGGCGATGGCCCTTGGCTGTGCGGGACGGCTTTAGCAGCCCGTAACGTCGCTCCCAGGCGCGCAATGTCACCGGGTTCACGCCACACTGCTCACTCACCGCCTGAATGCTGTACCCCGACTCGTCGGTGTTCATGGCCGTGTCCGCATCACTCACACCCGGTTCCTCAGTCCCAGCGAATCCGGATACGGGGTCAGGTAACGTTGTGCCTGCAGGTAGGGCTGATCCACCTTGCGCAGGGCGCCACGCAGCAGGGTCATGGGGACGACCAGGGGCACATCTTCACGCAGGTAGGCGTCAATCTGTTCGTTGATCAGGCTGCGATCCGCCTGGCTCAGGCCATCACGGAGAAACCCCGCCAGATGCTGCAGTGTATTCACGTGAGCGCCGCGGGATACCTGCTTTTTCATGGCCTCCATCACAGCGCTGATGTACTCGTCGGCAATTTCCTCCAGCGGGCGCGCCTTCAGGTTGCTGAGCAGCGGGCCCAGCTGCCGATAGGTACGCTGACAGTGCGCCAGCAGCTGGAATTTGTGGCGGCTGTGAAAATCGATCAGCCGCTGCGGGGTCAGGCCCGCATCCACCAGCTGACACCAGTCGTCATAGAGGAAGACACGCTCAATGAAGTTCTCTCTCAGACCGTCGTCATTCAGTCGACCGGCCTCCTCAAGCGGCATGAGCGGGTAATGCCGTTTCAGGCCGGCGGCAAACAGGCCATCCGCATCACGGTTGAGCAATTCACCGTCTTCACGGTAAAGCTTTACCCTTTCCATGCCACAGCTTGGCGATTTTGCCATCAGGATGAACCCGCGCAGACCCGACAGCCCCGGGACGGTGCGCTCTACAAAATCGGTCATCAAGTCGGTGTGATCACGCAAGCCATCCGTGGTCACCATGCGCACCTGGTCATTCTGCTCGATAAGGCGCAAGGCCTTGCGCGGGGTGCTCAGCCCGGAGCCCATTTCCGGACACAGGGAACGGAAAGAGAAATGCTGTGCCAACACACCGGTGCAATAACGGGAATGCTTGTGGCCACCATCGTGACGGACTTCCATGCCCAACAGGCAGGCACTGATACCAACCGGGATCTTCTCTGCTGCTTCCATGACACCACTCACCTGTACAGAAAATTAACGTTGTACAAGTTTAGTCTGCCCGCCTGTCAACGGCCCGTGAAGCTGAAATCACAGCGCGCCGACCGGCTGTTACCCCCTTGCCACACTTCCATCACAGGGATGCAACACCTTGCGCATAGTCTTATACTTATCCATACACTGATCATATGGACAGCATTATGCGAATTCTCGTGTGCGGCGGACGTGACTACCGGGACCAGGATTGTGTTACCGACAGCCTGGAGCGACTTCGCCGATCCGGCCTGATCAGCCTGTTGATTCACGGTGATGCCAGTGGCGCGGACCGCCTGGCCAGCCAATGGGCAAAGGACGTAGGTCTGGACCAGGTGAGCTACCCCGCTAACTGGAAAGCCCATGGCCGGGCCGCCGGCCCCATGCGCAACCGTCGCATGCTCCATCATGGCCGCCCCCAGGCACTGATTGCCTTCCCCGGTGGCCGGGGAACTGCGGATATGGTCCATCTGGCACAACAAGCCGGCCTGCCCATATGGCGCCCCGCGCAGGATGAAAACATACCCCGGTTTGACGGCGGCGTTGTCGCTAGCCGTTGACCGAGGGAGCCTCTGAATAACTCCTTGCATACTCAGTCTTTCAGGCTGGCTCGCAATCTAGGCGCACTTTTGATGGCATGCTGGTTGCCTGTCGAAAAAGTGCAACAACGAGTGTGAGTCAGCCTGGAAGACCCGAAGGGCGCGGCCTGGAGCGCCCATCTGCTGTGCCTTGCCTCTCGGAAAGGGAGCCACCCTGACCATCGAGACAAGACACAACAGCTGCACGCTCCAGGCCACGCTGAGTACGCAAGGAGTTATTCAGAGGCTCCCTAGGTGATGGCTATACAACTTTTGGGTAATTGCGCCACAGGGCTTACAGTGTGAATATAATTCACCCTCTGATAGCCCTTTCTTCAGACCTGCCTGATTCCGCCAAGGAGAGCCCCATGGAAAATGGTCAACTGCTGCGTAGCCTTGTTCCGATCTATCCCGGCAACGATCGCATGCCCAACCGCCACCATTTTCTGGGCTACCTGCTCTACAGCCAACAGAAACAGGCCTATCTGGTGGCCAGCAAAAAACTGGACCCGAGCCAGAAGAACAACTGGGTTGCTTACGCCGGCGCCGCCCACCGTTTCGACAACAAGGTCATGGCCCAGACCGCGCGTAACCTGGTCAAGAAAGGCTCGGACATCATGGAGTTGTATGAAAAGGACGGAAAGCTGGTGATTCGCAAGGCGGTATGAAGAACGCTGCACGCAACACGCACCACGCTCCATGCAACTAAAGGCACCGTCACCGCAACGCTGACAACGCGCGGCTGCATCTGAGCGGATTACCAGAACGCAGGAAAGGCAATTGCGCGTGCACGTTCCCCCCGCATCCCAGAGCCCGGATTTTTTTGCGTGCCGCGTGTTGCGTGAAGCGTGATGCGGCCGCGAAGCGGCCACAAAAAAAGGCTGCCATGAAGGCAGCCTTTTTTGAAGATGGTGGGTCGTGCTGGATTCGAACCAGCGACCAATTGGTTAAAAGCCAACTGCTCTACCAACTGAGCTAACGACCCTGGACCCGGCACATCTTACTGATTTCACGGCAAAATACAATTACGCCGCCGGAAATCCGCCCCTTTCACAACACGCAGCTCCCGTGTCCAGCTCCGCCCCGGGGTAAATCGATGACCGGTGGGAGATTCCGCTTGCTGAACGCAGGTTCTGGCAACATCCCCTGATCCGAAAGCTGCATTCGTTCAGCAAGCTGAACTTCCCACAAAAACGGCAAGGGCGGTTTTACTACAGAGGTCGCAGAGATCACTGAGTTAAAACAAGGGGGTCTCTGTGGTCTCCGTGATCTCTGTGGTAGATCATCTGCTTTTATCTTTGCGTGAAGCGTGTTGCAGCCGCGAAGCGGCCACAAAAAAAGGCTGCCATAAAGGCAGCCTTTTTGAAGATGGTGGGTCGTGCTGGATTCGAACCAGCGACCAATTGGTTAAAAGCCAACTGCTCTACCAACTGAGCTAACGACCCGCTCCCGAAGGAGGCGCAAATAATACGGATTTATTTCCCGCTGACAAGGGGGGAGAACCGATTTTTTTGCCCTTTATTGATAGTTTGTTGGATCTTTGACCAACGCCTCTTCAAAACCCAGTCTGCGTAGCCGACAGCTGTCGCATTTGCCGCAGGCATTCCCCTGGGGATCGGCCTGATAACAGGACACGGTAAGGCCATAATCCAGTCCCAGCGCCACACCTTCCCGGATGATCTGCGCCTTGCTCAGGTGCATCAGCGGGGTCTCAACCGTCATGGGGCGCCCTTCCACGCCAGCCTTGGTGGCCAGGTTGGCCATGGTCTGGAAAGCCTCGATGAACGCCGGCCGGCAATCCGGGTAACCGGAATAGTCCACCGCATTCACGCCGATGAAGATGGCTTGGGCATCCAGCACCTCGGCCAACCCCAGGGCCAGAGACAGAAAAACGGTATTGCGGGCTGGCACATAGGTCACCGGGATTCCGTCGCCACCGTCCTCAGGCACGTCAATACTGTGATCGGTAAGCGCGGAGCCACCAATATTGCCCATGCCCAGTTCCACCACCCGATGGCTGCGCGCGCCCAGAGCCGCAGACACGCGAGCTGCTGCGTCCAGCTCGGCACGGGTGCGCTGGCCGTAGTCAAAGGCAATGGTGTGGCACTGATAACCCTGATCCCGGGCAATGGCCAGGCAGGTGGCAGAATCCAGGCCACCTGACAGCAGCACGACGGCATTTTTCATGGGAAATCCTCGCTTGGTCCGGTTCAGCGCCCCCGGGCGTCATTCCAGAGCAGTTTGTGCAGTTGCAGCTGAAAGCGTACCGGCAATCGGTCGGCGACGATCCAGTCGGCCAGATCGCCGGGGGGCAGCTGCCCCTGTACCGGGGAAAACAGCACATCCTCGACCCGCTCTGCCAGTTGATGCTGATCCAGCATGAAACGTGCCCAGTCATAGTCCTTGCGGTCGGCGAGCACAAATTTCACCTGATGGTGGGGACGCAGATGGGGAATGTTTTCCAGCCGGTTGTTGTGCTGCTCCGCCGAACCCGGCGCTTTCAGATCCATGACTACAGATACCCGCTCGTCCACTTCACTGATATCCATGGCGCCGCCGGTTTCCAGGCTAACCTCATAGCCCAGGTCGCACAGGGCACTGAGCAGCGGCAGGCAGTTGGGCTGGGCCAACGGTTCGCCACCGGTAACGGTGATATAGCGTGCGCCATATTCAGCTACCTGCGCCAGAATTGCCTCAAGAGTCCACTTCTCACCGCCGGAAAAGGCATACTCGGTATCACACCAGACACAACGCTGGGGACAACCGGTCAGGCGCACGAAGACCGTCGGGCGACCCACGGTACGGGCCTCACCCTGCAGGGAATGGAAAATTTCGGTAAGACGCAGTTCCACAGCCTCTCCTGAATGCCTGACCGGGATAAAAACCGGCCAGAGGCGGAAATGCGGCGGATTCTATCACCTTTGCCGGCATCTGTGCCCCCGGCAGTCGGGAATCAGGGCGACGGGGGAGCCCACCGCAGAGACTGGCGGGAAGACAAGCAGGAGAAGGGACGCTACATGCTCTGCGAAAGGTTACAGGGGGGCGTAGGCATCAGTTATTCGCTCCACTCATCCTTGGCGTGCCCCTTGGCAGCGCGGTGTCACGGCATTTAAAAACAATGGTTACCACAGAGGTCGCAGAGGCCACTGAGAAAAGCATTTCCTCAATACTCCCTGTGCCCTCTGTGGCAAAACGCTTTTATGGATTTAGGTCCATCGTAGGGCGGAAATGGGCGTGAGCCCATCTCCGCCATTGGCGCCGTGCCGGCGGAGATCGGCCTTCGCCGATTTCCGCCCTACGGACAAACCGGCGGGAAATTCAGGCACAGATCCGCACAGAGCCACAGAGGCGATGTTTTTCCTCAGTGAACTCTGTGGTGAAACTGCTTTTGATCCGGGGCTTTTATCGCACCGCCACCGAGCGCAGCGAAGGAATGCCCTCAGTGCGGTTTTGCCGGATTTGCGGATTGCATGTTGCGTGACCCATGGTGCGGTCGCGGGCGACCAATCATCAGTCGTTCAGTTGCTCAAGCAATGACTTGGCCTGACTGACCTTGTTGGAATCCGGATATTGCTTGATCAGCTTGTGCAGGTTGATCTTGGCTTCTGAGACCTGTTCATTGCGGGCCTGCATCACCGCCAGAGTATAAAGGCTGGACGGGGCCTTGCTGTGATCCGGGTAATCATCGACAACCGCCTGGAACTGTTCCATGGCCTTGTCGTTCTGTGGGGTCTGCTGGTTACTGTAGACCTGCCCCAGCCAGAAGTGAGCATGGCCACGGTATTGGCCATTGGGGAAATCCTTGAGGTACGCCTCAAAGGCGTCGGCTGCCGCATCGAAATCACGGGCAACCAGGTGATCCTTGGCCGCGTTATAGGCCTGCTTGTCGGCTTCCGGGTCAGCGGGTACTGCGCCCTCACCGCTCTCTGACTGCTCGGCAACGCCTTGTTCAGCCAGGGTATTGATTCGAGTATCCAGATCCAGGTAGCGCTCACGTTCAGCGTCTTTCATTACCTGTAATTCATGGCGCAGCTCTTCAATCTGCCCCTGGAGCATCTGGATCTGCTCCTCGAACTGCTGCTGCTGTTGCATCAGCATGATCAAGCCATCTTCGTTCATCGCGGGGGCAGAACGAGGCTGCTCACCGGCGGCTTGCGACATGCTACGTGCAGCACTGCGGTCCTCAATGGCCAGCGGCCCAGTACCCTGCGCATGCGCGCAGAGCACCAGGGAGCTGAGCAAGACGCCTGCGAACAGGCGTTTTGTCATCACTGCAGCCATCGTTTACGGACGGCCCGCGGTGTAGTTCAGTTCAACACGACGGTTCTTGGCCCAGTCCATTTCGCTGTGGCCGAATGCCGCCGGCTTCTCTTCACCGTAGGATACGACTTCGATCTGGGAAGCAGACACGCCCTGAACGCGCAGGAACTTCTCTACCGCCTTGGAACGACGCTCGGACAGAGCCACGTTGTACTCGCGAGTACCGCGCTCATCAGCGTGACCTTCCAGACGCACTTTGGCGTTGGCGTTGTTCTTCAGGTGGGTAGCGTGTGCACGCAGGGTTTCGAAGGCAGCAGCCGGAACGGTGTTGCTGTCGAAAGCGAAGTAGATCACCTTGGTGTTGGTGGTGCCGTCGTAGTTGGACGGATGGTTGTAGAAGTTATCAGCAGTCATCGGGATGCTGCTGGTGTCCGGCTTGGCCGGCGTGGTGGGCTCTACCGGGGTTACCGGAGCAACTTCAGTCTGCTCGGTGGTATCGGTAGCGGATGTGTCTTCTTCAGTCGGCGTGCTGGAACAAGCGGCCAGCGCGGCAGCCAACATCAGGGCGAACAGCGGGTTGAGAAATGAACGCATGAAAAGCTCCTATTATTTCCTAAGTTTGGACTCCGAGAACCTGGCGAGTGCCGAGTGACTCCTTGCCCACTCGATACTCTGTCAGAGGAACGGCGACCATGCCGGTTCTCTGACTTCCCCTTCCTTCGACGGCAGCTCCACTTTCACTCTGCCATCGATGGATACGGCTTCCAGAACCCCCGTTCCCCGGTCTTGCGTCCCGTAAATTACCATACTTCCATTGGGTGCAACACTGGGAGACTCATCCATGTCGGTACGGGTCACGATATTGAATGTTCCCCGCTGGAGGTCCTGGACACCAACATTGAAATTTCCATTTCGTCGGTGCACATAAACCAGATAACGACCATCTGGCGTCACATCCGGGCGCGCATTATAGGCACCCTGGAATGAAACGCGTCTGACAGACTTATCATTTATGTTCAGTTTGTAGATTTGCGGCCCGCCTGAGCGGCTGGAGGTGAACACCAGACTCTCGCCATCCGGCAGCCAGCGCGGCTCGGTATCAATGCCATAATGGTTGGTCAGACGGGTCAGCGCCTTGGTATTGATATCCAGCATATAGATTTCCGGATTGCCGTCCCGTGACAGCGTCAGGGCCAGTTTCTGCCCGTCCGGAGACCAGTCCGGGGCACCATTGATACCTTTGAAGCTGGATACCTTCTCCCGCTTGGTGGTGGACAGCTCGTGAACATAGATCGCCGGCAGCCCCTGATCCTCGAAGGATACGTAGGTAACCCGGCGACCATCCGGAGACCAGGCCGGGCTCATGATCGGTTCCTTGCTGCGCAGGATGGTGGTCACACGGTGACCGTCAGCATCGGCATACTGCAGCTGGAACGGATTGGCCGCACCGCGATTATGGGTCACGTAGAGAATCTTGGTGGAAAAGGCGCCGGGAATACCGGTGAGCTGCTCATAGATCCGGTCGCTGATGGCATGGGCCACATCACGCAGTTGCGAGACCGGCGGACGGTACGTCTCCTCCAGCAGCTTCACTTCGCTGCTCACATCATACAGCGCGTAGGTGATTTCATAGCCGCCGCTTTCCTGCGCCTTCATGCTGCCCGCAACAATGTACTCCATGCCAAGCACACGAAAATCCCGGTAAATGACTTCACTCTGGGTGGTGGGGCGGCTGAGCATATCCTCTGCCGGCAGCGGCTTGAACTGGCCACTTCGATGCAGGTCGGCAGCCACAATGGCAGAGACATCCTCCGGGGCTCCCTGGGAACCGGCAAACGGCACGATGGCAATCGGCACGGCATCCACCCGCCCTTCGGTCACCTTGATCAGCAGTTCTGCACGGGCAACCACGCTTGCCAGCAACATCACCACTACCACTGCAATACGACTCACTGCGAAACTCCTGTTGGCTCAAATACCATTAAGAATGAGCGAAACTCTTTATCAAACAAGGCCCCGGAGGGCACCGGCAATGGCGCTGCCAACTGCACGGCTTTCATTACGGACTCATCAAATTGTGGATAGCCGCTGGACTTGACCACAGAAACATCCAGCACATCACCACCCGGGATGGTACGAATCCGTACCGTGGTCTGCAGATCATTGCGGCCCCGGTAGGTACCCGGAATACGCCAGCGCTGCTTTACCGCCGCCCGAATGGCATCACTGTGACTGGCCACTTCCACATCGGACTGATCCGCGTTGCTGGCCGCGTCTTCTGCTTCCTCGGCCGCGGCTTCATCCGGCTTGCGATCCATTTCAATTTCTTCGTCTGCCAGCATTTCTTCCAAGCTGGGCTCCTCGATCTCCGGCACCTTTGGCTTGGGATCGGGCTTCGGCGCCGGTTTCGGCTCCGGGGCCGGCTTGGGTTTCGGTGCCGGCGTTGGCTTCGGCTTTTCCACCGGTTTGGGTTTTTCCACCGGTTTGGGCTTGGGTTTTGGCTTTTCCACCGGCTTCGGCTTGGGCTTGGGTGCCGGCTTCTTCTCCGGCGTCGGCTTCGCTACCGGCGCCTTCTTCTGTTTCGACGTCTCCACCATGGTGGCTTTCACGTGCGGCGGAATCACCGGCGTCTTATGCAGCGTGGGATCCGTACTCCAGCTGAACACCAGCAACCCAAACACCAGCAGGTGAATGAACAGGGTAAAGGTAATCGCAACCTGACGATCACTCATTGCTGCCCGCGGGCTCCGTAACCAGACCCAGCTGGGTAATACCCGCTTCCTGCAAAGCCGCCATCAGGGAAATCACACTGGCATACGCTACCTTGCTGTCACCCTCGACCAGAAACAGGGTCTCCGGCTTGTGCTTGTGAATACGCAACACATGGCCTTTCACCGTTTCCAGGCTGGCGGATTTCTTGGTGTCGCCCCCCACATTGATGAAGTAGCTGCCATCAGCGGTCACCGATACGATCACTGGCTCATCCTTGGTGGTATCGATGGGCGCACTGTTGCTGTCCGGCAGATCCACATTGATGCCCTGGGTCATCATGGGAGCGGTGGCCATGAAGATCACCAGCAGCACCAGCATCACATCGATGTAAGGCACCACGTTCATCTCGGCCACCAGCTTGCGCGGCACCCTTACCTTCACGCCACTCATGGATCAGTCTCCCCGTCCATGGGCCTGGCGATGGAGCACCGATGAGAATTCCTCGGCAAACATTTCGTTTTCGGTCAGCAGGGAATCACTCTGTGCAGAAAAACGGTTGTAGGCCATGACGGCAGGAATAGCGGCGAACAGACCAATGGCCGTGGCAATCAGGGCTTCGGCAATACCCGGTGCCACCACACTCAGGGTGGCCTGTTTCACATTGGCCAGGGCCATGAAGGAATTCATGATCCCCCACACGGTGCCAAAGAGGCCCACATAAGGGCTGGTAGACCCCACTGTGGCCAGAAACGGCAGGTGACGGGTCAGACGGGTCTGCTCACGTTGCAGCGCCACGCGCATGGCACGCTGGCTACCATCCATGACAGCATCGGCACTACGAGAACTCTTGGACAGCCGCACAAATTCCTGAAACCCGGCGCGAAAAATGGACTCGGTACCGGAATCCGGGTGGGGGTTGTCGCGGCTCTGCTTGTAGAGGGAGGCCAGATCATCGCTGGACCAGAAGGTCTCCTCGAACGCCCTGCCGGCTTTCTGCGCACGTCCCAGCACCCGGTAGCGGCCCACAATCATGTACCAGGACGTCAGTGACGCCAGAACCAACAGCGCCATTACCAGCTGCACCACAATGGTGGCATTGCTGATCAGACTGACAACCGACATGCTGGATGCCTCAACCATTGAGCCCTTCTCCTTCGCTGGCTGCGATAAATTTCTTGTATAACGCCGACGGTATAGCCGTGGGCTTGAGTGTATCCACTGTGACGCAGGCCACCTTAATCTCGGCCTGACACAGCAAGGTGTTTCCCCGACGCACCTGCTGATCAAACAACAGCGTGGCTTTTCCCAGCTTGCTAATGCGTGCTGTCACGTCCAGCGCATCATCAATGCGCGCCGGCTGGCGATATTGCACGTTGGCCGTATGAACAACAAACTGAAAATTGTCCTCGGCCAGCACATAGTGCTGGTAGCCCAGAGTACGCAGATACTCTGTCCGGGCCCGTTCCATGAATTTCAGGTAATTCACGTAATAGACGATGCCACCGGCGTCAGTGTCTTCGATGTAGACGCGAACCGGGAGGGTAAATTCCCCACTTTGCGCTTTTTTTTCAATCATTAAACAAATCGCCATCCCGGCGGGGGGATTTCAGCCCGAAATGCCGCCATGCATGGTTAGTAACCGTACGCCCCCGTGGCGTGCGCTGAATAAACCCCTGCTGAATCAGATAGGGCTCCACCACTTCTTCCAGGGTGCCCGCATCTTCATTCAGCGCCGCCGCCAGCGACTCCAGCCCCACCGGACCGCCATCAAACTTGTGCATGATCATGTCCAGTAATCGACGGTCGGTACCATCCAGGCCGCAGCTATCCACCTCGAGCATATCCAGCGCTCGCTGTGCCATGACTTCAGTGATCTGCCCATCGCCCTTTACCTGGGCGTAATCACGCACACGCCGCAACAGCCGATTGCCTATCCGGGGGGTACCCCGTGAGCGGCGCGCCACTTCCAGAGCCCCTGCATCATCAATGGGAATGGCCAGAATCTCACAGGCTCTTTGCACGATTCCTGCCAGATCCTCCACCGAGTAGAATTCAAGCCGTTGCACGATCCCAAACCGGTCACGTAATGGGGCAGTCAGTAGCCCGGCACGGGTGGTGGCGCCGACCAGGGTGAAGGGAGGCAGATCCAGTTTGATGGAGCGGGCAGCAGGCCCTTCCCCGATCATGATATCCAGCTGGTAGTCTTCCATGGCCGGATACAGAATCTCTTCCACCACCGGCGAAAGGCGGTGAATTTCATCCACGAAAAGCACATCGCCTTCTTCAAGATTGGTGAGGATGGCCGCCAGATCACCGGCTTTTTCCAGAACCGGCCCAGAGGTGGACTTGAGCTCACAGCCCATTTCACGGGCAATGATATGGGCAAGGGTAGTCTTGCCGAGGCCGGGCGGGCCAAAGATCAGGGTGTGGTCCAGCGCTTCGCGACGCCCGCGGGCGGCATCAATGAAGATCTCCATGCGCTCGCGGACTTTTGGCTGGCCGTGGTAATCGGCCAGGCTGGATGGCCGAATTGCCCTATCCTGCTGTTCTTCCTGGCTGCCTTCGTTGGCGGCCGATATCAGTCTTTCGTTATCCATGTTTGCGGCGATGCCGCCCCTGCCCGGTTGTGGTGACTGTCTCGAGTGGGGCTAGCGTACCCCAGCACCCACGTGTCTACCATTGTCAGTATCACAGTTACTACGAAGAATTGACTAAATGACACCCGGAATAATGCCTTGGGACGTCATTTAGCCAGATTTTTCAGCGCCATGCGGATCATCTGCTCGCTGCTGGCGCCCTCTTCTGCCACCTTGCTGACAGCCGCCACCGCATCCTTGTTGCGATAGCCCAGTGCCTCCAGCGCGGCAATGGCATCACTGCGGGCATCATCCACCGGATCCAGTGCCACCCGGCCTGGCAAGCTGACCGGCCCGCCATCAATCTTGTCCAGCCGGTCGCTCATTTCGATCACCAGCCGTTCCGCGGTCTTCTTGCCAATGCCCGGTACCTTGACCAGGGTTGAGGCATCCTGATCCTGGATGCACTGGGCAAGGCGATCCGCTTCGATACCGGACAGAATCGCCAGCCCCATCTTCGGCCCCACGCCGTTGACCTTGATCAGCGCGCGGAACAGCTCACGTTCATAGCGGTTGGCAAAGCCGTACAACAACTGGGCATCTTCACGTACCACAAAATGGGTATGCAGGGTAAGTGGCTGGCCGGTTTCCGGCAGCTCGTAGAATACCGTCATGGGCGCTTCCACCTCGTAGCCCACCCCGTTCACATCCAGCAGCAGCAGCGGGGGGCGCTTTTCCAGCAAGGTGCCTCGCAATTGTCCAATCATGCGGAATCCTTAATAAGGTATCGGTTATCGAATGCGGCGATTACGTACCGCAGTAGCGCCGGCCATGCGCGCCAGGGAAACCCGCATGTGCGCATGACAAAGGGCAATGGCCAGGGCATCGGCGGCATCTTCCTGGGGGCGCTTGTCCAGCCCCAGCAGGTGACGCACCATCTCGCCCACCTGGATCTTCTCGGCACTGCCCTTGCCGACCACAGCCTGCTTGACCTGGCGGGCAGAGTATTCGAACACCGGAATCGAGGCCTGCATCACTGCCGCGATGGCAGCCCCCCGCGCCTGACCCAGCTTAAGTGCCGAGTCCGCATTGCGGGCCATGAAGACCTTCTCGATGCCCACCTCTGCCGGGCCATATTCCTTCACCACCTGATCAATACCGGCAAAGATCTCCCCCAGCCGTGGTGGCATCTCTTTATGGGACGTCGAGATAGTACCAAACGCCACCGCCCGGGACCGATTGCCCACATGCTCCACCAGCCCATAGCCGGTGTGCCGCGAACCGGGATCGATACCGAGAATCAATGCCATAACTGCCTGACCACAAATAGAAAATCTGCGTCAGTTGTACCGAAAGACTGTCCGGATGTCCAGTTGGGTTAAGAGACGCTGCACGCAGCATTCAGCACGCGGGAGGGTTCGATCACAGGTGGCGGGGATAGCAGGGACTTCGCTACTGACACGCTCCCACAATAAAACCATTAGCCACCCCGCTGCCTTGTGGCTGCTGTGGGAGCGTGCCTGCACGCGAATTTGCCTTTCGCAACTCGAAACTCGCCCCTCGCCGCTCTCCCCTAAAAACAAAAAACCCCGGAAAAATCCGGGGTTCTGCTTTTCCTGGAAGCTCATAGCTCATAGCTCGCAGCTATTCCTCTTCCGCCGGCCAGCTGGCATTGGTGTAGACGTTCTGCACGTCATCCAGATCTTCCAGCATGTCGATCATCTTCTGCACGGTTTCTGCCGTGTCAGCATCGATCTCGGCTTCGGTGGAAGGGTGCATGGTCACTTCGGCTTCGGCGAATTCGAGACTGGCTTCGCGCAGGGCATCCACCACGTCACCGAACTGCTTGTCCGGGTTGGTGATGACCAGGAAACCCCCACCATCGATTTCTTCCACATCTTCCGCGCCGGCTTCCAGCGCCACTTCCATGAGCTTCTCTTCATCCACGCTTTCCGGCTCGAAGTAAATCTCGCCACGCTTGCTGAACAGGAAGGCGACGGAGCCACTGGTGCCCAGATTGCCAGCGAATTTGGTGAAGGCATGGCGCACTTCGGCCACGGTGCGGTTCACATTGTCGGTCATGGTTTCCACCAGTACCGCCACACCACCCTTGCCGTAACCTTCGTAGGTGATCTCATCCATGTTGCCGCCGTCATCACCGCCAGCGCCACGCTTGATGGCACGGTCGATGGTGTCGCGCGTCATGTTGGCGCCCAGCGCCTTGTCCACCGCTGCACGCAGACGGGGATTATCCGCAGGCTCACCGCCGCCCATCTTGGCAGCCACGGTCAGTTCACGAATCAGTTTGGTGAAGATCTTGCCGCGCTTGGCATCCTGGGCCGCCTTGCGGTGCTTGATGTTGGCCCACTTGCTATGTCCAGCCATTAAATTCTCCGCTTGCTTGCTGGAGGCCGGATGTCGAACGTCTGACGTCGAACGCCAAAACCCGCAATTCGCGGCGGGGGTTGCCTGCCAATCCATGACTGGACCACAGCCCCCCCAATGCTTTCAAGTCCGGGTTTAAGCGCCCGGCGTCAGACATCCGGCGTCCGACATCTTTATCAATCGTCTTCCTTGCGCACCTGAACACCCACTTCTCGCAGCTGCTTGCTGTCCACCGGGGACGGCGCATTGGTCATCATGCAGGAGGCGGTCTGGGTTTTCGGGAAGGCGATCACGTCACGAATGGACTCGCAACCGGTCATCAGCATGACCATCCGATCCAGACCAAACGCCAGCCCACCGTGGGGCGGCGCACCGTACTTCAGGCCATCCAGCAGGAAGCCAAATTTCTCATCCGCTTCCTCGTCGGAAATACCCAACGCTTCAAAGACCGTACGCTGCATGTCCGGATTGTGGATACGGATGGAACCACCGCCCAGCTCGGTACCGTTGAGTACCATGTCGTAGGCACGGGACAGGGCACCTTCCGGGTTGCTCTTGAGCTCTTCCGGGCTGCAGCTGGGCATGGTGAAGGGATGGTGCAGCGCGTGGTACTGCCCTTCGTCCTCTTCGAACATGGGGAAGTCCACCACCCACAGCGGGGCCCACTCACCTTCTACCAGGTTCAGGTCATGGCCCACCTTCACACGCAGAGCGCCCAGGGCTTCGTTGACGATGCGCGCCTTGTCGGCACCAAAGAAGATCAGGTCGCCGGTCTGGGCACCGGTGCGCTCCAGGATACCCTGGATCGCTTCCTCGGTGAGGAACTTGAGGATCGGAGACTGCAGGCCTTCTGCACCCGCGGCCAGATCGTTGACCTTGATATAGGCCAGCCCCTTGGCGCCATAGATGCTGACGAACTTGGTGTAGCCATCGATATCCTTGCGCGACAGGCTGCAGCCGCCGGGCACTCGCATAGCTGCAACACGCCCTTTCGGATCGTTGGCCGGGCCGGAGAACACCTTGAAGTCCACGCCAGCCAGCAGATCAGCGATATCGATCAGCTCCAGCGGAATACGCAGATCCGGCTTGTCGGAGCCAAAGCGGCGCATGGCTTCTGAGAACGGCATGCGCGGGAATTCCGGCAGCTCCACATCCAGCAGATCCTTGAACAGTTTGCGGGCCATACGTTCGGTGACGCCCATGATGTCGTCTTCGTTGACGAAGGATGCCTCGATATCGATCTGGGTGAATTCCGGCTGACGGTCTGCACGCAGATCTTCATCGCGGAAACACTTGGCGATCTGGTAGTAACGATCAAAGCCCGCCACCATCAGCAGCTGCTTGAACAGCTGGGGGGACTGGGGCAGCGCGAAGAAGCTGCCCGGATGGGTGCGGCTGGGCACCAGGTAATCACGAGCACCTTCCGGGGTCGCGCGGGTCAGGATCGGGGTTTCCACGTCCATGAACCCTTCCCCTTCCAGGAAGGCACGGATGGCATGGGTCAACCGGGAGCGAAACTGGAAGTTGCGCAGCACTTCAGGGCGGCGCAGGTCCATGTAGCGGTACTTCAGGCGCACTTCCTCGCCAGCACCACCATGCTCGTCCAGCTCGAACGGTGGGGTGGCGGCTTCGTTGAGGATGGTCAGCTCCTTGCCCAGCACTTCAATGTCACCGGTGGCCATCTTGCTGTTACGCACCGCTTCGTCCCGCATGCGTACGCGGCCCTTCAGCTGCACAACAAACTCGCTGCGCACCTTGTCGGCACGGGCGAAAGCTTCTTCGGTGTCCGGGTCAAAGACCACCTGAACCAGGCCATTACGATCGCGCAGGTCGAGGAAGATGACCCCGCCGTGGTCACGGCGGCGGTGTACCCAGCCGCACAGCTCAACTGTTTCTCCATCGTGGGAGGCTCGCAAATCACCGCAATAATGGCTTCGCATGCTAAATGTCCGTTCGTATTTCTGATGGCACGCCCCGGTTCAGGCAGCCCATGGCCGCCCCGGAAAACCGGGCCGTTTAAAAAGGCGCCACAGTATAGCGATTCCACTGGCTGCGAGCCATGCCACCAGGCAATCCGGCGCCAAACAATGGGTGGATAGCCACTTTTTTCTCCATAACCTTGAAAAATAGTGGTCCGGGCGCTTGTGAACTTGATTTTCCTGCCTTATAAAAGGTTCGAACCACATCAGTGACCCTCTGAGGTAATGCAGTCCAGGGGCAAGCCTGATCAGGGAAGCATCGCCGGCGTCCATCTCAGAAGACGTCATCACAACTCAGGAAGACACCAAAAAGGGGTAAGCAATCCATGGCTGCAAAGAAGAAAGCCGCTGCCAAAGCCGCAACCGCACCTGCTGCGCGCAAGGTCAAAACCATCACCGAACCCATGAACAAGACCCAGATCGTCAACCAGATCAGCGAAACCACCGGCCTGACCAAGAAAGACGTCAACGCTGTGTTCGATGAACTGGCTGTGATCATGGAAGGCCACCTGAAGAAGCGTTCCGCCGGCCAGTTCACCCTGCCCGGTCTGATGAAAATCGTGACCCAGAAGAAGCCGGCCACCAAGGCGCGCAAGGGCATCAACCCGTTTACCGGCGAAGAAACCACCTTCGCAGCCAAGCCAGCTCGTACCATGGTCAAGGTACGTCCGCTGAAGAAACTCAAGGACATGGCCTCCTGATGACGGCCCGGCCGCCGGCATCCCCGGCGGCCAGTCTCTCCCTCCTTCCCGGCCACCTCTGGCCTCAAGCCTGCGCAACCTTCTATAATGCGCGCCCTTGATCAAGGGCAACGGTTCACCCTGTCCCACGCCCGAACCCGATATGGAAGCAGGAGCCCCCATGGCTGAGCGCAAAGACAAGAAAAAGGTTATCGGCGAGCCGATGACCGATGAGCAGATCAAAGTATTTCTGGATTTCAACGGCGAAGAGGGCGTTTCCACCGATTTTCACGTGCTTGAGAAAGCCTACCGGGCCCTGCGCGCGGAAGATTTCGAGCGCTTCATTGCCTTCTTCCAGGAACAGGGCCGCGACCTGAATGCCCGTGATCCCCAGGGACGCACCTTGCTGGCCCACATCGAGAGCCATGTGAAATGCGCGGATTACGCGGACGCCCTGCGCGCCGCCGGCGCCACGGCCTGATCCCTGCCCCAACTGCAGCCCATCAGGCCGGCTTTCCGGCGTGATGGGCTCTCCCCGGTTTCATTCCCTCCCGTGCCTGTTACCGCCACCCTGGCGTTACATAAGGGCGATGGAATACATACCAAGCTGAACTTGTTCACAGTGCCGGCCCATGGCATTGTTATGCCATTGGGGTATACAGAGGCAGATAAACGCCCGCTCCCTCCTTAGTCTAGACAACAACAACAAGAGCCGCTGCATGATGGCATCATTTTCTCAACCGCTATGGCGTAGCCTGCTTCTGGTTACGCTCTGTACCGTTAGCCTGCAAACCCTCGCCGCCCGAGATGACGACGCGGACGACGAGATGGACGAGGTCACACCGGAAGAGCTGCAAATGCAGGAGATTCCGGTGGACGAGCGCATCTTTGTGGAAACCTGGAATGAGGTTCCCTACAAGAAGAGCTACTTCACCTACAACGATCAGCAAATCCGTGAAAAATGGGATTACCTGATGCGGGGCCTGAAAGTGCCCTACCCTTCCGCCGAGTACATGCGTGTCCAGTTCAACAAGTATCCGTTCATGACCGACGGTATCGAAGACTGGCACGGTGACTACAACGCCCTGGAGGAACGTTACCTGGAAGTATGGCGACTGTTCTTTTCCGGTGATTTCCAGAAAGCCAGGGAACAAGGGATGAAACTGGGGCCCATGGGCGAAATCCCGGCCCTGTTCTCCCAGCTGATGTACGCCATTTACCTGGCCGAGCGTCAGAGCATCAAGTACATGATGCTGCAGGACGTGGCAAACCGCGCCGAAGAATACTTTGACGTGATGAAAGAGGCCGAGGACGACCCGGAAGTGGCACCTATTGTCGCCAGCGTGAAGCTGGGCTATGCCTATGCCATTGCCCGAATCGCCGAGGAATCGCCGGTGCCGGTGGTGGTCGCCCGTCGCTACATCGGCAAGATCAAGAACAGCGCCGAAGAAGTCGTGGAAATCATGCCGGAGCAGCCCCTGGCCCACGCTTTCCGGGCCGGTGTCGACGCCGGCATCATGCGCCGTGTGGGCAAGTTCACTGGTCGCATGACCTATGGCGCCCGCACCACCACGGTAGAAGACTCGTTCTCTGATGCCCTGGAACTGGCGCCGGATATTCCCATCGTCAACTACGAGTACGCCAACGCCCTGATCTACATGAACCGCAAGCGCGATCTCAACGACGCCATCAGCTACCTGGAAAAGGCCATGAAGATCCGCCCGCAGTTCTCCATGGATGCCCTGGATGTGATGTATTCCTACAAGCGCCTGCAGGAAGTCCGTCTTTATGCGCTGAACTTCCGCAGCTTCCGCAAGTTTGAAAAGCTGCGCCGCAAGTTCAGCAAGAAGACCGACCGCAACCTGACCAGCGTCCTGTCCGATCCGCTGACCATGGAAATGCTCAACAACCCGGACGACTACGTACTGCCACCGCGTAACTGATGATGGCAATGTACGAAGACCGTATTTTTCCGGTACTGCTGGACTGGGCGACCCGCCCGGTCTGGCGTGACCGGGAAAAGCTGCTCCGCCAGGCTCATGGCAAGGTCCTTGAGCTGGGCGTGGGCACGGGAGCCAACTTCCCGCTGTATTCCGACATGGCCACGGAAATCCACGGCATCGAACCCGGCGAAGCCCTTCTCGATCTGGCCCGTGAGTCTGCCAGCCAGTGCCCCCAGCCTGACCGCTTCCATCTGCAAACCGGTGACGCCCAGGCGTTGCCCTATGCCGACGAAAGCTTTGATACCGTGGTGGCGTGCTTGGTGTTCTGCACCATTCCTGATCCTGAAGCCGCTGCCCGGGAAGCCTATCGCGTGCTGAAACCCGGCGGCACCCTGCTTGCCCTTGAACATGTGGCCAGCGAGAAACGCTGGGTGCGACGGGTTCAGGCTGGCCTCAACCCGGCCTGGAAGCACTTGGCGTGCGGCTGCCAGCTCACCCGCGACACCGCCAGCACCTTCCGCGAAGCCGGTTTCCGCCTCAACAAGGCCACCCACCGCAAGCACCCCAAGCTGCCAGTATTCGCGGCGGAGTTGCTGGACGGGGCGTTGCTGAAACCCTGAAATGAAAGTTAAAAGTTCAAAGTTGAAACGCGGAGCCCGCCCCCGGTTTTAGAATGCCGTGCCCGCGCTTGCCGGTAATGGCGCGGGCACGGCGGCTTAGAACCCAGGCAGCTCTGGCGCGCTTTTCAACTTTGAACTTTTAACTTTCAACTCAACCACCGAGGCAAATTGCCACACCCCTCTCCCCCCTTTTGCCTCTACAATAGCGCCATGGACAATCGCCTCCCCGTTCGCAACTGGCGCCTGCGCCTGATCTGGCTGCGCAGCCTGCTGGTATTGCTGTTTACCCTGGCTTTGATGCTGCTGCAGAGCCTTGGCCACACTGGCTATCAGCTGGCACAGCTCAGCGGGCTGGGGGCCTTGCTGCTACCCAGTTTGATCACCCTGCTCAGCCACCGCTCACGCAAACACCAAAGTCAGTTACTCACGGTGGAGCTGGCTCTGGATACGGCGCTGTTCATCCTGTTGCTGCAATCGTTCGGAGGGGCCGGCAATCCCCTATCTTTTTACCTGCTGGTGCCCGCACTGCTGGCATCACTCACCTTGCCACTGGCCAACGGGCTGGTGGTGGCCGGGCTGGCACTGGCGGGATATCTGGTCACCTTCAACTGGTACCACCGCCCCGCCGATGATACGCCGCTGCATGCTCTCAGCCATGAGCTCAGCGGCCTGCACAGCGTGGGCATGGGCGTGGTGTTTGTGGCGCTACTGCTCATGCTGACCTTGCTGGGCCAGGTCATTCAACGCCTCATGCGCCAGCAACAGCGCCAGCAGGAACAGGCTCTGGATCTGGCCGGGCGCCGGGAGCACATGTACCAGATTGCCGCCACCCTGGCGGATCAAGCCCACGAACTGAACACCCCGTTGGGCACCCTGGTCATGCTGGCGGACAACTTGCAGCATGCCCCGGAACTACCGGCATCCCTGCGTGGCGAGGTGGGCCAGATCGACCAGCTTGCGCGCACCGTATCCCAGCGCCTGAAACGCAATGCCGCCGAACACCTTTCCGGGCCACAACGTTTGAGCACATTGATCGAACAGTTGTCCCAACAGCTGCGTCATCTTGCCCCCACTCTCCAGGTGCAGAGTGAGCTGGCGGTTGACCCCTTGCTTCAGGATGGGGAAAGCTGGTTCCGGGTGCTCAGCAATCTGGGCTACAACGCCATGGATGCGGGCGCCAGTCGCTGGATCATTCACAGCGCGAAAGACAGTCAGGGCTATCTGCTGCAGACCAGCGATAACGGCCCTGCCCATGCGGATTCGGAACGGCAGGGGCTGGGCATGGGCCTGATTCTGGTGCAGACCGCACTGGAAAAGATGGGCGCCAGTCTGGACATGGAATTTGGCAGCCAGTGGACCCAGGTGCGTATCTGCTCTCCCCATGCTGATATGTCGACTGGCAAAGAGGAATCCCATGACTGACAATCTGCATTTGCTGCTGGTGGAAGACGATGAACTGCTGGCCGAGCAAACCGCACGCGCGCTGGGGCGCCGGGTCGCCAACATAGATGTGGCCCATGACGCCAGCAGCGCGCTGACACACATCAACAGCCTCTCGCAACTGGACGCGGCCATTCTTGACCAGAATCTGGGACAGGATAACGGGCTGGACCTGATCGCCCCGATCCGCGAACGCTTCCCCCGTTGCAAGGTGCTGCTGCTGACCGGCTACGGCAGCATCGCCGCGGCCGTGGCCGCCACCCACCGTGGCGCCCACAATTATCTCACCAAACCCGCCAGCGCCACCGATATTCTTGATGCTCTGCAGGCGGACCCGGCCAGTCTTGGCACTGCGCTTCCCGAGACGCCCCCGTCATTGCAACGGCTGGAATGGGAACACATCCAGCGCACCCTGGATGCCCATGATGGCAACATTTCCAGGGCCGCAGATGCGTTGGGGATTCACCGTCGAACCCTGCAACGGCGTCTCAAGAAACGTCCCAGCGCCAGCGAATACCAGCGGGAACGGGGCAGCACCTCCGACTAGCCAGTGTGCATTGGAGCCCAACCTTTTCCCGGTTGCCTGGGCGACCTTCAGGCTCCAACCCAGGCAAATTTTCACAACCGGATTTCGTGCCGCACCCTGTTGGCTTACACTGGCAGCAATGACTGACAAGGACCAGGGATTGACCGCCAAGCTGCCAACAGGATGGATCGCAGTACTGCTGCTACTGTTGTTGCCGATCCCCGTCGTTGCCCAGACCAAGCCGGAGCTGATCATCAGCGGCAATGCCAGTGATGCGGTGGCCGCCAATATCCGTGCCCTGATCAATCTTGAGGGCTATGCCTGTCAGCCCCCCAAGGCCCAGTACGGTCTGATCCGCCGCCAGATCCTCAACAATGGTGACAATGCCCTGAAAGCCATGGGCTACTACGAAAGCCAGCTTTCCCTATCCGCCAACACGGACGGCGAGTGCGCCATCGTCACTCTGCAGGTTCAGACCGGCCCCCCTGTACTGTTGACCCATGCGGACATCCGCTTGCACGGGGATGCCGCAGAAGACCCGGTTTTCCAAAGGCTGGTGGACGAAGACGCACTCCACATCGGCGAACGCCTGCAGCATGACCGGTACACCCGGCTCAAACGCAACCTGCAGCAAAGCCTCATCAATCGCGGCTATGTGGAAGGCAAGCTTACCCGCCATGAACTCACCGTGGATACGGAAAAGCGCAGTGCCACTATTGTTCTGATCGTCGACAGTGGACCACGCTACCGGTTTGGTCAGGTAGAGGTGAGCGGCAGCGAATTGGATCCCGATCTGATCCAGTCCTATGTGCAGTTCGAGCAGGGGCAACCCTTTGACAGCAAGCGGGTGCTGGAAACCCAGCAGGCCTATCTGGGTGCGGGGTATTTCAGCGCGGCCAGAATCCAGAAAGGCACAGCTGATCCCCAGGCACACACCATCCCTGTCAGCATTACACTCAGCGACAACCATCGCTGGTCATTGCTCACCGGCATCGGCTTCAGCACCGACACCGGGCCACGGGTGCGTCTGGGTATCGAAAATCGCCGGGTGAATCGCCAGGGGCATCGTTTCCGTGCGGAAACCCAGCTGTCCGAAGTGGAACAGGGGGCCGGGGCCAGTTACCAGATCCCGCTCTCCGATCCTCTCCGTGAGCGACTGGATCTGCATAGCAGTTATGTCAACGAAGACACGGACAGCAACACCAATGAGCGCTGGATGACCGGGGCCGACTACATCGTCGAACTGAAAAGCAAATGGGTCAGCACCCTGTCACTGGAGTATCTGCGCGAGACCTGGCAGATCGCGGATGAGGTGGATCAGGCGGAACTGGTCATGCCCGGATATCAGCTGAGCCGGATCAAGGCCAACGATCCGGTTTACCCCACTTTTGGTTGGCGGCTGAACGGTAAGATCCGGGTGGCTCATCAGGGGCTCTCCTCCACCGCGTCTTTCGTGCAGCTTACACCCAGTGCCAAACTGGTGTTTCCGCTGGTCGGCGGGCGGGTGCTGACTCGCCTGGATCTGGGTTACACCGAAATCAACGATGTCACCGAACTGCCCGCCTCCATGCGATTCTTCGCCGGGGGGGATTCCAGCATCCGGGGCTTCAGCTATGAATCCCTTGGGCCAGAAGATGCCAATGGCGAAGTCATCGGTGGACGCCACATGGCCACCGGCTCCCTGGAGTATGACCATCCCCTCACGGAAAAATGGCACCTCGCCGTCTTCAGCGATGCCGGCAATGCCTTCAACGATGTGGAGGATTATGAATTGCGCCACAGTGCCGGTGTGGGGATACGCTGGCGCTCCCCGCTGGGCCCGATTCGCCTGGATGTGGCTCGGGCGGTGGATGAAAACCGGGATTGGCGCATTCATCTGAGCATGGGGCCAGACCTGTGATCCGGCGCGCGTTTATCGGCTTGTTCGCCCTGATCACCCTGGCACTATTGCTGGCCGGGTTGCTGCTTTATGGTCTGGCAGGTACCGCCACGGGTAACCGCTGGCTGCTAACACAGGTCAGTGACCTGATCCCCGGCGAACTGAGTTTTGAGCACTGGGACGGCAACCTGCTCGGCACGGTCTCCCTTCGTGGCCTGGTCTATGAGAATGACAGCCTCAGTGTGACCCTGAACCAACTGGATGCCCAGCTGCACCCACTCACGCTCACCCGTGGCTGGCTGACTTTCGACGACCTGAGTCTGGGCCATCTTCTTATCAAAACCACCCCGGGCCCTGCAGAAGAGAGCAACAGCACGTCATTACCAGACAGCCTGACCTTGCCGCTGGGCATCCGCATTGAGCACCTGAGCGTAGACTCTGTCACCGTCAATGACACGCAACTGGCACAGACACTGGAGGGCGAAAGCCTGTCTGCCTGGCGCCGTTTCCAGTTGGCCCGACTGGAGGCCACCCTGCTGGACGATCTGGACGTGAACCTGAGCGCCCATGGCCAACTCGCCAGCCCCTATAACCTGGATGGGCGTCTGCGCTGGCGCAAACCGCTGCCGGACAAGGGAGCCGTGGCGGCCGCGCAGACTAGCGGAGAACTGGTTGCCCGTGGCCCCCTGACCGCCCTGCAACTGAACCACGATCTCTACTCGCCTGTGACCCTGCACTCCGCCGGCCACTGGCGCTATCAGGACCAACAGTGGCAGGTAGACCTGAAACACCAATGGCAGCAGCAGCCACTGCCGCTGAGCAACGATCCGGGCCTGACTCTGGATGCTGGCACCCTGATCACCCGCGGGCCACTGTCAGCCATACAGCTCAAAGGAAAAACCGCCCTGACAAGAACGGTGGCAGATCAGCAACCGCAGACCCTGGACATCGAACTTGATGCCCAGCTGGCAGAACAGACACTGACACTGGCAACCCTGACGCTCCAGCAATCCGGTCAGCAACTCAGCGCCAGCGGCACCCTGCAGCTTCAGCCACTACAGTGGGACCTGGCCCTCAACGGCGCCCTGGATACCGGCATGCTGGTCCCCACACTTCCAGGGCAGCTGACCATCGACGGGCACAGCCAAGGGCAGATAAAGGACAACCACTGGCAACTGGAACCCGGCTCACTCCAGGTCACCGGCACCCTTCGCCAGCAACCCCTGAGCCTGCGTGCGCACACCCGGGGCCATGCGGACAATCTGCAGATCGACAGCCAACTGCACTGGGGTGACAACCAGCTTACGCTGGCCGGCAAGGCCTGGCCGGAATGGCAATTGGAGGGCGAACTGGCGCTGGCCAACCTGACACAGCTGGAGCGTTCATTGCAGGGACGCCTGACGGGTAACCTTAGCATTCAGGGGCCTCCCCAGCGTCCACGGTTCAGTGGCACGCTTGCCGGCAATGCCCTGCGACAGGGGGAGCTACAGCTAGACGCCGTGCAGGCCAACTTCAGCAATGTGGGCACAGGCCCACAACAGCAAGCCGTCAAGGTGAGCGCCGCAGGGTTACAGCAGAACGGACGGGGGCTGCTGGACCGGCTGACACTGGACCTTCAAGGAACGCTGCCGGACCATCAACTTACGCTGGCGCTGACCCAGGAAGACACTCGCCTGGACACCCAGCTTGAAGGCACTCTGTCCCTGAACGACAACACGCCACCCCGCTGGGAAGGCGCCCTGCAAAACACCCGGCTGGAACAGGCGCACCTGGGCCAGTGGACCCAACAGGCAGCCAGCGCGCTGTTCCTGTCCGCCTCCCGCCAGCAACTGGGAGAACTGTGTCTGCAACAACAACAGAGCCAGCTGTGTGCCCAGGGTAGCCTGAACGACGCTCAGCAATTCACGCTTGATGCCAATATGAACGCCCTGCCGCTGGCATTACTCACCCCCCTGATTGGTCCGGACCATACGCTGGAGGGCACCTTGCAGGGAGAAACCCGCCTGAAAGGCACGCTGGAGGCTCCCACCGGGGATCTGAAACTGCAGACCCGGGACGCCAGGCTCAGTTTCAATGTGGAAGACGGCCCTGCTCCCTGGCAGCTGGATACGGTGTCACTGGAAAGCCGCCTGGACGGCCAGCAGGCCCACACCCGCTTTGTGCTGTCCACCGCGCTGGGCCAGGTCAATGCCGAGATTGATCATGGCTTTACCCCGGACGCAGCCATGCAGGGCCAGGTCGCCTTTCGCATTGAGCGGCTGTCGGTGGTGGAAATGCTCACCGCCGATCTGCGTGACGTCAGCGGCAAGCTCCATGGGGACATACAGCTGGCCGGCACCCCCCGCGCGCCCATTATCGAGGGCACGATCGCCCTGCAGGATGGTCACACCCTGGTACCCGCCCTGGGCACGGCGTTCAGTGATATCAACCTGCGCCTGACCGGCTCACCCAAGGGCAGGCTTGCCGTGGATGGTCAGGCCCGGATGGGCACCGGCACCCTCAAGGTGACAGGCTATCTGGATCCCAGCCGCTGGCCGCTGGCCCTAAAACTGCAGTTCAGCGGCCAGCGCCTACTGGTAGCAGAGCGGCCAGACGCCCAGGTGTGGGTATCACCTGATCTGACCCTGAGCGGAGACCTGGAAGGGATGATGCTCAGCGGTGAACTGCGCATACCGGAAGCCGCCATTCGCCCCGAGCAATTGCCCGAGGGCGCCATCACCGTCAGCGAAGATCAGGTGCTGGTGCATCAGGAGGGCAACAAGGACCAGGCCCTGCCGCTGGGTATGGACGTGACCGTGAGACTCGGTGACCAGGTCAGTTTCAATGGCTTCGGCCTTAACGCCACCCTGGGCGGCACCCTGCAGATTGCGCAGCAACCCCGGCAACCGCCGCAACTTAACGGTGAGCTGATCGTCGTCGAAGGCCGCTACCGCGCCTATGGTCAGAATCTGGCCATCAGTGACGGACAGCTGATCTTCCAGGGGCAACCGGACAATCCCGGTCTGGATATCCGTGCCTATCGCAAGATTCCCAGCGAGGCGATCACCGTGGGCGTACAACTGGGCGGCACCCTGCAAACTCCGGAAGCCACGCTGTACTCCGATCCCGCCATGGAAACCAGTCAGATCATGTCCTACCTGCTCACCGGCCGCCCCCTGGAAGGCGGCACCCAGAGCGATGCCAACCGCATTGCCCAGGCACTAGCCGTCTACGGCCTGGAAAAAGGCAGCGGTGTGACCCAGAAGATCGGTGACAAACTGGGGGTGGATGAAATTACCGTGGGCAGCGACTGGGAAACCGAAGATGCCGCGCTGATGCTGGGCAAGCAACTGTCAGAGCGGCTCTACCTGACCTACGCCATCGGACTGTTCGATGCCGTTTCCACGGTGATGCTCCGCTACACCCTCTCCCGGAGCCTGCATCTGGAGGCCCGTTCCAGCTCGGAAGCCAACAGCCTGGATCTGATCTGGGAGAAGGAGCTGCGGTAGAGGCACAAGCTACAAGCTGCAACACGTGGACATGCCCTGTTAAGCGGGTAGTTTTATGCTCCGCGCGGGCATGCTCTGAAGACAAAAAGGCACCTCAGTTCCTCGCTTAGGCGCGGATCGCTTGCAGGCAAGCTCCTACAGCCCCGCTTGCCAACAGCGTCAGATGCGTGCTGCAGGAGTTCCCTTCCAGGGGACGAACCTCGCGCAGCGAGGCGGTCGAAGGGGTGGGCGTAGCGAATATCATGCGCTTCTACAGTTGGTACCAAAGGCGTTTCTGGAATCATTACCTCGCTTAGGCGCGGATCGCCCAGGCGAGCTGGGCTCCTACAGTGTCTTCGTGGAAACGCAGTTTTTGTAGGAGCCCAGCTCGCCTGGGCGAATCCGGCCTCAAGGGAAACCGCCGACCTCCGGGAACGTTGGGACCTCTGTTAGCCCTATCAGTGTAGCTCGTAGCTCGCCCCTGTCAGCTAACCGGCAGCGCATAGGTGCCGGTCACGTGGGCCACCATGTCATCGCTGCCCTCGCTGAACAGCTGCACTTCCAGTACCGCCGAACGCCGCCCAAGGCGCAGGATAACCGCCTCGGCAATCAGATCCTTCTGGGCCGGGCGAGACAGGAAGTTGATGTTGAGGTTCTGGGTCACCGCCATCTCCACTCGCCCCAGAGCCCCCAACACCGCCGCATACATGGCCGCATCGGCCAACCCCATCATGGTGGGCCCGGAGATGGAGCCTCCCGGTCGCAGGGTGGAAGGCCGGAACGGACTGCGCACCCTGGCACGGTGTTCGCCGATGGATTCCACCTGCAATCCTTCTTCCGACGCCGCAGGCAACCCTTCATAGATCACCGCCTGCACCTGTTCCGCATTCAACATACTAATTCCTCACAAAAAAGGGCCCAGCCGGGCCCTTTGACAAACACTTAGTGACGTCGTTTCCGCAAGCGGAAATAGAGCAGCCCGAGCAATCCGGTCAGCATGCCAAAGCTGCCGCCGCCACCGCCACCGCCGCCGGAACTGAATCCGCTGCCAGAGACCGCGCCATTTCCGCCGCCGCTGCCGGTCTCGCCACCGGTAGAGCCATCACCGCCGCCTTCACCGCCAGCATTGTCGCCAGACCCCTCAAAACTGGGGGCATCTGACAAATCGCTGCTGACCGCAGTGAATCGATACTGCCCCTGGTACAGGGTGGTGACCAGCAGATCGTCCGTCGCCGGATCAACAATATCCGTTCTCAGCGGCAAGCCCGCCAGGCTACCTTCACCCGCCGGGGTAAAGGTGGCATGACCATCGGCCCCCAGGGTCAACAACCAGCGCTGCAGGACTGAGGCCGTGGAGCCCTGGTTGTCTCCACCATTGAGGTTATACAGCGCATAATAGCCTGCCGAGCCCTGAATGGTCTCTGACCAGGTTGCTGCGCCCAACAAGTTGGGCAGGAAATCCTGCGGCTTGCCCTCGTTATACGCCGGACCGTTCTTGTCGAACAGGGCCGCACTGGCCTCCGGCAAATTGAGGGCAAACAGGGTCTGATCTCTTGAGGCCACCAGTGGCGCCTCAAGCGTCTCTACCGTGTCGTCCAGCACCCCATTAGCGTAGGGCGCCGCCTCAAACATGAACGACCCCGCATCTTCGTTAAAGTTGAGCAGACTCAAATCGTCCACTGCTTTCAGGGCCAGGCCTGAAGCCTCTCCCAGCACCGCCCGGGAATCCCAACCATCGATCTCACTTATCTGGCCTGATTCACTGTCTATATGAATATAGTCATCAAAGCCGCCGCCGGGACCGTGACCGGTGATTATGCTGAAGTCGGGTTGGGATGCGACCTCAAACTGGTACAGCACGGCATGACGACTGGCTTGCACCGTACTCAACCCGAAATAGGATGAACCGTAATCGGCAAAATCCAGGCTGGCATCTTCTTCCAACACACCGGCATTCAGGTCAATGAAAGTCGACAGCGGATCACTGCGTCCGTATCGGTCATAGGCCACTTCATAGACCACGGCCAGCTGATCGTCACTGGTATCGGGGTTGGCCCCGCCAACCACCGCCAGCGCATCCGCACGCCAACGGAGCGGGATGGTGCCCTGCCAGGTCTGGGTTGCCAGGTTATAAACTCTCACCATGGACTGACAGGTGGCATTCCCCTGATGCAGCACGTACGCGAGAGAATGGTCGTCATTGAAGGCCACATGGCGTCCCAATACGCCCTGCTGCAATTGATAGTCCGACAGGCTGGCACCCGCTGTCACAGAGTAAGGCACCTTGCCATCGTCGAAGTCCAGCCCATCAGCACGTTGCGACACCCTTGCCTGCAGGGTGCCCGGCGCACTCTCTCTGAACAGGTGGGTGCCCGGATTGGCGCCGGCGCCCCAGACATGGACCACATCAAACAGCACATCGGGGGTCCCCGCCTTCTCACGACTGTCAAAGGCGAGGGAATGGCCGTAATGAATCAGGTCAGAGCCCCAGTCACGCATTGCTTCGGGCTCACAGGCGATGACCTTGTCGCGTACCACTGACCAGTTGTCATCCTCCGCCTGATCCAGGAAGTGGAACTCCCGGCCCGCAATCCAGCCATTGTAAACGCCATCCAGTGACCATTCGGAGCCATTATCCATCAGGAGCACATTGCCGGTGCCCCCCTCCAGAAAGAAGATATCGTCCGGCTCTTCCAGGTTTTGCCCTGGCGGGATTTGGAAGCGCTCGGACTCGGCAATATTATCCGGATCAAACACCACCGGAAAACTCAAGCGGATAAGATCCTGGCCGTCAGGGCTGTAAAGCGCCTCAAGCGGCCCGGTGCCATTTGCGGGGTAGGCAGCCAGCTGGGACAGTGGCTCCCTGAGCGTCAGATAGGCCGCGCCGCCCGTCGCACTCAGGTCTGAAGTATTGAGCTGGTAAATGGCCTCACCTTCGCTGAAGGCAGCATACACGGTGGTACCATGAACCAGGATATCCGTGGTTTGAGGGAGAGTACGCTGAATCAGACCACTGGCATCACTCAACGGGGCACCGTTGAATCCCCGCTTTTCCACCAACGTCGGGTAGGCGACAAAGATGCCATCGTCAGTGGCATCCACGGCAACGGGGGCCATATCCAATGCCAGGGCATCCACGGTCCCGGCCACCGAGTCGTAGACATAAAGATGGGTTTCCGAGATCAGGTAGGCATTGTCGCCGGCGCGCACGGAATCGATCAGTTCGGCTTGGGCACTGGCACACAACGCCATGCCCAGGGCGCATCCTGACGCCCACTTGAAAAGGTGGTCCATTACTTCCCCCGTTCCCTGTAATTCTTATCAATACTGCTGAGACTTTATTCTGACATTGATTCTAGACAACACTGGCGACAAAAGCCAAGACTGGAGTCGCACCGTCTTTATCCCTAGAATCGTCCCTTTCCCCGAGAACCCTGATACAGAGCCCCTATGCGCACTTCCCAGTACCTGCTTGCCACTGTCAAAGAAACCCCGGCGGACGCCGTTGTCATCAGCCACCAGCTCATGCTCCGTGCCGGCCTGGTTCGCAAGCTGGCCTCGGGCCTCTACACCTGGCTGCCCACCGGGCTGCGGGTACTGCGCAAGGTGGAGAACGTGATCCGCGAGGAGATGGACAAGGCCGGCGCCCAGGAAGTGCTCATGCCGGTGGTGCAGCCCATGGAGCTGTGGGAAGAATCCGGCCGCGCCCCCGCCTATGGCCCGGAGCTGTTGCGCATCACCGACCGTCACAACAACCCTTTCTGCCTGGGCCCCACCCATGAGGAAGTGATCACTGACATGGTCCGCAACGAGATCCACAGCTACAAGCAGTTGCCGGCCAACTTCTACCAGATCCAGACCAAATTCCGTGACGAGATTCGCCCGCGCTTCGGCATCATGCGCTCGCGGGAATTCATTATGAAGGACGCCTACTCCTTCCACACCGACACGGATTCCCTGGCCGAGACCTACCAGATCATGCACAAGGCCTACTGTGCCATCTTCGATCGACTGGGCCTGGACTACCGCCCCGTGGAAGCGGATACCGGTGCCATCGGTGGTGCCGCCAGCCACGAATTTCATGTGCTGGCCGACTCCGGCGAAGACGATATCGCCTTCTCCGACAGCTCCGACTACGCCGCCAACGTGGAACTGGCCGAAGCGCTGGCGCCGGTTAGCGAGCGTGCCGCCCCCGGCGCCGCCATGGAAAAGGTGGATACCCCCAACGCCAAGACCATTGAAGAACTGGTGGAACAGTTTGATCTGGCCATCGAAAAGACCATCAAGACCCTGGTGGTCAAAGGCGCCGAAGAAGGCCAGCTGGTGGCCCTGCTGGTCCGCGGCGACCACGAACTGAACGACATCAAGGCGGAGAAACTGGACGCGGTAGCCGCGCCCATGGAATTTGCCAGCGAAGAAGAAATTCGCAAGGCCATCGGTGCCGGCCCCGGCTCCCTGGGCCCGGTGAACCTGCCCATCAAGGTCATCGCCGACCGCAGCGTGGCGGTGATGAGCGACTTCGGCGCCGGTGCCAATGAAGACGGCAAACACTTCTTCAACATCAACTGGGAACGCGATGTGGCGCTGCCGGACGTGGCCGACCTGCGCAATGTGGTGGAAGGCGACCCGAGCCCGGACGGCAACGGCACCCTGACTATCAAGCGCGGTATCGAGGTGGGCCATATCTTCCAGCTGGGTACCAAGTACTCCGAAGCATTGGGTGCCAAGGTGCTGGATGAAAACGGCAAGTCCGTGGTCATGCCCATGGGCTGCTACGGCATCGGCGTGACCCGTGTGGTCGCCGCCGCCATCGAACAGAACCACGACGACCGCGGCATCCTGTGGCCGGAAGCCATTGCCCCGTTCTCCGTGGCGCTGGTCCCGGTGAACATCAAGAAGAGCCCCCGCGAGCGCGAGCTGGCAGAAAAACTCTACGCCGAACTCACCGCCGCCGGCATCGAAGTGCTGTTCGATGACCGCGAGAAAGAACGTCTGGGCGTGAAACTGGCCGACACCGAACTGGTCGGCATCCCCCACCGCATCGTCATCGCCGAGCGCGGCATGGACAACGGCGTGTTGGAATACAAGGGGCGTGGGGATGCTGAAAATACCGATGTGCCGGTGGATGAGGTTGTGGCGTTCATCAAGGAAAAGCTGGGTGTTAATTAATAGTTAATAATGAATAATTAATAGCTGGCGCGAGCCAGCGCCTGAGCGCCTTAAACGCAAGAGGCCGCGTCCAGACTCTGGACGCGGCCTCTTTGCTTTCAGAACCTAAAAAATCAGGCCCGCGGCGTTATTAATTATTCATTATTAACTATTAATTAGAGCTTCACCGTCCGCTTCACCGCCATCACCTGACTCATGGTGTTGTCGCCATGGGCGGTGAGTTGCCAGAGGGGCAGGCCGCGGCTGTCGGTTTCCTGGGACTTGGCGATCAGGCCCAGGGCACGCAGGTGGATCTTGAGCTGGTTGAAGGAGTGCGCCGCCAGCACCACGTTGCGCACAGCATGGGCGCGGGGGAAGTCTTTCTGCACATCGCCCAGGGCCTTGCGCACAATGAAGTCTTCCAGGGCTTTCTGCATCACGGGCTCAGAGGCCGGGTTCAGCATTAGCGGCGCCACGCAGGAGAACGCCTGATCCCAGCTGAGGCGGGTGGTGACCATGGCCAGCTTGCAGTCACCGCCTTCATAGACGTTACAGGAGTAATCCAGCGCCACCTGGTCATTGCCCCGGGACAGGGTCTTCAGGGGAGGCCGGGACTGGGCCAATGCCTCTTCCCGTTCTTTCTCCAGCTCCTGAATACGGGCCTTCAGACCGTTGGTGTCCGCCCCACCGCCGCTCCCGGCCTGATCGGCACGCACCCAACCCGTGGCACGGTGTTCGCGCATCAGGTTTGGCAACACCTTGCGGGCCACCTCGGTGAGGCCGGCCTCGGTGCTCCAGCGAAAGCACGGCACTTTTTCTTCCAGCAGGCGAACAAAATCATCCCGTCGCACCATGCCATCGCGGGTGCCTTCCTGTTGATCGTCTCTGAGCAAGGAGGGGTTATCATGGATAAAGGCCACCACCGGTTTGCGCTTGGTGGCCGCAAAGATATATTCACGGTGAACTTCGCTGAGCCCCATGGGAGACAGGTGCCCATAGCGACCGCCGACGATCAGCACGAAGTAGTCACTGGTCTCGATCAGCTTCTGGATCACCGGCAGCAGGGTATTACCATCGGCAGCGGCACTGTCCAGCCCGGTGGGGATCATGCCGTTCTCGATCATGGGCAACATCAGCGCCTGCCGCGCTCCCTGCATATCGGGGTATGTGGCACTGATAAAGACCTGGTAGCGTTTTGAAGCGGTCACCCTGGTTCCCTGTTCCTTTGGCTTTTTGCCCGCTCAGGGCATTGGCTGGTCGGCTATTAAACAGCCTGTCGACCAGCATCACAAGAGATGCCCCCAGACTGGCACTACCGTCACAGGCAGGCAAAATGGGACATCGGCTTCGATCATGCTAGCCTGAGATCAACAATAAAGGTAGCCGTGAACCCTGTTCCCGACCGTAGGAACCCGGTGGATTCACGGCTATAGTACAGGCCACCACTGCTTTCGACTTGCTGACAGGATAGAACGCCATGCAAACCATTGCCTTTTATAACCTGAAAGGGGGCGTCGGGAAGACCGCCTCGGCGGTGAATGTCGCCTGGCATGCCGCCCGCTGGAAGCATCGCACCCTGCTCTGGGATCTGGATCCCCAGGGCGCCGCCAGCTTCTATCTGGGCGTGGATGATGGCGACGGCTACAAGGCGGGCAATGTACTGAAAGGCAAGCAGCCCATTGGCAGGCTCAAGCGGGAGACCCGCTGGGCCAATCTGGATGCCATCCCGGCAGATATCTCCATGCGCAATGCGGACATCAAGCTGAGTGAAGGCGGCAGCGCCAAAAACAAGCTCAAACAGCTGATCGCCCCGCTGGGCGAGACCTACGAGCTGGTCATTCTGGATTGCCCCCCCACCCTGAGCCCGGTGGCGGAAAGCATCTTTGCGGCAGTGGACTACCTGTTTGTGCCAGTGATCCCTACCCACCTGTCGGTACGTGCTTTCCAGCAGGTACGCGACTGGATCGACAGCAAGAACTACAAGAACCTCACCGTGGTGCCGTTTTTCAATATGGTGGACCGCCACCGCGACCTGCATGTGGAAATGCTGGTCAAGCGTCCCAAGGTGATGAAGGGAGGTCTGAAAACCTGGATCCCCTACTCCACCCACGTGGAGCAGATGGGCGACCACCGCGCCCCCGTCGGCGAATTCGCCCCCTACACCCCCAGCGCCCAGGCGTTTCGGGCGATGTGGTTTGAGATTGCGGGCAAGCTGAAGCTTTAATTAATAATGAATAGTTAATAATGAATAACGTCGCGAGACGGGTTTTCGTGTTTTGAAACGCATGAGGCCGCGCCCAATGTTTGGGCGCGGCCTCATTGCTTGGCATTAAGACAGTCGCTGCTCGCGCAGCTATTAATTATTCATTATTAACTATTAATTGCTCTCCCACGGGTTCGCCCTCGCCAGAATCCGGCCCAGGTCCAGCCCCCGCGGCAGGGTCCCGTAATTGCGGTCGCCGTGCTGACCGAGACGAGAGGCAATAAACGCCTCCGCCACAGACTGATTCCCCGCCGCTACCAACTGGCTGGCCTGCATGGTCAGCGACAACCGGTCGACGATGTTACGGGCACGGTACTGGGCGTCTTCCATGTCACCGAATTCCTGTTTAAGGGCATCGACGGCCTGGTCCAGTCGCGCATCGCTACCCCGGGTCTTGCCCTGTTCGGCAAACCAGGTCTCCAGCACCGCCGGAGTCTTGGCCAGGGCGCGCAGCATGTCCAGCGCCTGCACATTACCCGAGCCCTCCCAGATCGCATTGATCGGCGCCTCGCGGTAAAGCCGCGCCATGATGAAGTCTTCGGTGACCCCGTTGCCACCGAGACACTCCATGGCTTCGTAGGCATGGAAGGGAGTGCGTTTACAGATCCAGTATTTGCCCGCCGGCAGGCCAAGGCGCAGCAACAGCTTTTCGTGTTCGTTTTTCGGGTCCAGGGTGGACTGGTCCAACGCCTCCCCCATACGCATGGCAATCGCCAGCGAGCCTTCCACTTCCAGCTGCAGGTCCGCCAGCACATTACGCATCAACGGCTGGTCCAGCAGGGTCTTGCCGAACGCCGCCCGACCGGAAGCATGGTTCACCGCCTGAGCCACTGCCTGACGCTGGCCAGCCATGGAGCCGATCATGCAGTCGAAGCGGGTCATGGCCACCATTTCAATGATGGCAGGCACGCCGCGGCCTTCCTCGCCCACCATCCAGCCCAGCGCGCCGCGCAGTTCGATCTCGGAAGAGGCGTTGGACACGTTACCCATCTTGTTTTTCAGGCGCTGTACCTGGATCGGATTCTTGCTGCCATCCGGGCGCCAGCGCGGCACCAGAAAACAGCTCAGGCCATTCTCGGTCTGTGCCAGCACCAGGAAGGCATCACACATGGGAGCGGAGGTGAACCACTTGTGGCCCACTAATTCGTAGGCTTCACCGGGACCCTCGGTGCCGATGGCCCATGCACGAGTGGTGTTTGCCCGCACATCGGAGCCACCCTGCTTCTCGGTCATGCCCATACCAATCGTCAGTGCCTGCTTTTCATAATGCGGCACATTGCGCGGGTCATAGGCGTTGTTGAGAATTTTCGGGAGCCACTCTTTCGCCAGTGACGGGGTCAGACTAATAGACGGCACCGCGGCAAAGGTCATGGTCAGCGGACAACCGTGGCCAGCTTCCACCTGGGCCTGCAGATAACTCTGCGCAGCCCGGGCGACGTGGGCGCCGGGCTTCGGATCCGTCCAGGGCGCGGAATGAATGCCTGACTCCAGGCCCAGAGACATCAGCCGGTGGTAGGACTCGTGATACTTGACCAGGTCCACCCGATACCCCTGACGATCATGGGAAAAGAACTGCGGCTTGTGCTCGTTGGCCAGAAAGCCCCACTCGATCACTTCCGCCGTCCCGGTTTTGGCACCGTGGGCTGACAGTTTCGCCTCTGCCCAGCCAGCACCATGCCGTTGCACCGCATCTCGCAGGGCGTCGTCGGTGTCATAGGGGTTGTAGTCCTCCAGCGCCCGGGCCTGATTGAAGACCTCATGGGTCTGGGCCAACGGGTCCGGTTTGAGGGTGTCGTGTTTGGCATTCATGGTTGCTCTCCCAAAAAATGGTTACGCCGTCTTGTGCAGCGTTTGCAAGTTGTCAGTCGATGCCTGTGCGCCGGTGGCGCGCAGGCAGAATTGGGTCAGGGATTGCGCCAACCCGGCCTTGGGCAACGGATCGGACAGAGGTCCCACCAGCGCCTCGGCAATGGCGCCCACCATGGCCGCGGCAGTCACTGCGGTGTCCTGTTCAGGGAGCTCTCCCAACCGCACGCCCTCGGCCAGAAACTGCTGGTACAGCTCGGCATAACGCTGGCGATAGACCAGACGCTCGGCATCCACCGCCGGATCCACCGGCTCGGCGATCAGCGACCAGGCCAGGGTCGGAGCGACCTGGGCACGGCGCACAAAGGTTTCCAGCACATGGGACAGCCGGCGGGAAAAGCCGCCGTGCAAGGTCATGGCATCGGCCACCGCCGCCACCTCCCGCTCGGTCGCCAGCCTGAAGACTTCTGCTGCCAGCACCGGCTTGTTCTCGAAATAGCGATACAGCGTGCCCACCCCGACACCAGCCTCAGTAGCCAGGGTCTGCATGGTCAGGTTGGCAAAGCCACCCTTGCGGACCAACTGCTCGGCACTGCGCAGCAGATGCTCCCGCTGGGCCGCCTTGCGGGCGCGGACGTTGTCAGTTTCCCGGTAGGCCATGATCGGAACCCATGTTCATTTCTTTTAAGAAGTGAATCATGGTTCCGGACTTGAGGCAAGGCCGGTGGTCGGGGTGGAGATGAGTTGAAAGTTGAAAGTGCAAAGTTGAAAAGCGCGCTGGAGGTGATCGTGCTCCGGCAAGCCGTGCCCGCGCAATCACCAACTGACATTGGCGTTCTTTTATCGCGTAAATGCTGAAGATGGCTGTAGCGCCAGTTATTCGGCTCCGCTCACCCCTTCGGGGCCGCCTTGCAGGCTCCTTTGCTTCACTCGGTGAGGCGCGAATTTGCCGTGATCGTGGTCCCCGCCTGGGTGACACGGTATCTGCTGATATGTCATCGCAATCTGACAGGTGTTTGTCCTCGCCGGACGGGCCCAAAGGGAGAAACTGGCTCCCCCTCTGGACTCCCCGCCACCCCGACTCCGTTCGGCCTGCTTCGCAGGCACACTCCGGTACTCAGGGTCTGACGGACGCAAAAAAGACTCGCTCCGCTCAGACAGGTTTTTTGCTCTACGCCGCCAGATCCTTCCGTTCCTCGACTCACTCTAACGGGGAAGGTGCCGTGCTGATGTTGTTGGTGCGTTTTCATGGCTGAGCGAGTGAAGCCGGGGGGGGTATGCATGCCCTCAGTTAGCCATGTGCCTCCCCGATTAAAAGCCGTCTGTTCAAATGCTGCTGTAGGAGCCTGCCTGCAGGCGATCCGAGCCTAAGCGAGGTAAAGAAGAGAGTGACGAGAAGCGAGTTTCGAATACCGGGGTTCGAAAACCTAAAACCTGTGGAAAGGAACCCGGTTTGGAATTTTGACTTTCAAAACTAGTCTCTCGCAACTCGAAACTGATTACCTCGCCAAGGCTCGGATCGCCTGCAGGCAGGCTCCTACGGTGAGGGAGCGGGGGACGTTTTGGCATGGCGTGTTGCCGCCGCAGCGCGGCCCCAAAAAATGCGTATCCCCTAATTAGCCCTTGTCTGCGGGCGGGACGGAGCGACGATAAACGCAAATTTCGCGCCTCACCGAGCGAAGCGAAGGAACGCCTGCAAGGCGGCCCCGAAGGGGTGAGCGGAGCGAATAACTGGCGCTCCTACAGCAACCTTGAGCGTTTGCGCGATAAAAGAACGCCAATGCCACCAGCGCGGCATCTTCCCCGTTAGAGTGAGTCGAGGAACGCAGCCCTGTGACGGCATAGAGCAAAAAACCTGTCTGAGCGGAGCGAGTCTTTTTTGCGTCCGTCACAGGGCGAGTACCGGAGTGTGCCTGCGGAGCAGGCCGAACGGAGTCGGGGCGCGGGGGAGTCCAGAGGGGTGTCGCGTTACACCCCTTTGGGCCCGTCCGGCGAGGACACGCTCACATCATGATGCGATGACATATCAGCAAAAGTCATGTCAGTCAGGTGGGAGCCACCACAACCGTCGATTCGCACCAGGCAAAAGCAAATTGGCAAATTGAGGACACGCATGTCCCCATGAAGCGCGCCCTCTGTATCTCTGCCCAAACGTCCTCTCCCGCGCCTTTCAACTTTGAACTTTAAACTTTCAACTGTCCTTTACAGCGCCCCAGCCACTACCCCCAGCCCTGCCATCCCCAACACCATCCCCCACAAGGGCACCTTGCCGCTGCGCAGCAGCGCAAAACCCGCCACCACCACCAGCAGGTCCCCAAACCCGTGCACTGCGGACACAAAAACCGGCTGGTACAGCGCCGCCAGCAACAACCCCACCACCGCCGCATTGATACCCGCCACGGCGCCGGCCAGGGCCGGGCGGGAAGACAGCCATTGCCAGCCTTCCATGACGCCCAGCACCAGCAAGAAACCGGGCAGGAAGATAGCCAGGGTGGCTGTCAGCGCCCCCAGCCAGGGACTGGACGGCAGTAATACAGCACCCAGATAGGCCGCCAGTGAAAACATGGGACCGGGCACCGCCTGAGCGGCGGCATAGCCCGTCAGGAACTGATCCGGGCTCAGCTTGCCGCCCACCAGTTCCTGCAGCAGTGGCAGCACCACATGGCCGCCGCCAAACACCAACGAGCCGGCTGCATAAAAATCTTTCCACAGCACCCACAGCCCACCACCAAACAGCAGCGGTACCAGTGCCAGCAGTGCAAACAATAGCAACGGCTTGGGGCGCCAGACCGGTGCAGATTGATCACTGTCCGCCGCCTCGGGTTGCGCCGGTCGCAGAGCCTGCCAGCCCACCGCTGCGGCGACCAGAAGCGCCAGTATCTGGCCCGGCAGAGAGGACCAGACCAGCAACAGCAAGGCCACGGCCACCGCTAGCCCCCGGGTCAGTGGTGACGTACAGAAGCGCTTGCCCATGTTCCAGACGGCATCGGCCACCACGATGACGGCCAGCCACTTGAGCCCGGTAATCGCGCCCCCCTGTAGCCACTCCGGCAAGGACGACGCATAGATGGCCAACAAGGCCATGACCAGGAAGGAAGGCAGGGTAAAACCGACAAATGCCGTGAACGCGCCGGCCACCCCACCGCGCACCCGGCCAATGGCAAAGCCCAACTGGCTGGAGGCCGGCCCGGGCAGGAACTGGGTCAGCGCCATCAGGCGGGCAAACTCGGCCTCATCCAACCACTGCAGTTCCTCCACGAAACGGCGGTGAAAATAGCCCACGTGGGCCGCCGGTCCGCCAAAGCTGACCAGGCCCAGCACCAGAAACTGACGAAAGATATCTTTCATGGCTGACTCAAGAATCCGTTAATTTCGCACTGGAACCTACCACACTCCGCGGTCAGATGGATGTCAGACGCCGGGCGCTACCGGTATACTCCGCCCATGCAATCTGACGCCCACTCCGTTCTCCAGCATGTGTTCGGCTATCACCAGTTCCGTGGTGAACAGCAGGCCATTATCGACACCCTTGTCAACGGCGATGACGCCCTTGTGCTGATGCCCACCGGGGGCGGCAAATCCCTGTGTTACCAGATCCCGGCACTGGTGCGCGAGGGGGTTGGCATTGTCATCAGCCCGCTGATTGCGTTGATGCAGGATCAGGTGGACGCCCTCAAGGCACTGGGGGTCAAAGCGGCTTTCCTGAATTCCACCCTGGATTTCGGGCAGGTGCGAGAGATCGAGGATGGCTTGCTCAATGGCGAACTGGACATGCTCTACATTGCTCCGGAGCGCCTGATACAGCCCCGCACACTGTCCCTGTTGCAGCAAGCCAATATCGCATTGTTCGCCATCGACGAAGCCCACTGCGTGTCCCAGTGGGGCCATGACTTCCGCAATGATTATCTGCAACTGTCGCTGCTGCACCGGGATTTCCCTGCGGTGCCACGCATTGCCCTGACCGCCACCGCCGACCAGCGCACCC